>JAGAOU010000094.1 GCA_017623595.1 Clostridia bacterium
GCCGGGCCTTCCCGGCTGCCAGCGGGGGCTTCCCCGCCGAAGCAATAAAGCCCCACGGGTCGGCACAGTCCGACCCGTGGGGCTTTGGTCTCAAGAAAAGTTTTCGGGAAGAGTGCAGAGGAACCTCTTTTTCAAAAGGGGTTCCTCTGTATTTTCGCGGCACCCTTTCTGCTTGTTCATTTCAGGCACGATTGTAGCGGGTGAGGCGGTCGATAAACTGATCAACGTCCGCGCTGTTGACGGGAACGGGGAAGCGGAAGCTTCGTCCGTCGGCGGCGGTGAGGGTCAGATAATCCTGACGCCAGACGCGCTTGCCGTCGTTGAAGCTTTCAGACTCCTGCTTGGCGGTGACGCCGGGCATGGGAAAGTCCGCCGCAAAGCACTCCGTCTCCTCGGTGAGCACGTGCACGCCGTAGGACTCAATGCGGAGCAGCTTGCGATCCACCTTCAGGGTCGTCTCGTGACAAATTTCGGTGCGAACCTTACCGTCCGATGCCACCTTGCGGTTCTCCGCACCAATGACCGCATAAGCGCGGAAGGTGTCCTCCGGCTCAAAAGGGCCGGCGCCGCGCACCTTGTCCAAGCGCTCCTTCACGTAGCGGTCAAACTCGTCGGTCTTTACCCGCAGGCAGTCGAACAGAATTACGCCGACCAGACCAAGGACAATGCCAAGGGAGCCGGTAATGTACCAAATGCTGGTGAGGCCGTACCACCAGTCTACAACGCCGTAGATCAGCGCCGCCACGGCACCGTAAAGATAGCCCTCATAACGGCCAAAAAAGTTCTTTATGGATTTGTTTTTCTTCAAGTCAATACCTCCGGAGCAAGGGATGCTCTCATATCTGTGTGTGGGGTGGGTGATTGCTCCCGTGGGCGGCGTCCCGTCCGGGGGAGACTGTGGTCGGCGGCCGCCGTCGCGGCCTGTTTGCCGACGGCGATAAGAGAACCTGCGCAGGCTTTCCTCGTATGTAGGATACCACATCCAAAGCGGAAGAATCAATAACGCATTCGTTGAGGAAATCTTGCGTTTCAGTTGAATCATGCGCTTTCGGATATCCCGTACACCTATATAGTGTCAAAAATCGCCGTTTGGTTTGGTGAAAACGAAAATTTTCCGAAAATTTTTTTCGTCCTCCCTCGCACCTTTATTTTATACGGAAACAGACGCACCTTCCCGACTTATTTTGCGAACGGGCGTCGGGTGGTCTTCTGCTTTCCCGCGCCGTCAGTATACTACAAAAGAAAAGGAAACGGATGCATCAGGGACGAACGGTGCGTGGGGCGGGACGAATTGCGTCGGACGTCGGGTGTTCGAACGCCAAATAATCATGAATAAATATGCAAAATTTTTGCTGCTTTAGCGGTGTAAAGCGGCAAAAATCTTAGAAAATATTCTAAAAAAACTCCGTTTTGCACAAAAAAATTCTCATTTTTTCCTCAAAACTCACACGGTCGATTTTCGCGAAAAAGGTACGTTTTTCTGTCAAGAGGAATTTTCAAAAAAAGTGATTTTCTCTACCCACAATTTTTCCGCTTCGCGGGTTTTTGGGGAAAAACCGAGTTTTCCACAACCCCATCTGTGGAAAATGTGGACAAATTTCCCGAGAGAATCGAGTTTTCCTCAGTTTCCACAGAGTTTTCCACAGGCAAAAACGGCACTTTTCCCCTTGGGGGCGATTTGGCGGTTTTTCTGGATAAAAAAATACCGATTTGTCATTTTTGCACAAAATTTATTTTTTTCACACTTTTTTTGCCCCGTTTCGGGGGCGCGCAAGATGGGGTAAAGTCCTCCTTTTTAACCCCATGTATATTTTATCAAAAATGTATATAAAAACACCTGTTCAAAAAAATTTGCGCACCCTATTGACAAACCGCAACCGGCGCGCTACAATAAAACCAACAACAAAATATCGCACAAAATGACGGAAAGCAGGGGTGCTTCGGCTGAGATGGGCATTTGCCCGAACCCTTAACCTGATACGGATAATACCGGCGTAGGAAGAGTTTCGTAAGGATTAACTTTAGTGAATTCGGATCGCTCGGCATGGCCGTGCGATCTTTTTGTTTTCAAAAAAGAAAGGAAACAAACACATGAAGTTCAACACCAAGCGACTCACCACAACCGCCATGATGCTGGCCGTAGCCACGGTTCTTGCCCTGCTCTGCGCCTACATCCCCTTCCTCAATCTGCCCTTCGGCGGCGGATTCACCATCGCCTCTATGCTGCCCATCGTCATCATTTCTTATATGTACGGGGTCAAGTGGGGCGTGTTCAGCGGCTTTGTTTACTCCATCATTCAGCTTCTCCTTGGCCACTCCACGGTGGTAGCGCTGTTTACCCCCGGTACGGACGATTTCCAAGGCATCGGCGCGGCCATCCTCATTTGCCTTATCGACTACGTGCTGGCCTACACTGCGTTGGGTCTGGGCGGCCTGTTCCGTGACCGCGCCAAGAGCAAGATGAAGGCGCTGATCCTCGGCGTCGTTCTCGCCCTGGGCATCCGTTACCTCTGTCACATCGTATCGGGATGCATCTTCTACGGATTGTGGGCGGAAGGGTTCTTCTCTCAGGAGGGCTTCCCCCTCGGCGCGCAGATCCTCGATACCTTCTCCGGCTTCGGACTGTCGCTCCTCTATTCCATTGTGTATAACGGACTCTTTATGATACCCGAGATCGTGATCACCGCCCTTGCGGCCATTCCCGCGGCGCGGATCCGTTACGTCAAGAAGGAGATCTGAGCATGAAAAATCCGCTCCGAGGCATTGCACTTTTGCTGTTCGCGCTGATTCTGGCCGTAATCGGACAGGCGGCGGATGAAATTCTGTACCTGATCAGCCTGATCGTGGGTGTTTTTGGTCTTGTCGTGGCCTTTTGGGACGTCATTGCCGCCCTTTGGCGCAAGATGACGGCGGAGGAAGGGAAGGAGCAAGACAACTCTTGACTTTTCCGCCGCCCCGGTGGTATAATAAAAAGGTAACCGAGTCAAACGGTCGCGCGGTAGGATGCCGAAAGGTGCTACCGTGAGGAAAGTCCGGGCTTCACAGGGCAGGATAACGGATAACGTCCGCCGAGGGGAACCTCCGGGAAAGTGCAACAGAAATAGACCGCCGCCTCCGGGCGGTAAGGATGGAAAGGCGAGGTA
>JAGAOU010000095.1 GCA_017623595.1 Clostridia bacterium
CGTCGCCGCCCAGACCCCAGAACTTGCAGGCGATGGTGCCGGCAGCTGCGGTATCGGGAGCGGGCTTCTCTTCGAGGGAGAGGTTGGTTACGTCATCGACGATGCCGATGGTGAAGTTAGCTTTGGGAGCGTCCTTCGCCAGGTTTTCGTAAACGGCGAAGATGCTGGAGGGAGGAGTATCCTTGGAGCCCAGACCGTAACGGCCGCCGTAAACGGGAATGTTGCGGCCTTCATTGACCAGAGCGGTAACAACATCCAGATAGAGGGGTTCACCCAAAGAACCGGGTTCCTTGGTGCGGTCGAGGACAGCGATCTTCTTGACGGAAGCGGGAATGGCTTCTGCCAGCTTGGAGGCTACAAAGGGTCTGTACAGACGAACCTTAACAAGACCGACCTTTTCGCCGTGAGCGTTCATATAATCGATGACTTCTTCGGTAACGTCGCAGATGGAGCCCATAGCGATGATAACACGATCGGCATCGGGAGCGCCGTAGTAGTTGAACAGCTTGTAGTCAGTGCCGATTTCAGCGTTGACCTTGTCCATATATTCTTCTACGATGGCGGGAAGAGCATCATAATACTTGTTGCAGGCTTCTCTGTGCTGGAAGAAGATGTCGCCGTTTTCGGCAGAACCGCGGAGAATGGGGTGTTCGGGGTTCAGAGCGCGGGCACGGAATTCGGCAATGGCTTCTTTGTCAACCATCTTGTCCAGGGTTTCATAATCCCAGATTTCGATCTTCTGGATTTCGTGAGAGGTACGGAAACCGTCGAAGAAGTTCAGGAAGGGAACGCGGCTCTTGATGGTAGCCAGGTGAGCAACGGCGCCCAGGTCCATAACTTCCTGAGGATTGCTTTCTGCCAGCATGGCGTAACCGGTCTGACGGCAAGCGTAAACGTCGGAATGGTCACCGAAGATGTTCAGAGCGTGGGAAGCTACGCAACGGGCGGAAACATGAATAACGTTGGGGAGCAGTTCACCGGCGATCTTGTACATGTTGGGGATCATCAGAAGAAGACCCTGAGATGCGGTGAAGGTGGTGGTCAAAGCACCGGCGGCAAGGGAACCGTGAACGGTACCTGCGGCACCCGCTTCGGACTGCATTTCCATGACCTTGACTTGGTCACCGAAAATGTTCTTCAGGCCGGTAGCGGACCAGGAGTCGGTCAGCTCTGCCATAACGGAAGAGGGAGTGATGGGGTAGATGGCAGCTACTTCGGTGAACGCATAGGATACGTGCGCCGCAGCGGTGTTACCATCCATGGACTGTTTTTTTCTTACTACTGCCATGATTGGAAGTACCTCCTGTTATGATGATGAATTTAATAAAGCATAGACATACGGATATATTATAGCACAATTTCTCCCCGATGTAAACCCCTGCCCCGCAGATGTAAGAAACTGTTCATTTTTTTTGTGAATTTTCGAAGAAGAATCGGGCGGAAGGATTGTTATTTCGGACAAAGTGTGCTATACTGAAAACGCAAAGGGGGCTTTCTTGTGATATTGACTGTTGACCGAACCTTTCTCACCCTGCCGATCAATCGGAACGCAACGGTGAAAAAGTTGTGTTTTTATGAAGATGGAACGCTGATTTTCGATCTGGATTGCCGTTTGGACACTTTGTCTCCCGATTTTACCGCCGTTGTGGATTTATCGCCCTTTTTCGGTAAAACTGTGGAGCTTCAGTGCGAGCCTCAGATGGAGTTTTGCGCAACTCTGACCGATGCTCCGGAGTTGCCCGATCTTTTTCGGGAGCCTTATCGTCCGCAGATCCATTTTTCCGTGCCCAACGGATGGAACAACGATCCCAACGGGCTGGTTTTCTATGAAGGTGAATATCATCTGTTTTATCAATACAATCCCTGCGATGTTCGCTGGGGTAACATGCATTGGGGCCATGCGGTCAGCAAGGATCTGCTCCATTGGACTCATTTGAATACGGCCTTGTTCCCCGATCGCTTCGGCACTATGTATTCGGGCTGCGGCTTGGTAGATGCTCAAAACCTTACGGGTTTTGGGACGGATGGACGGGCACCTCTGTTGCTCTATTATACGGCGGCGGCAAACAGTCGCTTGTCCGCAGGGCAGAAGTACACCCAGCGCCTTGCCTATTCTACGGACGGTGGGCGGACGGTGAAAAAAATCGACAGCGCTCCTGTAGTAGAGCATATTGTGGGCAGCAATCGGGATCCGAAGGTTGTGTACGTGGAAGAGCTGGGGCGATATGTGATGGCTCTTTATTTGGAGAAGAATTCTTTTCGCATGCTTTCTTCGGTTGATTTGTTGCATTGGGAGACCTTTTGTGATCTGGAGCTGGAAGGGGATCGGGAATGTCCCGATTTGTATCCTCTTTTCTGCGACGGAGAGAAGAAGTGGGTCTTCTGCGGTGCATCGGATATTTATGTGGTTGGGCATTTCACGGCGGATGCCTTTGTTGCGGAGAGTATGCCGCAACACCTTCAGTATTCCAACGTTTCTTACGCAGCGCAGAGTTATTCCGGACTTCCCGACGGACGGGTGGTCCGCATCCCGTGGCATCGGATTTCCATCCCTTCCTCCCGTTTCAGTCAGCAGATGGGGTTTCCTGTGGAAATGTCTTTGTCCCGCAGGGAAGGTCGCTATGTTCTCTCTGCCCTTCCCGTTGGCGAAATCGAGAATCTTTATTTGGATAGCCATTCGGTTGAGTCCGATCTGAAGCAGACCTTGCGGCTGGATCTTGGGGTGAATCCCGTGGATTTGTCGCTCAGTTTTTCGGGAAAAGATTCCGTAGAGCTTCTGTTATTCGGCGCAAAAATCTTGTTGGACCCGAATACGAATCAAGTGTCCGTTGGCGGGAATAAAATGCCCTTGTCTGCGCAGGAGGGGCCCGTAGAGCTCCGTATTCTTGCAGACCGTTGCTCCCTGGAATTTTTTGCCGATGGCGGGCGCTTTTGCATGACCGTGCAGCACCTCTGCGATTACAACCTCCCCTACGCCCAATTCTCCGCCCCCGCCCCAAACCTTCTCCATGCCCAATGGCATCCTCTGAAATCGATCTATGACGAACTGATGTGAACGGTTTAATTCAACAAAACAGAAGCGGCATCAACGGTCATGTCGCTTTTGTTTTGCGCAGAATCAAATAAAATGTTGCGTTTCCCGAGTGGTTTCGGCTTTTTCAACTTCCAAAAATTACATTTGATATTTTTTTTGCTGTGAGTCAAACTATGGGTACGGTCGAGAAGACCGAAAAAACGTGAAAGACACGAAGGCGTGTCGCGAATAAGGAGTGGAAAAACAGTTATGGCTAATAAGCACGTAGTCCCCGCCGCTAAGGAAGCGATGGAGAAGTTCAAGATGGAAACCGCTAACGAAGTGGGCGTAAACCTGAAGCAGGGTTACAACGGCGACCTGACCTCTAAGCAGGCCGGTTCCATCGGCGGTCAGATGGTCAAAAAGATGATCGAAAACTACGAAAACGGACTGAGCAAGTAAGTTTTTGCAGCAAAAAAAGAACGGAGATCTTCTTTGCGAGGATCTCCGTTCTTCTTATATGATTTTATGTTTCTTTGTTTCTTTCGTCGGATTCTTCCTCCGAGGAGCGGAACTTGCTGGGGGCGACGCCGAAGTGGGCACGGAAGACACGGCTGAAGTAAAGCTGGTCGGTGTATCCGCAGGCGTCTGCAACCTCCCGTACCGAAAGGTCTGCCATAGACAGCAGCTCGCAGGCGCGGCGCATGCGCATGTGTGTCATATATTCCGAGGGGGACATGCCCATGCAACGGCGGAAGACTGTGCGGTAGCGGCTGGGACTGAAATGCTCGATTTCTGCCATTTTTGCCACGGTAATGGGCTTGTGGATGTGATTGTGAAAGAAAGAAAGGGAGCGGAAGATGGATTCCATGGCGGTTTCGTTGCTCTGGCTGTTCATGTCCCGCATGCGGCTGAGCTCCGCAAAAATGGTGACAAGGCAGGCCTGACAGGAATCCTCAAAGCAGCGGTCGCGCCACAGGTATTCTCGGAACAGAGCGCGAAAGAGGCGGGGAATTCGCTCTCCCATACCTACGGTATATACCTCACCGCAGTTCAGATCGCAGCGCTTCAGCAGCCCCGCAACCTCGCATCCCGTGAAGTGAATCCAATAGTAAATTACCTTTTCCGCAGCGTTTTTGCAGATGTAGGGTGTGTTTGGCGGAATGATGATAATTTGGCCCGGTACAACGGAGTGGGTGCGCCCGTTTTCGCAGACGGTAATGCCGCCTTCGATGCAATACTGAAGATAGTAGTCCGGGCGTCCCTGGGGCATGTTGGTCAGATAGGGGCGTTCAATGCGATACAATCCCGTGCCGTTGACCTGATACGGTCGGTCATCTGCGGCAAAGGCATTATGGCCGCCGTCGGGGATGCGATAGTAGGATTGGTGTTGCATAAAATACCTCCTTTCCGTTTGTCGAAAAAAAGCCTCAAAATGTCATTGACTTTTCCACAAATGTAGTATATAATAAAAATGGATTTTTGTCAAGTGTTTTTGTGGGTTTTTTTGTGATTTTTCGTCGGGACCTGTCCTGTGTGAATCGGGCGAAGGGGAACGATTTTGGCGCAAAAAATGGGCACGGTGCAAAAGAATGCTTAAAGAAAGACGGTGTTTTTTATGAGACTTGGATGTATGGTACATATGGACGGACGGCTGAAGAACGGTTCCATCGGTGAGCAGTTTGCCCGTCTGAAGGAGTTTGGGATTCCCTCCTGCCAGCTGAATTGCTGGAAAACCGATCTGTTTACCGACGAGGCTGCCGAGGAGATTAAAGCGGCCTGCGCGGAATACGGAATTGAGGTTTCCGCCCTTTGGTGCGGCTGGGCAGGTCCCTGCCATTGGAATTTTTACGAGGGGCAGACCTCTTTGGGGCTGGTGCCCTCGGCTTATCGTTACGACCGCATGAAGGAACTGATGAAGGGTGCCGACTTTGCTCAAAAGATCGGTGTTACCGATGTGATCACCCATTGCGGGTATCTTCCCGAAAACCCCTGCTCCGCCGAATACGCGGAGATTGTCACCTGCCTGAAATATCTGGTGAAATATTACGGAACCAAGGGGTGCAATTTCCTTTTCGAAACCGGACAGGAGACTCCCGTCACGCTCCTTCGAACCATTCAGGAAATCGGCATGGAGAATGTGGGGATCAACCTGGACCCGGCCAATCTGATTCTGTACGGTAAAGGCAATCCCGTGGATGCTCTGGATGTGTTTGGTCAGTACGTGCGCAACGTGCACGGCAAGGACGGGCTTTATCCTACCGACGGTCGTCGTCTCGGTCGGGAGGTGGCCATGGGGCAGGGAAAGGTCAATTATCCCGCCTTCATTAAGCGTCTTGCGGAGATCGGCTATGATGGTCCCATCACCATTGAACGGGAAATTACCGGAGAACAACAGGCGGCGGACATCAAGATGGCGTGTGAGCTACTGTTGAAACTGTTTGAAGAAAACAATGCGCTTTGATCGCTAACAAGAAAGAGGTTGATAGTATGTTTCTGAAGCCCCAACGAATTCATCTTCATTTCGGGTTGGAAAAGCCTGTTAAGATCCTTCAGCTGACCGATGTTCATCTGTCTCTTGCCGACGACGTGGACGGCGACGATATGAAGGAACATGCCGCCGCCCGCCGTAACACCTTCTTCAAGGAAGCGGGCTATCCCGAACGGGATCCCGTAGGCTTTCTGGAAGAGGCCATGGAATACGCAAAGGACTTTGACTGCACCGTGATTACGGGAGATATTCTGGACTTTATGTCTCATGCCAACTATGAGGCGGCGCACAAGATTTTGGCAGGCAAGGACTATATGTTCTGCGCCGGAAATCATGAATTCTGTCCCAAGGTAGGCACGCCCGACTCCTTCGCCCGTAAGGAGGAAAAGATGGACGAGGTTCAGTCCTTCTTCCGCGGCAATATGCTCTTTGAAAGCCGCATTGTGGGCGGAGTCAATATTATCGCCGCCGACAACGGATATTATACCTGGACCGAAGAACAATATGAGCAGCTTCAGAAGGAAGTGGCAAAGGGCTATCCTATCGTCATTTTCAGCCATGTTCCTTTGAATTGCAACGTATTGGATCACAATCCTCATCACAAGGATCTCTGGGCGCCCGACGATGTGGTTGCCACCACCCGTAAGGTGACCAAGTACATTGGGGAAGAGCCTATGATCAAGGGAATCTTTGCAGGACATTGGCACGGCAACGGGGACTTCGATTTGCCCGGTGGCAAGGTTTGCCACGTGATCGGCGGTCTGTTTAAGGGAATTGTCGGCGAAATCATCATTGATTGAGGCATTGTATGGCACAATTGAAAAAAGCCATTTCTCCTTCCTTGATGTGCGCAGATTTTCTGCGCCTGGGGGAGGAATTGACAGCCCTGGAGAAGCAGGGCATCGAATATCTTCACGTTGACGTGATGGACGGGGCCTTTGTACAGAATTATACTCTGGGCACAGACTTTGTGAAAAAGATCAAAGGCGCTTGTTCCATTCCCTTGGATCTTCATCTGATGATTGAGGAACCGGAGCGTAAGCTTGCCTGGTTCGACTTCGGGGAAGGGGACTATGTTTCGGTCCACTATGAGGCCTGCCGTCATGTGCAGGCGACCTTGTCTGCCATCCGCGCGCGAGGAGCGAAGGCCATGATTGCCCTGAATCCCGCAACACCTCTCTCTGTTTTGGAGGAGCTTCTGCCCGATTTGGACGGGGTGCTGATTATGACCGTCAACCCCGGTTTTGCGGGGCAAAAGCTGATTCCGCAAACGTTGGATAAAATTCGTCGTTTGCGCACTTGGCTGGATGGTTGCGGATACGGTCATGTGGATATTGAGTGTGACGGCAACGTCAGCTTTGAAAACGCAAAAAAAATGAGCGAAGCGGGCGCGAATATTTTCGTCGCGGGAACCTCGAGCATTTATGCAAAGGGACAGTCCTTGGAGGAAAATATCGAAGTCCTCCGCAGGTCTCTTTTGTAAATCGAATCTCTGCATTTTTTGAAACTTGGTGAATTTTGAAGTTATGAGTAGAAGAACCGGCATGCGACATGCCAAAAAGAAATCCGGTTTTTGGGGTGCCGTCTGGGGCAATCGCTCCAAGGGTGCCCGTATTGTAATTGCCATTGCCACGGCGTTGCTTTCTCTGATCCTTCTGGTGAGCATTGCCGTTCATGCCGTGACGGGCGTTCCCATCTGGACCTGGATCGACACACTGATTTTTATCGGCGAAACCTATGATCCTACGGGAGATGTTACCGAAAAGACACCTGAGGAATTAGGTGTCAACACGAAGATCAATTTCCCGAAGGGAATTACCAACATTGCTCTCTTCGGCATTGACTCCCGAAGCGATAATATGAAGGGGTTGTCCGACTCCATCATGATCATTTCCGTGGACGCGAACAGCGGAAAAATCCGTTTGGTTTCCGTTCTGCGCGACTCTTTGGTTAGGGTGGACGGCCACGGTTATCAGAAGATCAATGCGGCCTATAGCCTTGGCGGCCCGGCCCTTGCCATAAAGACCTTGAACGAGGTCTTTAATCTGAACATTTTGTCTTATGCCACCGTAGATTTCGTGGGAATGTCCCATATCATTGATGCCGTGGGCGGCATCGATACGGTCATGACCAAGGCAGAGGTGGAAAACGCCAATGGGCAGGTTCGGGAAATGCATAACAGCCGAGGTACGCCTCTTGACCATATTCAAGGGTACGGTGCGGTGCATCTGAACGGAATTCAGGCGGTTGCCTATTCCCGCGTCCGTTATGCGGATGTTCATAAGGACATCGCTCAGGGCGAATGGGGCTGGGGAGACTACGGCCGTACCCTGCGCCAGCGTTACGTTATGAGTCAGCTCTTCCAAAAGGCTCTTACGCTGGAGCTTTCTCAATACCCCGATTTTATTAAGGCTCTGCTGCCCTATATTGAATCCTCTTTGGACTACAACCAGATCTATGATCTTGCCATGATCCTTCTGAAGGACGGTATTGCCATGGAGCAGGCCCGTATTCCCACGGATAAGGCGGTGATCAGCTCCGGTCTCAATGTGAAGGGGCTGGGACAGTGCGTGTATTACGATCTGGATTATGCCGCAGATCTGGTCCATGGGTTCCTGTTTGAGAATACCTCTTTTGAGGAGTATATGGATTTGAACGGTATCCGCAGGAAGGATTGGTTCCCCCATTCTTTGATCGTTGTGGATACCGATAGCGATACGGGAGATTCCGGAGACTCCGAGTCCTCCGATGCGGGGAACGATACCGACAGCGGATCGGGTACCGACTCCATTCATTGGGGCACGGGCGGTAAGGGCTCCGGCGGCAAGGGAAGCGGCGGCAAGGGAAGCGGTTCCGGCAGCGGAACCTCGGGGGACACCACCGATACCTCCACCCCCACCGATTCGAGCGTTAATACCTCGGATTCCGAGACCTCCGACACAGACACTTCCACCGACAAAACCTCCGACAAGGTGACGGATACCGACACCGACAAAGACCCCGGATCGGGAGGGGCTACCGACAAGGAGCCTGACACCTCCACCGATAAGAATTCCGATAAGCCGTCTCAGTCCACCACCGACGGCTCTGACAAGCCCTCGCAAAGCACATCCTCCAAGGGACAATGATACGAAAAAAGTCGCAAACTTGCGTAGTTTGCGACTTTTTTTACATTTTCCCCCTTGCAAATATGCGTATTCTATGATATAATAATTTATTATATCATATGCTCTTAGTGCCTTTGCGGGCTTTGAAAGGAAATAAAATTATGTTGGATGTTGCAATTATCGGATTCGGCGTGGTCGGCTCGGGTGCTTATGACACCGTTGCGGACGGCCGCACTCCTTTGCGCGTGAAAAAGGTTCTCGACCTGGCGGTGCGCCCCGGGTTTGAGGGAATTATGACCACGGATTACAACGAGATTCTCTCCGACCCCTCCATCGCAATCGTGGCGGAATCCATCGGAGGACTGCATCCTGCACGGGAGTTCGTTCTTTCTGCCTTGAAGGCAGGAAAGCACGTGGTGACCGCCAACAAGCTTTTGATGGCGAATTGTTATCGGGAACTGATGGAGACGGCGGCTGCGAACGGTGTCTGTATTCGCTTCACTCCTGCGGCGGGAGGTGGAATTCCCTGGCTTTCCACCCTGCGTCGCACGGCACGGGGCGGACAAATTCGCAAGATCCAAGGGATTCTCAACGGCACTACCAACTTCATTCTCGACAAAATGGATCAAAAAGCCGCAGATTTCGATGATGTTTTGGCGGAAGCTCAGGCCCTCGGCTATGCGGAAAAAGATCCCTCCTCCGATATTGACGGACTGGATGTTCGCTATAAGATCGCCCTTTCCTGCAATGTGGCAACGGGGCTGACTGCTGCCCCCGAAGAAATCCCCGCCTTCGGAATTCGCTATATCCGCAAGTGCGATTTTGAGTGGATGAAGGCGCAGGGGTTGACCTGCAAGCTTCTCGGAAATTACCGTCTGCATGAAGATGGGGCGGTTTCCCTCTTTGTTCAGCCCACCCTGGTTTCCTCTCACAGTTTGTTTGCGTCGGTGGAGAAGAATTTCAATCTGGTGCAGTTGACGGGAGATCGTGTGGGAGATTTGGCCTTCTACGGGCAGGGCGCGGGAAAGGATCCCACGGGCTTTGCACTGGTGCAGGATATGCTGGATCTGGCGGAAGCCACTCCCGAGGTCGCTTATGTTTACAAGGAAGCAGCGGTGGATAATTCCCGCACCTTCTTCCGCTACTACGTCCGCACCCCCGACGGTGCCGTTACCCTGACCGATTCCATATCGGTTTGTGCCGCTCAGGATCTGTACAAAACCCTCCCCGAAGGAACCTTTGTGGCGGCCTTTGCAGAATAACAATACCGCATATTGCGGAGATTGAGGAATATATTTATGCTGAAAGTGGTCAAATTCGGAGGCTCTTCTCTTGCTTCCGCAGAACAGTTTGCCCGTGTCAAGGCCATCGTGGAGGCCGATCCCGACCGCAAGGTCGTGGTGGTTTCCGCCCCCGGCAAGCGGTTCAAGGAAGACAATAAGGTCACCGATCTTCTTTACATTTGTCATGCCCATATCAAATACAATGCGTCCTTTGACGATGTGTTTGAGGATATCGCCGAGCGCTACCGTCAGATCGCCGCAGGATGCGGCCTGACCCTGGATTTGGAGACCGAGCTGACCTCGGTCAAGGCCTCCATGAACAAGGCTGCGTCGGTGGACTATATTGTTTCCCGCGGAGAGTATCTCAATGCAAAACTCATGGCGGAATATCTGGGCTATACCTTTATCGATTCCAAGGATTGGCTCTGCTTTAACTATGACGGCAAGGTGGATTTTGAGAAATCTTACGCCACCCTGCATAAACTTTTTGCCCACGCCAAAAAGGCGGTTCTTCCCGGCTTTTACGGCGCATTGCCCGACGGCGACATCAAAACCTTCTCCCGTGGGGGAAGTGACGTGACGGGTGCCATCGCCGCCGCCGCACTGGATGCGGATGCCTATGAGAACTGGACCGATGTTTCGGGCATTTTGATGGCAGATCCCCGTATTGTGGAAAATCCCCGACCCATCGAGCAGGTCACCTTCAGCGAGCTGCGGGAGCTTTCTTACATGGGCGCAGACGTGCTTCATGAGGAAACGGTGTTTCCCATCCGTCAGAAGAATATCCCCCTTTACATTAAAAATACCAACGATCCCACAGCTCTCGGAACTTTGATTCTGGAAGATTTCGAAACCGAGAGTGAAGAGGATAAAAAACGTTTTGTTACGGGGATTACGGGGCGCAAGCATTATTCTATTCTCACCATAACAAAGGCACGGATGAATTCCGAGCCGGGCTTTATCCGTCACGCCCTGAAGGTGGCGGAAAAATACGGTATTACCGTAGAACACATCACATCCAGTATCGATTCCTTCTCCATGGTGGTTTCCACCGCCTCCGTGGAATCCTGCCTTCACGATCTGACCGAAGAAATCCATGCTGTCCTGTCTCCCGACCGTGTAAAAATCGATCACGGTATCAGCCTTATTGCCGTTGTGGGACGTCGTATGGCTTCCAACGTGGGTGTTTCGGGACGTCTGTTCGCCACCTTGGGGCAGAGCAATATCAATATCCGCATGATCGAGCAGGGGGCCGACGAGATCAGCATCATCATCGGCGTGCAGGACCAGGACTTCAAGAAGACTATCCGCGTCCTTTACAATAGCTTCACTTGATTACAATACCGTTTTTGGAGGAATATAGTATGAAAAAATTTAACGTCGCCATTCTCGGTGCTACCGGCGCCGTGGGGCGTGAAATGCTCAAGGTTCTGGAAGAGCGTGATTTTCCCATCGGTGAGCTTCGTCTGTTGGCTTCGTCCCGCAGCGTGGGGAAACTGATTGAATTCAAGGGCGAAAAAATTGCCGTTGCCGAGGCCTGCCCCACCGCCTTTGAAGGCATGGACATCGTTCTCGGTGCTTCTACCAATGCCGTTGCCAAGGAACTGGCTCCCCACATCGTCAAGGCCGGCGCTGTCTTTGTTGACAACTCCAGTGCCTTCCGCATGGATCCCGAGGTTCCCCTGATTGTTCCCGAGATCAACGGTGACGATGTCAAGAACAATAAGGGCATCATTTCCAACCCCAACTGCTCCACCATCATTACCCTTGTGGCGGTCAATGCCATCAATCAGCTGTCTCCCATCCGCTCCATGGTTGCTTCCACCTATCAGGCGGTCAGCGGAGCAGGTGCCGCAGGTCCTGTGGAGCTGGAAGCTCAGACCAAGGCTTTGGCAGAAGGCAAGCCTATCGTTTGCGAAACCTTCCCCTATCAAATCGCCGCAAATCTGATTCCTCAGATCGGCGGATTCAATGATGACGGATACACCACCGAGGAAATGAAGATGCAGAACGAAGGCCGCAAGATTATGCACCTGCCCGAACTCACCGTTTCCTGCACCTGCGTCCGTGTTCCCGTGGTTCGTTCCCACTCCATCATGGCCACCGTTAAAACTGTTGACAAACTGACCGTAGAACAGGTCAAAGATGCCATTGCAAAGGCTCCCGGCTGCGTTTTGGTTGACAATCCCGCCGAGAAGAAGTATCCTATGCCCCTCGACACCTCCGATCAGGATCTTGTCTTTGTGGGCCGTATTCGCGAGGATCTGACCGATGATCACGGCATTGTTCTGTGGTGCTGTGGCGATCAGGTGCGCAAAGGTGCGGCTACGAACGCCATCCAGATCGCAGAACTTCTCACGAAGTAAAAACGTCGGTCTTTGCGGCAGACCGCTTCCCTCGCGTACTCACGGTACGCGTCGGGTCGCCTGCAGCCGCAAATACCTTCCGTTTTGACTCCGTGAGGCAAGGCAAAAGGTTTTTTACAGATTACTCTCCCTCGCGTACTCACGGTACGCGTCGGATTTTACCCAAGATAAATAACCGCCGAGAGCCCTTCTTTCGGCGGTTTTTCATCCTACTTTGCTGTAATAGGAGGACGTTTATGGAACGGGTTTTGATTGTCGGATGCCCCGGTGCGGGAAAGAGTACGATGGCACGGCAGTTGGCGGAGCAATTGAATCTTCCGCTTGTGCATTTGGATGCTCTTTTCTGGCTTCCCGATTGGAAGGAACGGGAAAAGGACGAATTCGATGCGCTGGTTTTGGAGGAATTGCGCAAACCCCAATGGATTATCGACGGCAATTTCGGTCGCACCCTTTCCACTCGTCTGCAATATTGCGATACGGTGATTTATTTGGATTTTTCTTCCTTTGCCTGCCTGCGTGGCGTCTTGAAGCGGGTGATTACCACCCACGGAAAGGTGCGTCTCGACATGGGGGCGGGCTGCCCCGAGCGCTTCGATTGGGCGTTTTTGAAGTATGTCCGGAACTTCAACAAAACCACCCGTGAAAAAATGCTTTCCCGCATTGCCGCCGCCGACCCATCCGTGACCCGTATTATTCTGCGCAACCGCCGTCAAGTGACGAAGCTTTTAAAAACGATTCGGGAATGCCAATGAAATCGGAAATTTTTTTATATAACAAAGGAGTGTGTCTTATGAAATACTTTTTTAAGACCCTTACCCTCGCAGTTCTTGTTTCTCTGGTTGCAAGTCTTTTTTTGCTTTCGTTTAAGGCGGAAGAACCGCAGGACAGTGCGCCTGTGCTTGTGGAAACCCAACAAATAACGGACAACCTTTCCAACCCCGAAGAAATAAAGCAATATCCCGTTACGGTAGCGGAAAAAGGAGATCTTAGGATCACCCTTGCGGGCTTGCAGGAGCGTTGGGACGGTTATACCTATCATTGGCATGCCACGTTGTTTGCGGAGGACAAAACTACCGTTATTACAAAGGAGAGCGTGCGGGGATATTGCGGCATTGAAGGCTACGCAACGACCCTTTCGCTTCCCGACATGGAAGCGGGAACCTATTATCTGCAGATGACCTCTGTTGCCTACCAAAACCCCTTGATGGCGACCTTCACCGACGCATCTTATCAAATCTCAATCACTCCCTTCTACCATTCCGTGCCGGAAACTCCTGCTTCCGATAAACTTAAAACAGTGTCCAAGGCGGGAGAGGTGATTTGCAAAATCGAAGACACCATGTATGTGAAGCTGAACGATGGAGAAGCCCTTGCCGCTGTGTGCTATACATCGTCGGGAAAGATTGTTCCTGTTCTTGTGAGTGAAAATCGGGAAGCTGTTGCCTATTATTGCAGTAAAGACGGAAAAACCTATCAATCCAACGGCAGCACCACCTATGTTGAAGACGCCGATTATTACGCAACCTATGTGGGGCAAACGTCCTCCCGATACAGTGGAGACGAAACCCCTCTGTATTATGCTGCCCATGGCGACGTGGAAGATATATTGATGCAGCGGGATTGGGAAATCCTCGGATGGTGGGACTATTTTTGGAAATATTATGATGTATGGGTGTACATTGGAGGTGCCGTTTTGGTGATCCTTGTTTTCTGCTTTATTTGTCGCGGCGGAAGCGGCGGAGGCGGCGGTTTGAACGATATGACGGGCGATGAACCCTGGACCGTTATAACGGACGCTTTAACCGACGGGATGTAACGCCTTTTTTCAAAATTGAAACAAAACACAAGCCCCGAAAGAATCTCTTTCGGGGCTTCAGTCTGTCGAAAAAGTCCAAATTGTTTTTTTTTCAAATATTCTATTTGCAAACGATAGTAACCTTTGACTTAAAACAATCCTTCCACCGCTTCGCGGTCCCCCTCCCTTTACACAAGGGAGGCATGCGAAGCGCGCACTTTATCGGTTTCGCTTCGTCCAAGATTGCCGCTTTTTTAGCGCTCTTTCGAACGGAGCGCCCCTCGGCTTCGCCGTCTCCTTTCCCGCATAGGGAA
>JAGAOU010000096.1 GCA_017623595.1 Clostridia bacterium
ACGATCCCCGTATCAAGGAATTGATCGATCTTTCCGCCGGCGTCGAAAATGCGCCCCGCCATACCTCGGTCCATGCCTGCGGTGTGGTTATCACTTACGGCGACGTCTCCGACTATGTTCCCTTGGCCATTCAGGACGATATGCCCGTTACCCAGTACGATATGATTATTGACGAAGAGCTGGGACTTCTGAAAATGGACTTTTTGGGACTTCGTAACCTGACGGTTATCGAGGATGCCTGCGTGCAGATCCGCAAAAAGATCGGCCCCTTTGATGTCAATAAGGTGAATATGGATGACCCGGACACCTACGCCATGCTTTCCAACGGGTTTACCGACGGCGTGTTCCAGCTGGAATCGGGCGGCATGAAGAAGACGCTGATCCAGCTTCAGCCGAAGAATATCGAAGATATTACGGCCGTTATTTCGCTCTACCGTCCCGGTCCCATGGATTCCATTCCCGCATACATTTACAACAGTAACAACCCTGACAAGATTACCTATAAGCACGAGTCTCTCAAACCGATTCTTGAGGTTACCAGCGGATGTCTGGTCTATCAGGAGCAGGTTATGCAGGTGGTTCGCGAATTGGCGGGCTATTCCTTCGGACGTGCAGACGTGGTGCGCCGCGCCATGGGTAAGAAAAAAATGGAAGTCATGGAGCAGGAGCGCCAGTATTTTGTTCACGGTAAATTTGCCGCGGACGGAACCATGGAATTGCCCGGCGCCGTGCGCAACGGCGTTCCCGCCGATATTGCAAACTCGATTTTCGATGAAATGATCGAATTTGCGAAATACGCCTTCAATAAGTCCCACGCCGCCGCCTACGCATTCGTCACCTATTATACCGCATATCTTAAATGTCATTTTCCCCAGGAATATATGTCCGCCCTTCTGACCAGTGTTCTGGATAAGCCCGATAAAATGGTGGGATATATCAACGAATGTAAGCGCATGGGGATCCGCGTTCTCGCACCGGATATAAACGAATCTTCCGTCTTTTTCTCCGTTTCGGGACAGGATATCCGTTACGGTCTTTCCGCCGTGAAAAACGTGGGACAAGCTATTGTGGAAGATATTATCCGCGAACGGGAAGCGCATGGTAATTTCCTGAATTTCTACGAATTCTGTGAACGGACCATGAAGGCCAGCAAGGATTTGGACTCTCGTACCGTGGAAAGTCTGATCCAAAGCGGTGCCTTCGATTCCTTTGGCCTTCGCCGAAAGCAGTTGATTACCGCCTATGCGGACATCCGCAAGTCTTTGCAGGTGTCTATCCGTGAGGAACAGGAAGGGCAGATTTCCCTCTTTGGTATGGCTACCGAGGAGGACCGTAAGAACAGTGCTGCCGCTATTTATCGCTATCCCGATGTGCCGGAATACTCCAAAAAGGAGCTTTTGGCACTGGAAAAGCAGGTGACGGGTCTGTATCTCTCCGATCATCCTATGAACGAATATGAACCCATGTTTGAGTCCACCGAGGCTACCCGTATCGCCGCCTTCAACGATGAAGATGAGGGCTTTTCCAACAACGATAAGGTGCGTGCCTTCGGAATTCTCACCAAGGTTACCCGTAAGCTGACCAAGAGCGAAACCATGATGGCAATTCTTCAACTGGAGGACCTGACCGGTTCTATGGAGGTTTTGGTATTCGGAAAGGCTTACGAACGTCTTTCTTCGAAACTCAACGAGGATGATGTTGTCATTATTTCGGGTAAACTCAGCATTGAGGATTCTCTGCGGGATGATGAGGAAGGGGAAGGCCGTGAGCCTGCCAAGCTGATTGCCCAGGAGATTGAGACGGTTTCCAACCCCAATGAGCCTGTAGTGGTTCAGCGGGTGCTGCAAGAGGTGAAGCAGCTCTATGTTCGCGTGGATTCCGATGATTCCGAGCGAATTCAGGCCGCCATCACCTGTTTGACTCAATATCCCGGCAAAAACGAAGTCTTCTTCCATTTCCCCGATCAGCAGAAAACCGTCCGTTATCGGGGCGGTATGGTGGATGCCGGCTGGACACTAATGAGTCAGTTGAAGGATATTCTCGGGGATCGTAATGTTGCTATAAAGGTGGTGAAACGCTGATGATCCGTATTTTACCCTTGGAATTGGATCGGCAGATGTTCTGTCTGTATGAAGATGCACGCTTGGTTGCGAAGTGCTATTATTCCGACGAAACGGGGGAGATCTTCGGTCTTGAGGTTTTGGATGAAGAAACCTCAAAGCCATGGTACACCGCCATGCTGAAGGCCACCATGAGCAGTATGGAATATGCCGGAGTCACCCTTGCCCGTTGCAAGAACGAGGATCTTTATCCTTTGTTGAAGACGTTGCGCTTCCGACTTGCCCCCGACGGTGCCATGGAGGTTTCGTTGGTTGGGTATTTTGATCATGCCTGTGAATGTTCCTCCTGTGCCTCCTGCGACCACAAAGATCAGTGCGATCAGTGTAAAGTGTAAACTATAATTTTAAGCAGACTCAAGATGGATAAAACCCATAAGAGTCTGCTTTTTTTTACATTTTCGTGTCTTTCCAATAAACTTAAGTTATACTTCGTCATCGTTTTTGAAGGGAGGAGCGAGGATGGATTCAGAATCGTTGAAAGTATTGTTGAATGCTGTGTGTCGAGGCGACTACAACGCCTTTCGCCTTCTATATGAAGAATTTAAATGTCCCGTATATACCGTGGCTCTTCGGTTGTTAAACAACCGTTCCGATGCGGAAGAAGTGACTCAGGATGTCTTTTTGAAGCTATATTATCTTCCTGCGGATCATGGGATCGAAAATCTACGAGCATGGGTCTTTGCTGTTACGCGTAATTTGGCGGTAGACCGAATACGGAGCCGAAAAACGGTGGAAAGTCTTGATTCATCTGTTGTTGAGAATCTATATTCATTTGACGATTATTCTTCCCTTGATTTGAGAGAAGTGATTTCCCGTTTGCCTAACCGAGATCGGGAAATCCTTGTAATGCATATTTATGGCGGATTGCGTTTTCGGGAAATATCTGATATTTTGCACATACCCCTCGGTACGGTCCTTTGGCGATATCGAAAAACCTTGACAACACTTCGCAATTTTATGGAGGACGAATGATGAAACGTATTTTTTTGATTTTGGCAGTGATTCTTCTGTTCTTTTCTTCCTGTGCTCACGAGGAGAAACCAAATTCGGAGTCAAATGCGTCTTCCGATGTTGAGACTTTGTCTCCCTATACTTGGGACGGGCTCCGTCTTGCGTGGGAATACGGTGGCTATCCGGAAGACGTTGGGGGAATTTACCTTGGAGAGGACGGGGTTCCCGTGATTGTGCTTGTCGACCTGATAAATGTTTCTCAAGAGCGAAAAAATGAGCTTGTTGCATTGTTAAGAGAGGATTCTGTAGCGTTTCGTAACGGGGTTTATTCCTACAACGAGCTTGATCAAGTCCTGAATCAAATTCAAATTCATCCTGATAGCGTAGCGTCATCGGGGTTTGTTTCTGCGATGGTCGATGTTGTGAATAACCGTGTTTTGGTTTTTGTAAAGAGTGAAGAGCAAATACCTCATTATCAATCTTTGTTTTGCAATATCTCGGATGTTGAAGTTTCTGTTGTTTTGCATGAGGTTTTTCTTTACAACATGAATATCGACAATACTTCGGTTCGGTATTCTTTTTCAGAGGGGCTAATTTTCTTTCTGATCGGAGTCCTGTTTTGTTTGATGTGTGTATACTTTTTCAGATTTCATTACTTTAAAAAGCTTTGCCCGGACGTTTGGGTACGGACTTTGAAACCTCGGATCGGCCTTTCATTCGTTGTTCGAAAGATTCGTGACTGCGAGGATCACCCTGATGATCATGTTTTTTCGGAGATAGAGCGTAAAATCAAAGGACCCGGGGCTTGAATGCCTTCGGGTCCTTGGTGTTTATTTGCGGATTTTAATGACGTTGGTAGGACATTGTTCCTCCGCGGTTTCCGCTTCGTTTTTCAGTTTGATGGGGATTTCTCGCACCTTTACGCTGGCTTTTTCGTGCCCTTCCTGATGGAAGACCTCGGGGCAGATATCGGCGCAGATGCCGCAACTGATGCAGCCGGACTTGTTGATTTCAGCTTTCATATTCTCACCTCACCGAGATCATTTTTCCCCGTCGAAATGGGAATATGCGCTGTGTTCTGTTTGAAAAATTATCCTTTGTCTTCTGTCAGGGTAAGGGTTGCCTCGTAGGTCTTTCCCGAACGGTAATAGGTGATTTTTACCGTATCGCCTACGGCATGCTCTTTTTTGAGGGCTTCGATCTCATCCAGCGTGGAGATTTCCTTGTCGTCAAAGGAAAGAATGATGTCGTATTGACGGATGCCCGCTTCCTCTGCGGCGCTTCCTTTTGTAACGGATGTTACATAAAATCCTACGGGCAGACGGTATCTGCGGGACATGGATTCTGTGATCTGCGTGCCTTCGGCAATGCCCGTTGCGGGACGCCCCTTGACATAGCCGTATTCCTTGAGGCTGTTGATGATGTTGATTGCATCATCAATGGGAATAGCAAAGCCGATGCCCTCTACAGAGGTGTCGGAAATTTTTGCGGAAACCACACCGATTACTTTTCCTGCCGCATCCACCAGCGCACCGCCGCTGTTGCCGGGGTTGACCGCCGCATCGGTCTGGATCATGGTCGAGACACCGTTTTCTCCGCTGACCTGACGGTTCAAACCGCTGACGATGCCCACCGTAACACTGTTGGCGTATTCAACGCCCAAAGGGTTGCCGATGGCAATGGCGGTTTGCCCCACCAAAAGATTTGCGGAGGATCCGATGGTTGCGGAGGGAAGAGAAGATGTGGGCGACACCTTCAGAAGGGCAAGATCGGTCTGGGCATCTGCCGCAATCAGCTCCGCATCCAATTCTGTTCCGTCGTCGAGAAGAATGGTGATAAAGGCAGATTTGTACTGCTGGGCATATTCAATAACATGTTGATTTGTTATAATATAGCCGTCCTCCGACCAAATGATCCCTGACCCGGTGGATGTGGCCGCTTGGGTCTGGTATTGCATAAAACCGTTGCTGACCGTCTGAGAGGGGACGGTGACGCAGACACAAACAATGGAAGGTCGCACAGCGGTGACCACGGTGGAGATTGCATAGGAGTTTTCATCAATTGTGATCTGTGCATTTTGAAGATCTTCAGAGGAAACGGTGTTACCTTTGGATTGTTTCGGTTGATCTTCTTTCTTTTCTTCTAAAGATTCCTCCAGAAGTTTCTCGTATTCGTCGGCAAGACGTTGATTTTCCTCGGTAAAATGCCATATGGTAAAAATCAATCCTCCCAGCAACGCAATACACAAGATCAGCGCTACCACCGCAATGGCGGTCGCAGGTGATTTCTTTTCTTTTTTCGGAACGGGAATTTCCGTTGTGGGTTGAGGTGGAGTATAGGGATTGTAATCCATGAACGGTCCATCCTTTTTACAGTTTATAACTCTATTATAACTCGTTTTTTCGGGATAATTATTTTTCAAATACGTTATTTTTGTGTCACATAAAAAGCGGACGGAGATTTCCCCGCCCGCAGATGATTGTTTTTTTAGTCCTCAAGCATATTAACGCGGCGCAGATGCTTGCCGCCTTCGAAGGGAGTGTTGAGGAACACTTCAATCAGTTCCAAGGCCAGGCCTTCTCCCATGACACGGGCGCCGATGCACATAACATTCGTGTTGTTGTGGGCACGGGTGAATTTTGTGGAGAAATAGTCGGAGCAGACCGCCGCACGGATGCCCTTCACTTTGTTTGCGGCCATGGACATTCCAATACCTGTTCCGCAGATCAGAATACCCAACTCAGCGGCGCCATTGTTAATTTCTTTACAGAGAGCCTTCGCAAAGATGGGGTAGTCGCAGGAGGCTTCGCTGTCGGTTCCGCAGTCGATGACCTTGTGGCCTTGCTCCAGAAGATACTTTTTTACGTTTTCTTTCATCGCGTAACCCGCGTGATCGCTGGCAATAACAAGATTCATAGTGTATTATCGTCCTTTCGGTTTGATTGTTTTTCCTGTTCGATTCGTTCCCGTTCTGCCTGGGGAAGCCGCAGATATGCAGGCTCCAGTTTGTCGGGAGAAAGCAGCTCACTCTCGCTTGCTTCTGCGGCAATAAATGCTACAGTTTCTGCGCGGATGAACATGCGGTCGGGAGTTGCTTCGTAAACGTCAATTCCCCGTTTCTGTGCCTCTTTTACGGCAATGTGTGCTCCGTCTCCGCAGAAGAGCAGCGGCCCTTCGGTTGTATCCAGCAACTCCGTTACGGAAATTTGACGGTCTTCCGTAATTCTCTGACCGTTTTTAAAGTTTGCATTGTAGAGCATACTGCGTCTCGCATCTTCCACGGCACAGACGGTTCCGTCAAAGCCGATTCCTTTTGCCAGTGCAAGCAGAGAAGACACGGGGAGACAGGGTGTTTTGTTCTTATGTGCAAGCCCCTTTGCCGTGGCAACGGCGATTTTAATCCCCGTAAAGGAGCCCGGTCCTACCGTAACGGCAATGCAGTCCAGCATGTCGACAGTGATTTTTGCGTCGGAAAGAACGCTTTCAATGAGGGGCAACAGAGTTTGACTGTGGGTCAGACCTGTATTCAGATAGCGGGACGAAAGGATTTTTCCGTCCTGCATGACACAGGCGGAGCAGGCCAAAGTCGATGCATCAAATGCCAATATGTTCATTCGTTTTCCTCCCAACGGAGAATTCGATCCTCGGGTCCGTCTCCGTAGGTAAAATAGATCCGCAGAGCATCCTCGGGAAGATAGTCTTCCGCATTTTCGCTCCACTCAATGAGGCTTACCGTTCCTTCGGGACGGTCAAAAAAGCCGATGGAGTAAAGATCGTCGTATCCCGAAAGGCGGTAAAGATCGTAATGATAAACGGTTTTTTCCGCATCATAGGTGTGGCAGAGGGCAAAGGTGGGGCTTGTTACATCTCCATTGTATCCGAGACCTTCCAAAAAACCTTTTACAAACTCGGTTTTTCCGCAGCCCATTTCACCGAACATGCAGATCGTGTCTGCCGTGACGGTTTTTGCCATTTTTCGTCCGAGTTGTTTGGTTTCTTCTTCCGAGTGACTATGAAAAATCATTCTTCAACGTCCTCCACGGGAACCTTCGGGAAGGGGATTTTCTTTTTTTTCGGAGGATCTGTGAAGGGCTCATCGTCCAGGGGAATGTCCTTCTTTGCGCAGATGTGGGTAATCATGCGTTTTGCAACAGTGTAGAGAACGGCGCAGGAGGGAACGGTAAGAATGAAGCCAACAAATCCAAAGAGGGCACCACCCACAATTACGGCAATCAGCACGAACAGAGGAGGCAGACCTGTGGCCTCGCCCGAAATGCGAAGGTCGATAAGATTGCTATCCAGGAACATAAGAAGACAAACAAATACAAGGAACCAGAAGCATTGTACGGGGCTGACCAAGAGAAGAATGATGGCGGAGGGAATGATTCCGAGGGCGGGTCCGATCATGGGAATGAAGTTTGTGACACCCACCATAAAGCTGATCAATGCCGCATATTCAAAGCGGAAGATCGCCATGCCGATGAAGCAGAGGACGCCGACAATTACAGAATCGAGAATTCGGCCGGAAATATAATTCGAGAAGGTTCTGGCTGACAGCTTTGCCACATCGCGGATGAAGTCCGCAATCTTTTGGGGAAGAAGGGCATACACGATTTTCTTTGCCTGCCACTTCATACGGTGACGGCTGAGAAGAATGTAGACCGAAAGGATGATGCCGAGAACGGTGGTGACCACACCTTCCACAATTTCCGATGCAATATGAATTACCTCGGGCAGGCGGCTCTTTGCCAGCTCTGTGAGTTTGCTTGCGGCGTTTGCAAGCCATTCGTCCACACCGCTGAGATCCAGAGGGTCAATCTTTCCGCTCAAGGATTCGCTGGATGCGATGAAGCTGTTAATTGCCTGCTCCACCTTTTCCACATATACTTCGGTGTTGGAGATCAGCTCTGCCACGCTGCTCAAAATTTTCGGTGCAACGATGACAAAAAACAGAATGATAAACGCAAAAACGGCAATGTAAGTGCTTGCAACGGCAAGACCGGTGGAAAGACCGTGTTTGCGGTTGCTCTTTTTAAACACCAATAAATATTTTTTCCGAAACCATTCGAAGGGGCGATCCAGAATCAGTGCGATGATCAAGCCCACAACGGCAGGCATCAGCACGGAGATCAGAACGTGTATGATATACAGAACGGTGTGGATTCTGAGCACCGCCAGGGCCAGAAGGGCAGCAATCCCGAGAAGCAGAGCAATGCTTCTGAACATCTTCTTGTCCATGAGGGGTTCCTTTCACTACGACGTAATAAATAATATTATAGCATAATAATACAATAAAATCCATAGTTTTCATAAATTTGTCGGAATTTTTCTACTCCATCTGCTTCAATACCGTGAGCTCCGAGAGCTTGAGATAGATATAATTCTGACCGTATTCGGTGACTGTGCTCAGGATTCCTCTCACCTTGACCGGGGTTCCGGGGGCGGGATAGGATCCGTCCCAGCGAATTTCAAAGCCGATGTTTTCACCGTCGGTTCCTTCGTCCAGCAGCACATAATGATATGTGTCCCCAAATTCTTCCACGGTATAATATCCGGCAAAAACAATCTCCCGTCCCAAATAGGGCTCCGGATCGGAGGACAGGGACAGGATCTGTTGTCCTGCATCCTTTCCCGTCAGATCCAAGGGTTCCGAGCAACCCGTGAGGGACAGGAAAAGACTGATGAGAATCAGACAAATCGCAACATGTTTCATACACTTCTCCTTCAGTTTATAGTTTTATTATACTTGCGAATCAAAAAATGTCAAGCCTTTTTCTCCATTTTTCGAATATTTTGCAATCTTTCCGAAAAAAGTACTTGATTTTTACGGTGGAATTTGGTATAATAAGGATTATTATGTGCTCTTGCACCATTTTTGCGCTCATTTGCGCACAGGAGGTTGCTATGTCTAACGAAAAAAAGACATTTTACATTACCACGCCGATCTACTACACATCGGGACACCTTCACATCGGGAACTCTTATACCACCGTTGCTGCCGATACCATGGCTCGCTATAAGCGCATGTGCGGATATGACGTCATGATGCTTACCGGCACCGATGAGCATGGTCAGAAAGTGGAGCGCAAGGCTCAGGAGGCAGGGAAGACCCCCAAGGAATTCACCGATGAGATCGTTGCCGATATTAAAAATATTTGGGAAGTTCTCGGAATTCGGTACGATAAGTTTATCCGTACCTCCGACGATTATCACGTTGCCGCAGTACAGAAGATTTATCAGGAGCTCTATGACAAGGGTGAGATTTACAAGAGCGAATACGAAGGGCTCTATTGCTCCCCCTGCGAAGCCTTTTGGACCGAATCTCAACTGGTAGACGGTAAATGCCCCGACTGCGGACGTCCCGTGGAAAAAGCAAAGGAGGAAAGCTATTTCTTCCGTCTTTCCAAATATCAGGATAAGCTGATCGAGCTTTTGGAAAACAACCCCCATCTTCTGCAGCCCGAAGGTCGTGCGGCGGAGATGATCAATAATTTCCTCAAGACCGGTTTGCGCGATCTTTGTGTCTCCCGCACCACCATCAAATGGGGAGTTCCTCTTCCCTTTGATGAAAAGCATGTGGCGTATGTCTGGATCGATGCTCTGTCCAACTATCTGACCGCCCTTGGTTATAAGTCCGACGATGACAGCCTGATGAAGAAATACTGGCCCGCCGACATCCATCTGGTAGGGAAGGATATTGTCCGCTTCCATACGGTGATTTGGTTTGCCGTTCTGATGGCATTGGGCATTGAGTTGCCCAAACAGGTCTACGGACACGGCTGGTTGCAGATGAACGGCGACAAGGTTTCCAAGAGTAAGGCCTCAGGAGCTGCGTGCATCGTGGATCCCATCTTCCTTGCGGAGCATTTCGGCCGTGATGCGGTTCGTTACTTCCTGCTTCGTGAAATGCCCTTCGGTTCCGACGGGGAATACACCTATGAGGGGCTTATGACCCGCATCAACACCGACCTTGCAAACGATCTGGGGAATCTTGTTTCCAGAACCGTTGCCATGGCACATAAATATTTCAACGGCACCATTCCCGCCGCCCGTGTGGCCGATCCCATCGATGAAGAGCTTTTGACCCTTACCCGTACTGCGGTGGAGTGTGCGAAGCCTCATATGGATGCGATGGCGTTTTCTTCTGCTTTGACCGAGATCTTCAAGTTGGTCTCCCGCGCCAATAAGTATATTGACGAGACCGCTCCCTGGGCTCTTGCGAAGGATCCCGCAAACGCTGACCGTTTGGCTACCGTTATGGCCAATCTGTTCGAAGCCATTCGTGTGGTTGCAAACCTTCTGGTTCCCTTTATGCCCGATACCTGTGCAAAGATTTTGTCCTGCATCGGTGCCGAGGTTGTGGATTGGGACAAGTGCTGCTCCGAAGGCATGCTTCCCGCCGAATTCACCGTTACGGCCTGCGAGGCTCTGTTCCCCCGCATCGATATTAAAAAGGAACTGGCTGCTGTCGGTTTGGGTGAAGATGCCGTTCCCGCGCCAAAGCCTGCCAAGAAGGAAAAGAAAAAGAAGGTCGAAGAGCCTGCTCCCGCTGCAGAAATCAGCTTTGAAGATTTCATGAACGTGGAGCTTTCCGTTGCGAAGATTCTGGAATGTTCTCCCGTAGAAAAGAGCGAAAAACTGCTGAAACTTAAGGTTTCCTTCGGTAACGAAGAACGTCAGATTGTTTCGGGCATCGCCAAGGCCTATGCTCCTGCCGATCTGATCGGGCACAACGTGGTTGTGGTGAAGAATCTGAAGCCCGCTGTGATTTTCGGATTGGAAAGCTTCGGTATGATCCTTGCTTCCGGCCAGGGAGATCAGATCAAGGTTATGTTTGCCGATGATTCCGTGCCCGGCGACCGCATTCACTGAGTTTTATAACGCGAGGGACCCGCAAGGGTCCTTCGTTTTTGAGGTTTGTTATGTTTTTTGACACCCATGCCCATTTGGACGATGTGCGCTTTGATGCTGATCGGGAGGAATTGATTTCATCCCTTCCCGCCACAGGAATCTCCCATGTGTTGGTCCCCGGCTCTTCCTTGGAATCCTCCCGCAATGCCATGAAAATTGCTTGTGAGCATTCAAATATATACTTTGCGGCGGGGGTTCATCCCGGAGAGATCGGGACCATGACCGACAAAACCATTGATGATCTTGCTGATCTTGCGGAGCAGGAAAAATGTGTTGCCATCGGTGAGATTGGTTTGGATTTCTATTGGTATAAGGATCTGATCGAGCGGGATACGCAACGCTATTGGTTCTATCAGCAGCTTTACCTTGCAAGGGAATTGAATCTCCCCGTGATCGTCCACGACCGAGAAGCCCATAAGGAGTGCTTTGATGCGGTGAACAAAAGTGGCGTGAGGGGTGTGTTTCATTGCTATTCTTCCTCGGCGGAAATGGCGATGGAGTTGGTCAAAATCGGCTTCTATTGCTCCTTTACGGGTGTTGTAACCTATCAGGGAGCCCGTAAATCCATTCTTGCCATTGAAAAACTGCCCATGGAACGGATCTTGATCGAAACAGATTCTCCCTATCTTGCTCCCGTTCCTCATCAGAAAGACCGCAACGATCCCCGCAATGTCCGTTCCGTCGCAGAAGTAATTGCCCGCGTGAAAAACCTTTCCGTGGAGGAAGTTGCTCGTATCACTTCCGAGAATGCAGCCTGTTTGTTTAAGATCAATCTGTTGCAAAAGTGAAACAAAAAAACTTCGAAATTTTGAATTTGAGATACCCGATTGTTTGTTCTTGTCTTTTTTCTAAAGTTTTTGTGTATGACTCTTGCTTTTTTGCCTATAATATGGTATAATACTTATCGAAGAGCGGAACAGAATTCCGCTCTTCGAGTTTTGTATGGAGTTTTTCTCCGGAAAGGATGCATTATGGCAGTTTCCGATGTCGTTCGCCCCTTGGTTTTGCCCATCACCGAGGCGCAAGGTCTGATTTTGTGGGACATTGAATTTGTCAAGGAAGGTTCCGAATGGTTTCTTCGGGTCTATATTGATCGGGAAGACGGCGGAATCGGTATTGAGGACTGTGAGGCGGTATCCCGTGCGCTGGATCCCCTTTTGGACGAAGCGGATCCCATTCCTCAGAGTTATCATCTGGAAATCTGCTCTGCGGGCCTGATCCGGGATCTGAAAACAACGGAGCACGTTTCCCGTTTTCTCGGCAGAGAAGCGGAAATCCGTCTTTACAAGGGCGAGCAGGATCTCCCCAAAAAATTTAACGCTCTTTTGGACGGTGTGACCGATGAGGACCTCACCCTGTCTGTGGGAGAGAAGACTGTAGTTATTCAGCGAAAAAATATTTCAAAAATCAGAATAGATTTGATCTAAGCGGAGGTAAAAGGCAAAAATGAACGAAGAATTTTACAAAGCACTCGAAGCGCTCCAGCAGGAGAAGGGGATTCCCCCCAAGTACATGCTCGAAAAGATTCGCGCCGCCATCGCATCTGCGGTGAAGCGTGATCGCAGCGTTCCCGCCGAGAATGTGGACGTTGTGTTTGACGAAGAAAAGAAGACCATTGAAGTTTTCATCAAGCGTCTGATCGTGGACGAGGTTCAGGATCCCTCGATTGAAGCTTCCTTGGAAGAGGCGCATGCCGTTTCTTCCCATTATCAACTGGGCGATTATCTCCGTGAGCAGGTTGATCCCACCGATGTGGGCCGTATTGCGGCAAAGGTCGGTAAGAACGTGATTGTTCAGGGAATCAACGAAGCGGTCAACGGCTCTTTGATCAACGAATTTGAAGGTCAGAAGGGTTGTATTGTTACCGGTACCGTGGACCGTGTGGATGAATTTAACCGTGTGGTTTACCTCAACATCAACGGTTATTCTCTGCCTCTGAATTATCGGGATCAGATTCCCGGCGAAACCTTCCGTGACGGGGACCATGTCAAGGTCTGCGTTTCCGATATCCGTCGCAACGCAAAGAGCCAGGAAATTGTTCTCTCCCGCACCAATGCGGAATTCCTTCGTCGTCTGTTCCAGGTGGAAATTCCCGAGGTTTCCGACGGTACGGTTCGTATCATGTCCATCGCCCGTGAGGCCGGTTCCCGTTCCAAGGTCGCCGTCTGGTCCAAGAATCCCGATGTCGATCCCGTGGGTGCCTGCATCGGTCCCAAGCAGATGCGTATCAACACCATCCTTTCGGAACTGAACGGGGAACGCATTGACCTGATTAAATACAGCCCCGAACCCGAGGAATTTATTGTCTCCGCCCTTTCTCCCGCAACGGTTCGTATCGTTGAGATCAACAAGAATGACCGTACCTGTCAAGTCTCCGTTGCTGCGGATCAGCTGTCCCTTGCCATCGGTAAGACCGGCCAAAACGTCCGTCTTGCCGCGGGTCTGACAAATTATCATATCGACATTATTGCGGAATAATATTATGAAAAAAAGTATCCGACATAAGGGTGCCAAGGTGCGTATGTGTGCCGCCTGCGGGCTTCGTGCCCGTCGGGATGAGCACGAATTCATCCGCATTACTTTGCAGAAGGACGGAACCTTGATATTCGATTCCGGAGATCAATGCAGTGGACGAAGTGCCTATGTTTGCCGTCAGGCCGACTGTGTGAAAAAGCTTTGCAAATCCCGCCGTCTGTCCCATCTGCTGCGCGGTTCGGTGCCCGAAGAGGTTTATCAGTCTCTTTTGAAGGAGGCGGGTTTGAGTGAATAGCTTTCTTTCCACCCTGGGTCTTGCCCGCCGTGCGGGGAAGCTCTTGTTGGGATTGAAATCCATCGAATCCTATCGGAAGCCTGTGGCGCTGATCCTTTATGCGCAGGACGCATCCCCTCGTGTGAAGCGGGTCCTCGGGGAGCGTACCGATCCTTGCATCACTCTGCCTCTCACCAAAGAACAGTTGGGACGCTCCGTCGGATGCAGTAAGGCCGCCGTGATTGCGGTCATTGATGCCGGGTTTGCCGGTATCCTTCGGAAAAAATTGGAATTGCAGGAGGAGAACGAATGAGTTATCAGAAATATCGCGTTCGCGAATTCGGAAAAGATTTTAATATGAAGCCCCAGGAGGTTATGGATCTGTTGTCGGCCCGTTTCGGTGCGGCCCCCGCCAATCAGCAGGCTGTCCTGACGGCGGATCAGTTGAATTATCTGTTCGATTTCTTGATTGAGAAGAATCAGATCGAATCTTTGGCCCTTTATTTCCAGGCCTATGTCGGAAAGGAAACCTATGCTGAAAAGCAGCGTCGTCTGAAAGAAGAAAAGGCAGCTAAGGCAGAAGAGGCGCGTCGTAAGGCTGAGGAAGCCGCCGCCGCAGAAGAGCGTCGCCGTGCGGAGGAAGCTGCTCGCAAGAAGGCAGAAGAGGAGGCTGCAAAGAAGGCCGCCGAAGTTGCCGCCCGTAAGAAAGAGATGGAAGAAAAGAAGGCCGCCGAGGCCGAAGCCAAAAAGGCCCGTCAGCAGGCTGCTGCCGCAAAGAAGCCCGCTGCCAAGCGCGATAATCTCAAGCGTGTGGAATTCCCTGCAAAGCAGGATCAGACCAAGGGCAGTGTGAATATCGTTTCCGGTGAGGAAAAGAGCTCAGGTTACGGTCGTGATGTTATGGTGGTTGACACCCGCAACGCCGCCGATTTCAATCAGGCCAAGTATGATTCCCGCCTGGACGATATTGTGGGCAATAAGGGAAATCAGGACTACGGCAAGAGTAAGCAGAAAATTAAGCAGAAGAACAATAAAAAGCAGAACTTCCGCAGTAAGAAGGAAGACGAGCAGGCGAAGCTCAAGCGTATGGAGCAGTACGAAAAGGATAAGAAGAAGCACCTGAGCAATGTGGTTCTTCCCGAAAGCCTTTCGGTCAGCGAGCTTTCCGCAAAATTGCGCACCACCAACGTGGAAGTGGTGAAAAAGTTGATGGAACTGGGTATTATGGCAGGTGCCTCCCAAATCATTGATTACGACACCGCCGCTTTGGTCGCCGAAGAACTGGGTGCAAAGGTCACAAAAGAAGTGGTTGTTACCATAGAAGAGCAGCTCTTCAATGATCATGAAGACGAAGCTTCCGAGTTGGAAACCCGTCCCCCCGTTGTGGTGGTTATGGGGCACGTTGACCACGGTAAGACCTCCCTTTTGGATGCCATCCGCAATACCAACGTTACCGCAGGGGAAGCCGGTGGTATTACGCAGCATATCGGTGCTTACAGTATCCATGTCAACGATCATGATATTACTTTCCTGGATACCCCCGGTCATGCCGCATTTACCGCAATGCGCGCCCGCGGCTCTCAGGTGACCGACGTTGCCATTATCGTGGTCGCAGCCGATGACGGTATTATGCCGCAGACGGTGGAAGCCATCAATCACGCAAAAGCGGCAAATGTTCCCATCATTGTTGCCGTAAATAAAATGGATAAACCCACCGCAAACTATGACCGTGTCATGCAGGCTCTGACCGAGCATGAGCTGGTGCCCGAGGAATGGGGCGGTGACACCATCTGTGTTCCCGTTTCCGCAATGAAGCACGAAGGTATCGATCAGTTGCTGGAAATGATCATTCTTGTTTCCGAAATGGCTGACTTGAAGGCAAACCCCAACCGCGAAGCGAAGGGTACTGTTATTGAGGCGAAGCTTGACAAGGGACGTGGCCCCGTTGCTTCCGTTTTGGTGCAGAACGGTACACTGCATGCGGGGGATGTTCTCGTCGCAGGTGCAACCGTCGGTCGTGTTCGCGTTATGACCAACGATAAGGGCATGCGCATCAAAGTTGCAGGCCCCTCTACGCCCGTGGAAATTATCGGTCTTTCCGATGTTCCTGCCGCAGGGGACCAGTTCGAGGTGGTCAAGGATGAAAAAATGGCCCGAGAATTGGTTGAGAAGCGTAAGTTCGAGAAGAAGCAGGAGACCTTCCAGGACCGTGCCAAGGTTTCTTTGGATGAATTGTTCTCTCAGATTCAGACCGGTGACGTCAAGACACTGAATCTGATCGTTAAGGCTGACGTTCAGGGCTCTGTGGAAGCGGTTCGTGCCTCTCTTCTGAAACTGTCCAACGATGAAGTTAAGGTTAAGGTTATTCATAATGCGGTCGGTGCCATTACCGAGTCCGATGTTATGCTTGCTCATGCTTCCAATGCTATTATCATCGGCTTTAACGTCCGTCCCGACGGAAACGTTCGCGCGCAGGCGGAAAAGGATAAGGTTGATATCCGTCTGTACCGCATTATCTATGATTGCATTGAAGAAATGGAAGCCGCTCTGAAAGGGATGCTGGCTCCCAAATATACCGAAAACGTTCTCGGTCACGCCGAGGTCCGTCAGACCTTCCGCGTTTCCGGCGTGGGAACCATCTGCGGTTCTTACGTTAAGGACGGTAAAATCCTTCGTTCCGCATCGGTCCGACTGGTTCGTGACGGGATTGTGGTCTACGAAGGCAAGATCGATTCTCTGAAGCGCTTCAAGGATGACGCCCGCGAGGTGGCGGAGGGCTTTGAATGCGGTATCGGTCTTGATAAGTTTAACGATGTCAAGGAAGGCGACATTATCGAAGCCTACCTTATGGAAGAAATCAAGGATTGATGATTCCGGAAAGGAATTGAACCATGGGATCGAATTTTAAGCAAAACCGAGTCAATGAAGAGATTAAGCGAGCGGTTGCGTCGATCCTTGCCGAAGTGAAGGATCCCCGTATTCCTCCCATGCCCACGGTGGTGTCTGTGGAGGTTTCGGGGGATCAGAAATATGCGAAGATTTATCTCAGCTTTCTCGGATCTTACAATGAATCCGAGGTGAAGAAGGGGCTGAAGGCCTGCACCGGATATGTGCGACGCCGTATCGGCGAAACGGTGCGCATGCGCAGTACTCCCGAGCCCATCTTTATTCTTGATCATTCTCTGGAGCAAGGAATCCGCATCAACGAGATTCTGAAAAATCTGGAAGACGGAAACGGTTGATTTATGAACGAAACCTGTTATGAAGCCTTTCGGGAGTTGTTGAGCATGGATGATGTCCTCATCCTTGTTCATCGCAATCCCGATGGTGATTGTCTCGGCACTGCTTTTGCCCTGAAGCGTGCCTTTGAAAACCTTGGACGCCGTGTCTGCGTTGCCGCTACAGGTACCGTGGATCGGAATCTGCGGGATATTACCGACGGTGCAGAGGAGCTGAAGCCTCGGTTTCTTCCTTCTGTGATCGTTACTGTGGATGTTGCAACGCAGCAAATGCTGGGCCCCGACCTGGCGGATTATGCGGATTATATCGACTACAATATCGATCATCACTGTACCAACACCGAATATGCCCGCACCAATATTGTCAATGGCTCCGCATCCTCGGCGGGGGAGGTCCTTTTTGACCTCTTTGCGGCCTGCAATGTGGAAATTGACGATGTGATTGCGGAAAAGCTGTATGCCGCCATTTCCTTTGATACGGGTTGCTTCCGCTATTCAAATACCTCTGCTCATACCCACGAGGTTACGGCAGCGCTGATGAAGTATAACTTTGACGCTCCAGCTGTGGTGCGCAAAATGTTTGATATCGTTCCTCTCCGTCAATTGAAGATGGAGCGGGCGGCGTTGGATGCTTTGCATCTTTATCGGGACGGATCCGTTGTTCTTTTGCCTATCACGCGAGAAATGCTGGAAGAGAACGGAGCTTTGGATGAAGATGTTGCAGGGATGGTTGCTTTGATCCGACGAATTGAAGGGGCCGCGGTCTGTGCCACATTGAAGGAAACAAAAGAAGGGGACGTGAAGGTCTCTCTTCGCTCTGCGGATGATGTTTTTGATGTGTCTGCTGTAGCGGCCGTGTTTGGCGGCGGCGGTCATGTCAAGGCGTCAGGATGTCTGATCAAGGACAATATTGAACGGGCGGAGGCTCGTCTGCTTGCGGCGATTGAGGCTCGGATGGACGGAGAGGAGACAAACAATGATTCTCCTTGTCGATAAACCCGCAGGAATGACCTCTCAAAAAGTGGTTTCCCTAATTAAACATGCCAATCCCACCAAGATGAAGATCGGGCACACGGGAACCCTTGACCCCATGTGTACCGGTCTTTTGCCGGTTTTAACGGGAAAAGATACAAAATTGAACCAATTTTTCCCCCATACCAAGGCTTATCTTGCTTCCATCAAGTTTGGAATCAAGACCACTACCGGAGATGTAACGGGGGAGATTGTTGCCACTTCTTCGATCCCTTCGGAGGATCAGTTTCGCGGGGTTCTGCCCACAATGATAGGACCTTGCCTGCAGGTGCCGCCTATGTACTCTGCGGTTCATGTGGAGGGGAAGAGGCTTTATGAGCTGGCGCGGGAGGGCATCGAGGTGGAACGGGAGCCCCGTAAGGTGGAGATTTTCGATCTCGCCTTTTCGGAACGGTTGGCAGAGGATGAATACCGTTTTTCCGTTACCTGTTCTTCCGGGACTTATATCCGTACCCTCTGCGAGGATATCGGGGCGAAGTTGGGGTTTTGTGCCACAATGTTTGCA
>JAGAOU010000097.1 GCA_017623595.1 Clostridia bacterium
TTCCCTATGCGGGAAAGGAGACGGCGAAGCCGAGGGGCGCTCCGTTCGAAAGAGCGCTAAAAAAGCGGCAATCTTGGACGAAGCGAAACCGATAAAGTGCGCGCTTCGCATGCCTCCCTTGTGTAAAGGGAGGGGGACCGCAAAGCGGTGGAAGGATTGTTTCGGTTCAAAAGTTACCTGTTATTCGCAAATAGAACATTTGAGTTTACAAAAAAACCGGCTTGGACCTTTTCGACAGGCTAACGTCCGCCGCAGAAATGCGGCGGACGGCTGTTACATATTAAAGAATTTTGCTGAGAAGACGGTCATGGTGGGCGAAGTCGGCCTTGAAGGCGTCCTTATCGGGATTGTTGTAAGAGCTCCAGACCTTTTCCGCCAGAGCGGGCAGGCGCAGGCGCAGATCGCCGAATTCTTCGCGGATCATGTCGTGGCGGGGCGCAAAGGCATTCTTTGGGCTCATAGCATCACCCCAGACGCACATCTGGCCACCGAGGATGGGGGAGTCCTTGGGAACCTCCACGGGAGTAACGGAGGCCACGGATTTCTCCCACCAGTGAGTCCAGACGTTCTTCTCCCAATCGAGAATCACCTCGGGATCCCACATCTTCCGATGGGGAACAATGTAGAGAGGCATCCACGCCACATTGATGATGTCAAAGCCGCCCTTGAGAAGCTGAGGCGCCAGCTGATAATAGGACTCCCATGCGATAACCAGGGTCTCCTTGGGGATCATGTGGTTACATTCCTCGGCAAAGCCCTCCCACACCACAGGGGTACGACCCAAATCCAAAATCATTTGGCTGAGGCGGGCAACGTAATGCCCGTACAACTCATGAATGTTCTTCAATCCGTGGGCTTCGCGGTATGCCACCGAAACGGGGCATTCATCCCATTTTTTGATATCTGCCTCGTCGCCGCCGATGTGAATCCAGGGAGAATCGGAAAAGAGATCCGCAACCTCCTTGAACATTTTGTTCAACACATCAAAGGTCACATCGTCCGCACGCATGATGCCCGAAATAACCCCTGCCTGAGCGGTAGTCTCCGCATCGGAGGTCTTGGGTGCGGTGCCAAAGAACTGCGGATAGGTTTTATTGAAGGCACGGGCATGGCCGGGCGTCTCGATCTCGGGAACGATGACAATTCCGCGGTCACGGCAATAGCGAACCAACTCCTTCAGTTCCTTTTCGCTATAATGCTCCTCGCTGACCGCATCGGGGAATTGAGAAAAGGGGAAACGGATGCCCTGATCATCGGTCAAATGCAGCTGATAACGGTTGATTTTATAAAGCCAGCACAGGTCCGCCACGGCGAAAAGATATTCCGCCTCATGATAACAACGGGCCAGGTCCAGCATCAATCCGCGCCATCCGTTGTCGGGACAGTCCTCAATCTCACAGCAGGGCAGACAAAGAACGCCCTCCCTCTCCTCCACCAGCTGGAGCAGCGTGGCAAAGGCATAGTTCATACCCGTGTTATTGGCAGCAGAGAGAACGATTTCGTTCCCTACGGAAATACGGTATCCGTTTCCAAGGGAATCCTCCACATTGAGAAGCAGTCCGCCCTCAGGATTCACCTCCCCGAAGGCCTTGAAGGCATACCGGCGGAACACCCGCACCGCAGGCTCAAAACGGGGATCAAAATCCGTGGCAGTGAATATTGCGGGCACATAATTGCCCGAGGAACAGAATTTTTTGGGACGGGGAATCGGCATCTTCATGACGAAAACCTCTCTTATGTATAAAAAATTATTTCATTTCTCGAAGCAAGGGGAAATATTATATATATTTTAGCACATCTTCTATGAAAAAGTCAATACATTTCCTTGACATATTTCGAAAAAAATGGTATACTAAAGGTGACTGAGGGGAAGTTGGCCCCTTTTTTCACCACCCTTTGCCTAAATTCACCCTCGATTCCCACCGCAAGAACCCCAACGGGGATCATGAAAGGATTTCTATGACACGAAAAGCCGCTCTTCTCACCGAAGCACTTTCGCATCTTCTGCTGAGCTTTGTCTGCGGATTGTTTCTCTTCGGCTCCTTTGCTCAATCCATGGGAAATGACGCCGTCCTTCCGGGGACAGGTGGCGTTTTCTTCTGGATTCTGACCTGCGGACTCCGCCCCTTCTTCGGACTGATTCTGGATGAATACCCCCGCCTCCATGCCCAAACCGCCGGATGTGTTCTGGTAGGAATAGCCTGTCTTCTCCCCGTGGCTTGGGGCTGGGGAGCCTTGCTGACCGCCGCCGTGGGATACGCCCTGTTCCTAACGGGAGCAGGCGGCGAAAGTCTTGCCTTTGCCAGAGGCTTTTTCTCCCGCAGCGCACTGGTTTTTGCGGGAGGTCTTCTGGGTATGTCGATAGGCACGCTGGCACCGCTGTGGGGATTGCCGAGGGTAATCCCCGGACTGTTGGCCTTCCTGCCGGGGGGCGCCGTATTTTTCTTTGCCGAAACCCGAAAATATCCCCGTCGCATCCGCTCCTTCCGCCACAGCGTTTCCCGCAACCTTCCCAAGGGGGCGGTGCTGGGCCTAAACCTGGTGCCGCTTCTTGCCATCTCCTTTACCGCGGCTCTGATTGTGCCCTCGGACTTTGACGGATACTTCCGCATTTTTCCCGCTCTTTTCAGCACGGCGGGCGTGGTGGCGGGAGGCTACGTTGCCGACCGCTTCGGTCCCCGCAAGGCGGCGGTGATCGGCTTCTCCGTTGCATTGCCCCTGCTCACCGTATTTACCCACATTCCCTGGCTCTGCTGTCTCGGATTCGGAGCCCTCTTCGTCCCCCTTTCGGTGGTTCTCGGAACATCTACCATCTCTCTGTCCACCCATCCCCACTTCGCCTTTGGCCTTTGCTCCGTAGCCCTTTTGGTGGGACAACTTCCCGCACTGTTTGGCCTGCACATCACCGCCACGGTGCGCATCCTTGCCGCCGTATTTTTGACGGTGGCGCTGGCGGTCAGCGCCTTTCTTTACTCCGATCACTGCAAGCTCTTTGCCCGATCCTTCCTGCATCGGGAGAACGGAGGTCGCCGATGAACCATTTGATCTATCTTGCCTTTTCCCTTGCTCCCCAAACCCCTTCCTGGATTCTGTGGAGCGCCTTTGCGCTGATCCTTGTCCTCGGCGGGGGCGCAGGCGTGCTTTCGGCCTTTCTGCTTCGTGACGAAGCACGCATCCGAAGCAAACGGGACACCGAAACCCCTCCCCGGGATTCGTTATAAATATTTTTTGATCTCGGTCAGCGCATTCTTCTCCAGGCGGGACACCTGCGCCTGCGAGATGCCGATCTCCGCCGCAACCTCGGTCTGGGTCTTGCCCGCATAAAACCGCAGGGACAAAATTCTCTTTTCCCGATCGGACAGACGGGCCACCGCCTGCCGCAGCGAGATCTCTTCCACCCAGTTGGACTCGGTTTCGTGGGTATCCCACACCTGATCCATCAGATAGATGGTGTCGCTGTCATCGTTGTAGACCGAATCAAAAAGAGACACGGGGTCAACAATCGCCTCCAACGCAATAACAACCTCTTCCCGCTTCATCCCCAGCTCCTTGGCAATCTCCTCCACGGTGGGCTCCCGCTGAAGCGTTGCGGTCAGCCGTTCCTTTGCCCCGAGGGCCTTGTAGGCCGTATCCCGCATGGAACGGGACACTCGGATGGGGTTGTTATCCCGCAGGTAACGGCGGATTTCCCCGATGATCATGGGCACAGCGTAGGTGGAGAATTTCACCTCCTGGGAGAGATCAAAGTTGTCAATGGCCTTGATCAACCCGATGCATCCGATCTGAAACAGATCGTCGGGATCCTCTCCCCGATTGGAAAAGCGCTGGACCACGCTGAGAACCAGCTTCAGATTTCCGTTGACAAAGGCAGTACGGGCTTCCTCGTCCCCCTGCTTAATGCGGCGCAAAAGCTCCGCCTTTTCCCCTTCCTTCAGAACTGTCAGCTCCGACGTGTTGATCCCACAGATTTCCACTTTGTTCAGCATATTGTTTTTCATCCCCTTTGGAAGAAAGTATTGGTCTTCTCCAAAGGTTTTATGCAGTAAACTCTGCCTCGGACGAGGATTGTACCCAGGTAATTTATGGAATTATCCCGCTGTTTTTTGCCCTTTGCTCCGATCCTGCGGTGAAAAACGGCCTTTTTTGCAAGGATCGGCCACATTCCGATTACACTCATCCCCCCGTTAAGAAAGGAGGTTCTTCACCATGCCGATGACATTGATCTTAGGCCGCGTCGGATGCGGCAAAACAGGATATATTGCAGATCGGATCGCCGCCCGCATGGAGCATCTGCGGGAGGGCGAACGGATCACCCTTCTGGTGCCCGATCAATACACGGTGGCGTCGGAGAACTACTTCCTCGACCGCTTGGGGGAAAAGAAATTCCGTCACCTCAACGTCACCTCCCTCAAATCCCTGGCACGTACCCTTTTTGCCGCCCATGGCGTCCCCGCCGACTTTATCGGAGACGGAGGAAAGACCGTCTTGATGAAAAAGGCCTTTGAGGCGGTATCTCCCTCTTTGAAGTATTATCCTCCCACCTACCGCAATCCCCGTTTTCTGCCTCTGCTTCTGGGGGCGGTCAAGGAGTTGAAGACAGCGGGGATTTCCGCAGAGGATCTGATGGACACCGCCCGTCGGGAGGGAAACGATAAATTATACGATCTGGCCATGATCCGCCAGGTCTACGAAGGATACCTTTCCGAGGGATATTTTGACCCCGACGACGTTCCTGCCCGCCTCTGCAAGCTGTTGGAGGAAACGGGGGATTTTGAGGACGAGGCGGTTTTCGTGGCCAACTTCCGCACTTTTTACAATCGTGAGCGTAATATACTTCTGCAAATGGTGAAAAACGGGGCGGATGTGCACATTTCTCTGCCCACGGACACCTTAACCCCCTCCGATGCGGGTCCCACCGCCGATGCCGCCGCCGAAGGGCGGGAACTGATGGCACGGTGCAAGGCCATGGGGGAGGACTGCCGCGTGGACCTGCGCCAGCCCTATGCCTCCTTCCCGTGGGAGGAATTCTCTCTGTTGGAACGGGAATCTGTCCGTCCCACAGGGGCTGTCTTCCCCGAAGCACCGAAGCACATTCACCTCTTTGCGGGGGCGGACCGTTTTGACGAAGCGGAGCAGGCCGCCGCCACCATCGCCCGAAAGGTACGGGAGGAGGGGTACCGTTACTCCGATTTCACGGTCATCGTCCGTTCCCTGGAGGATTATGCCGAGGTGCTGGATCCGGTTTTCGATCAATATGAAATTCCCCTGTTCTATCATCGCCGCACCCCCCTGCGTCAACGCAGTCCCATACCCTTTATCAGCGCTCTGTTCGCCATGACGGTGGAGGGGTTGAGTCGGGATGCGGTATTGTCCTTTGTGAAAAGCGGCTTTTGCGCCACCCCCGAGGAAGCCTCCTGCTTTGAGCGATATGTCAACGTATGGTCGATCTCCTACAATCGCTTTCTCACCCCCTTCAACCGTTCCATCAACGGCTTTTCTGCCGAGGAATCGGAGCAGGAGCGGCAGATGCGCCAAAAGGCGGAAGGAGTGCGTCGCAAGGTGATTCGCACCGTAACCGAGTTTAAGACCGCTTGCGAACATGCCACGGTGCGGGACATTTCCGCCGCCCTCTACGAAACCATGGAAGCCCTGCAAATCCAAAAAATTCTCGACCGCAATGCGGAAGAATACCGCACCTACGGAGAATATGAACTGGCGGCACGGCAGAGAAAGGTCTACGAGCAGTTGATTCTTGCGCTGGACGAGCTGGTGCTGACCGCAGGACGGGACGAATTGTCCCCGGAAGAATATCGGGATCTGCTTTTTGCGGTCATCGACACCCACGATGTGGCCATTTTGCCCACCTCTTTGGACGAGGTGGTGGCAGGCTCCCCCGAAACGCTACCCATGATTTCTCCCCGTTGCGTCTTTGTGCTGGGGCTCAATGAAGGCGTGTTCCCCCGCAACATTGAGGACAACGGCCTTCTCACCGACGCCGATCGGGCCCAGCTTTCCCCCTTCGGCATCGGAGAAACCACCGACGACAAGATCTCCCATGAATTGTTTTATACCTATGCTGCCCTCACCGCCCCGCGGGAAGAGCTTTATCTCTCCTATGCTCTGGTGGTGGGAGGAGAAGCCATGCCCTCCCCCGTGCTGGATCGGATCCGAACCCTCTTCCCCAAGCTGACCACGCAACGGTTCCGCCGCACCGACCCCGAAGCGCTGTCTCAGCGGATTCAAAGAGAACGGGAGGCCTTTTCCCTTTATACAAAAACCCCCGTCGCAGAGCTGAAAAAGCATTTTGAAGCCTCGGCGGAATACGGGGGAATTCTCGCCAAGCGGGAGCGCTTTGCCGATCTTTCCGAAGCCGCGGCGAAGCGTCTTTATCCCGATCGGCTTTCGGTATCCGCATCGAAAACCGACAGCTATCATCAATGCCGCTATGCCTACTTTTTGCGCTACGGCATGGGAATCTCCCCCCGTCGCATTGCGGAGCTGGACCCCGCTCAACGAGGGACGGTCATCCACGAAGCCTTGGAGTCCATCATCGCCCAGGGGCTGGACTGCACCGACGAGGAGCTTCATGAACGGGTGGTCCGCTTCGGAGAGGCTCAAATCAACAAGATTTACGGCGACGAAGAGCCCCCCGAAACCATGAAAAGCTATTTTGAAGCCCTGATGAAAAAGATCGAGCGGCTTCTGACCCTCTTCCGCAAGGAATTCTCTCTGTCCCAATTCGTTCCCGTCGCCTTTGAGCAGCCCATCGGTCAGGGAAAGAATGCGGTGCCCCCCATCGACATTCCCCTGCAACGGGGGACCTTGTCTCTCATCGGCGTGGTGGATCGGGTGGATGTATACGAGAAAGGGGGAGTTAAATATCTGCGGGTGGTGGACTATAAAAGCGGACAGAAGGATTTCTCTCTGAAGAAAGTGGAAAACGGCATCGACGTGCAGATGCTGATGTATCTTTATGCCCTCAGACAAAATCTCTACCCGGGACAGAACGTGATCCCCGCAGGGGTACAGTATATCGGATCCAATCCCAAGGTGGCGGACGTTTCCCGCGGGCTTTCGGAGGAGGATGCGCTGATCGAATGGGAGATCAACACCCCCCGCTCGGGACTTTATCTGAAGGACAACGACATTATTCAAGCCATGGACCCCACCGAGGACCGCCGCTACATTCGCATTAAAAAGCGCTCGGAAAGCCGTTCCGAGGCCCTGATCCCCGTCGAACGGTTCGGGGAGCTTTTCGATCAGATCTCCGATCTGCTGAAAAAGATGGGAGACGAGCTGCATGGGGGCAAGGTGGCGAAAAATCCCATCCGCATCGGCTCCAAATACTGCTCCTGCGACAAATGCGATCTGAAATATTATTGCCGCCATCCCGAGCCCCGTAACGTCTTTGCGGCAGAGGAAGGAGAGCCTTGACATGCCCCAATGGACCGAACAACAGAAAAAAGCCATTGAAACCCGTGGGCAAAACCTTTTGGTTTCCGCCGCCGCAGGGTCGGGGAAAACCGCCGTGCTCTCTGCCCGTGTGGGGGAATTCGTGGAGCAGGGCGGTCGGCTGGACCGCCTTCTGGTGGTCACCTTCACCAAGCTTGCCGCCGCGGAAATGCGCTCCCGCATTGCCCGTGAACTGAACAACCGCACCGCCGCCCATCCCGAGGATCTCCATCTGCGCCGTCAGAGTCTGACGCTCTATAAGGCGAAAATTTCCACCATTGATAGTTTCGGCATCGACATTCTGCGCCGCAACTTCCAGAAAGCGGGACTCTCTCCCGACTTTACGGTGCTGGACGAGGGCGAGCTGACGGTAATGAAATCCGCCGTACTCCAGCAGCTGCTGGAGGAATATTATCAGGATTTCCCCGAAGGATTTTCCGACCTGCTCTCCCTGTTCGGAGGAGACACCGACAGCAAAAAAACCGAAGAGGTAATTCTGCAGGTGGCGGACGAAATGGAATACATTCCCTTTCCCAACCGCTGGACGCAACGCCAATTGGCCCTTTTGCAGGCCCCCGAGCAGGCCGTTCGGGAGGTCTGCCGCCTATTGCTGCCCATGGCAGAGGAATATCGGGAGATTCTCGCCCAAGTACACGCCGCCTCCCCTTACGGAGAAAAGGGCAACGAAAGCGTAGCATCGGACCATGACTTTTTCTGCCGTCTGTGCGATCTTCTCAAGGAGGAGCGCTGGGAAGAGGTCTGTGCCGCCGTGGGAAGTAATCCCCTGAGCCGCGCCGCCTCGGCAAAAGGCGAAAAGACCCGAGAAATGGCCCTCTATTCCGAATACCGATCGGAGTCCAACTCCTCCCAGTCCGCCCGGGCTCTGTACCCCGAATTTTTGAAATCCGAACTGTTCAGGCTTTCCGAGCAGACCCTGCGGACCGATCTGCAGGCCCTCACCCCCGGATTGACCTTTTTGTTCCGTGCCGTAGAGGAATTCCGCCAACGGCTGATGCAGGAAATGCACCGTCGGTCGGCCTATTCCTTTGCCACCCTTTCGGAGATGGCCCTGTCTCTGGTGGTGGAGGATTATTCCCACGAAACGGGACAGTTCACCCCCTCCGCCGTGGCGTTGGCGGAGCGGAGCCTCTATGACGAGGTCCTCATCGACGAATACCAGGACGTCAACGACCTGCAGGATCTCTTTTTCCGTGCCATCACAAAGGACAACTGCTTTGCCGTGGGAGATGTCAAGCAGAGCATTTACGGCTTCCGCGGGGCAAACCCCGCCAACTTCCTGCGCAAGAAAACCGATAGCACGGTCATTGCGCTGAATAAAAACTTCCGTTCCCGCAAAGGAGTTCTGGATTATGTCAACTTCCTCTTCCGCGGGCTCTTCTCCCAAGAAATCGGCGGCATGGAATATGACGAAAACGAAGCTCTCTTCCCCGGTCGAGGAGAAGATGCGGCGGTGGCATATCCCCCCGCATACGCAACCACCCTTCCCTCGGCGGGAGACTTTTGCCCCGTCCCGCGGGAAAAGGACCCCGAGCCCGACACGGAGCTTCTGCTGATCCCCACCCCCACCCCGAAAAACCGCACCCCCGAGGAAGGAGACCTTGCGCAGGGAGAAGCGCTTCTTTGCGCAAAGCTGATTGGGGATGCGCTTCAGGGGGGAGCCACGGTTTATGACAAGGGGGAGGAAACCCACCGCCCCATGCGTCCCTCCGATATCGCCATACTTCTGCGCACCTCCAAGTCGGTGCCGATTTACGAGGAGGTCTTCCGTAATGCGGGAATTCCTCTGCTGGCCGCCGACGGCGGTACCTTTTTGGACACCCCCGAGGTAGGCGGTGTTCTGGCGTTTTTGCAGACGGTTAACGATCCGAGAGATGATCTTGCCCTGTTTGTGACCCTGACAGGCAGCATCTTTGCCTTTTCCCCCGAAAAGGTCTCTCTTCTGCGGGATCCGTCGGTGCACCGTTGTCTTTGGGACAGCCTTTGCCTGGCCGCCGAAGGGGATGAAGACTGTGCGCAGGTTCTTCACACCGTGGAAAAATTCCGCATCCTCGCGGAAAATATCCCCATTCCCCGTCTGATCTGGGAAATTTACACCGCCACCGATTATCTGGCATTGGAATCGGCATCGGACAAAAACGCCCGTACCAATCTGATGAAATTTTATTCCTTCGCCTGCCGCTACCGCCGCGCCGACGGCCTGTTCGGCTTTTTGGAATATGCAGACCGCGCCCGACGGGCGGAAAATGTAAAAGAAGCCGGGGCCTCCCCCGAGGGAGATTTTGTGCGCATCATGACCATCCACAAATCCAAAGGATTGGAATTCGCATGGTGTATTCTGCCCGAAATGAATCGGGACTTTGCCTCCGATCGGGAGCAGGTGCGGGTGGACCGCCAATTCGGTGTGGCCCCTCGGGTACGAAACGAAAAACAGACCGCATCCTACACCACCCTTGTGCGGGAGTTGATCAAGCTGAAAAGCGATCGGACAGAAACCGCAGAACGGCTTCGGGTTCTGTATGTTGCCCTGACCCGCGCCCGTGACCGACTGACCATTCTCAGCCGCTGTCCCGAGGATCTGACCAAGACCGACGGGCACGGACTTCACACGGCAAAGGGAAAGGTACGGCTGGTAACCCTTTTGGGCGACAACAACTTCCGCAAGATTCTGTTTGACCGCACGGTGCTTCACCCCAAGGCCACCGTCCTGCATTCTGCATGGGAAGCCCCCGAGCCCACCACCACGGAGGATCTTCGGGTCAGCTTTGTGGGCATTCCTGCCCCCATAACCGCCACCGCCACCGAGGAAGCGGTTTTCTGCGGTCTTTCCGAGGAAGAGCTGCAACGCCGCTTCTCCTTCCGATACGATACCCATCTGTCCACCGTTCCCGCCAAGGTTTCGGTCACCGAAATTTCCAAATCCCCCGCAGATCCCCATACGGCCCTGCTCATCGAGCAGCCCCCCGTATCCCGTCCCAAATTCCTGGACGACACGCCTCTCACGGGGGCAGAAGCGGGCACCGCCCTGCATACCTACTGTCAGTTTGCCGATCTGAACAAGCCCGTAAAGGAGCAGGTTACCCGCCTGACCAAGGAGGGACATTTGTCCGACCTTGCGGCAAAGGCCGTGGATGAGGACATGATCTCCGCCTTTTTACAAAGCGAGCTGATGGAGTTTCTCCGCCAATCCCAAGGCTATGAACGGGAGGTACGCTTTGTCTGCCGCATCCCCGTATCCTATTACTCGGGGAATCCGGGAGACGAAGGAGAACTGCTGATGCAGGGCGCCATCGACCTTCTCTGCGAAACCGAGGACGGCTATCTGATCGTGGACTTCAAGTCCGACCGTGCCACGGAGGAGGAATTGCTTGCCCGTTATGCCCGTCAGTTGAATCTGTATGCCGCCGCCGTCCGTCGCCTCTACGACAAGCCGGTGATCGGTTGCAAAATCTGGTCCTTCCGACTGAAAAAAGCCCTTGACGTTCCGGAGGAATTACTGTAATGGAACTGCGTCTTTATCAACCCCAATATCATGAGCTTCTCTTTCGGGAGCAGCTGCTTTCCGATCCCGAAACCATGGCCTTCAACCGCTTCAAGGAGCCTGCGGAGGACTATCATCCCGACACGGGCTGCATCGATTTTCCCCGACCCTATTGGGCCATGTGGTACACCTTTTGGCTGGAAAAGGAGCCCGACAACTTCTATGCCGTTCTGGCCGACGGATCCACTCCCCTGGGAGAGGTTTCCTGGTTCTTCGACGGCAAGGACTATCGGGTGGGGATCATTCTCCATGCCCGCCACCGCAAAAAGGGATACTGCGCTCCCGCCCTGGAGTTGCTGGCACAACGGGCCTTCGAGGCCTACGGGCTTCCTGCCCTTACGGTGACCCTTTCCACCGCCGCCGTAAAGGGCTTCACGAAGGCAGGCTTTTGCCGCGTGCGTCGGGGCGGCGGCACCTGCGAGCTGACCCTGACACGGGAAGCATGGCAAAAAAAGCAACAAAAAGAAGGATAAAAGGCAACATATTACAAACGAAAAAGCAAAAATATCCTTTTCTTTTTCACAATTCTATGGTATAATGCAAGAAACAAAGCACTCGGAGGTTTTTCTATGGATCTGCAAGCCCTTCTCGCAGGGATCGAGCCCATTGTTCGCCGCGCAGGCGCATACATTCGAACCGCCGTCCCCTCTTCCGTGGACGAAAAAAGCAATCACAGCGACCTTGTCACCGAATATGACGTCAACACCCAGCGGATGCTGATGTCCGACCTTGCCGCTCTCCATCCGGAGGCGAACTTTATGGGCGAGGAGGAGCATCTGGAGGCGGATATCCGCACGGGAGATTGCTTTGTCATCGACCCCATCGACGGAACCACCAATTTTGTGAAGGGATTCAATCGCTCCTGTATTTCCGTCGCTCTTCTGCGGAACGGACAACCCGCCGCAGGGGTGGTATATAACCCCTGGAACGATGAATATTATTCTGCCCTCAAGGGACAGGGCGCCTTGCTGAACGGAACCCCGATCCGTGTACAGAACACCCCTCTGAAAGACAGCGTAGTGGGATGCGGTACCTGCCCCTACTACCCTGATCTGGCGCAGAAAACCCTGCGGGTCTGCTCTGTGATTCTGAACACCGCCCTGGACATCCGCCGTATGGGCTCCGCCGCTCTGGATTTGTGCGATGCGGCCATGAGCCGCACGGGCGCCTTCTTTGAGCTGAAGCTCTCCCCCTGGGATTACGCCGCCGCAGGCTTGATTCTGACCGAAGCAGGAGGCGAAATCACCGACACCGAGGGCAACCCCGTGTCCCTCAGCCACCCCTCCCCCGTGGTGGCAGGCAACCCCATCGCCCGTAAAGAGCTGGAAGAGATTATCCGCAACACAAAATAACGCTAAACAAAACAATAAAAACCCCGAGTGCCGACGGAGGATTCCGTCGGCACTCGGCGTTTCACATTATTTTAAAGAAAGAAGGGCGCATCACAACAGGTTGATAATCAGAAGGGCGGCAAAGGCAATGGCCAGCCCCAGCAGGCATTTGGGGGTAATTTTTTCCTTGAAGAAAATCGCCGCCATGAGCATGGAAAGCAGCAAGCCCGCCCCTTGGTTCAGGGGATAAAGAACCGCAGAAGCCAGATAAGCCGCCGCCTCGGTTTTGAGGTAGGAATTGAGAAAGAGAAAAACCGACATCAGCCCCACCAATGCGTAGACCGACAGCGGGAGGGGTTTATGGGCGGTCCCCGCATGCCGATCCTTTGCGGCAAAGAAGATCCACGCCAAAAGCAGGGTCAAAGCGGCAAAAATATAGGTATAAAAGCTGAATTCAGCCACATTTCCGTCTTGCACGGTGCTCTTGAAATACTTCTGCGAAAAATCGGTCAATCCGTTGGCGGCACCGCAGGCCAAAAGCAGAAGAACACTCTTGGCCGACATTTTCCCCTTCAGTGATATATTATAGGAAGACATAATCACCGCGGCAACCAGCAGCAGCACAAAACCAAGAATTTGATTCCAACGAATGGCTTCCTGCAAAAACAGACGACATCCCACCACCGTGATGCCCACACCCAACATGAGAAACACGTCCAGCATCATATAGGCTCCCGTTTTGACGGAAATCAGCCAAAAAACCACAAATGCCGCCGTGGTCACCCCCGAAAGAGCGGAAATCCAAAGGGTCTGCGGGTCAAGATTCTGAAAAGGAATCGCCGATTGAGAGAGCATGGTCAGTGCCCCGATAATAATACAGAAGCCCATGCGAAGGACGTTGACAAAAGCGGCATCCCCGTAGCCCTCGGTATATCCGCTGACCTTTTTCCCACAAAAGCCCTTGGCAACCCCTGCCAAAAGAGCTCCCAGTAAAAGTAAGTATCCCATAATATGTGCCTGTGAATTCCTTTCCCCTTATTTCAAGAACATGGCGTCGCCAAAGGAGAAGAAGCGATAGCGCTCCTGCACCGCATGCTCATATGCCTTCAGAATATGTTCCCGCCGAGAAAAGGCGGAGATTAGCATGATCAGCGTGCTTTCGGGCAGGTGGAAATTGGTGATCAGACGGTCAATGACGGCAAATTCAAAGCCGGGATAGATGAAAATATCGGTCTCGCCGCTGCCCTCTTTCAAGGGCAAGCCCTCCCGTCCCGCCGTTTCCAGCACACGGGTGGCGGTGGTGCCCACTGCAGTGATCCGTCCCCCCGCAGCCTTAGTACGGTTAATCAAATCTGCCGTCTCCTTGGGCAGGATATAGTATTCGGAATGCATCTTGTGGGTGGTGGGATCCTCCACCTTCACAGGGCGGAAGGTGCCCAAGCCCACGTGGAGGGTGACATAACCGATGTTGACCCCCTTTTCCTTCAGGGCGGCCAGCAGCTCGGGGGTGAAGTGAAGCCCTGCGGTGGGAGCGGCAACCGAGCCCTCCGCCTTGGAATAGACGGTCTGATAGCGCTCCGCATCGGCCAGCTTTTCATGGATATAGGGAGGCAGAGGAACTTCGCCCAAAGCCTTCAGTTTGTCGGTCACATCTCCCTCCGCACAAGTGAAGGCGATGACCCGATTGCCCTCCTCGGTCACCGATTCCACCGTGGCGGTCAGATCTCCCAACAGAAGAATCTGCCCCTCCCGAGCGTTGCGCCCCGGTTTAACCAGACACTCCCACCGATCCTCCCCATAGGGACGAAGAAGAAAAATCTCCACGGCACCCCCCGTGGGCCGCTTGGCCTGCAGACGGGCGGGAATCACGCGGGAGTCATTGGCGATCAGACAGTCTCCCGGCTGAAAATAGTCGAGAATATCTTCAAAGTGCTTGTCCTCATAGGCCCCCGTCTTCCGATCCATCACCAAAAGGCGGCTGGCGGAGCGATTGGTCAAGGGCGTCTGAGCAATCAATTCTTCGGGCAGATAATAGGAAAAATCCGAAAGTTTCATAGTGCGATCCTTTGCAGTTGTTATTCGTTCTCCTAAGTATACCACATTTTTCATCGGATTGCAAGAGCCCCGCCCCTTTTTTTTGTTTTTTCCTCTTGACAAACGAAAAAAAATTGGATATAATAGAGACAGAATAGGGACAGGAGGTGTCTTAGCATGGCAATTCGGCTGAATGAGGATCGGGAATTGGTGGCGCGCATCAAGGAAGGTCTGAAAATGAAGGGTGGCTATTGCCCCTGCCGTCTGGAACGGACGGAGGAGTTCAAATGCATGTGCAAGGAATTTCGGGAGCAGATTGCAGACCCCGAGTTTGAAGGATACTGTCACTGTCTTCTGTACTATAAATCCAAGGATTGAGAGGTAACAATTATGGCGGTTACGATTACAAAAGATAATTTTGAAGCATTGGTTCTCAAAGGAGACAAGCCTGCCATTCTGGACTTTTGGGCAGAGTGGTGCGGTCCCTGTCGCATGATGACTCCCATTATCGAGGAATTGGCAGAGGAGCATCCCGAAATCCTCGTGGGCAAGGTCAATGTGGACAACGATATGGATTTGGCAAAAATGTTCGGCATCACGTCCATTCCCACCCTCATCGCCTTCCGCAACGGCGCCGTGGTGGCACAGACCGTGGGTGTCCATGAAAAAGAGGAAGTTCTGGCTCTGCTGGGTTGATCACGAATCCCGCAGCAGAAAAAAACCGAAGAAAACAATCAACCGCCGCCGCAAGTATTTGCGGCGGCTAAGCTTAAAAAACTAAGGATATGCTTTTGTGCTTCTTTCTTACGCCGCATTATCCGGCATGTTTTCGATAAAGATTCCATAGCCGCTTGTGGGGTCATTGACCGGGACGTGGGTGACGGCGCCCACGAGTTTTCCGTTCTGAAAAACAGAAGCCTTATGGCAGAGCAACCTGTAAAGGACAAGCGTTTCGAATGAAAACTTCACAACAATAGTGTTTTACGTATTGACAAGGCGCCAAATTTAATGTATAATAACAAAAAAATACTTCAAAGAGGAGGCGTTCATGTGAAAATAGAAAGACAGATAATCAAAAACCCTCTTGACCGTATGCGTTGTTACGTTCATGCTCGGGGATTGATTTTACCAACCGGATTTGGATTGATCACAATGCAAAAGCTGGAGCTTTCGGGATGCGACGTTTTCTACGGCATTGAAATGATAAAAACAACAGACGGAGGTCTGAGCTATTCAGATCCCGTCTTATGCAAAAACTTGGTTCGCCGATATGATGAAAACAGAAACAGCACCGTTCTCTGCGATGCAACGCCCTTTTATCATCAAAAAAGCGGAAAAATCATTTTAACCGGACAAAGTGCCTTGTACTCCTCGACAAACAAATTGGCAAAAAATCCGCGCCCGAGAGACACACTCTATGCGGTATACAATGAGGAAACGGGTGATTTTGATGGTTGGGAGCGGCTCAACATGCCACAAACGGCAGAGGACGCCTATTTTTCTTCCGGAGCCGGCTGTTCACAAATATCGGAGTTGCCAAACGGAGAGCTTTTGATACCCATCTATCATAAATCCCGCGCCATGGCAGAAGATAATTGCGGATGTTTTTCTGTTGCAGTGCTGCGATGCTCCTTTGACGGCAAGAAATTGGATGTTCTTGAGATCGGTCCGGAAATTAGCATAGATATACCGCGCGGATTCTACGAGCCGTCCATCGTCAGATACGGCGACAGATATCTTCTTGCTTTGCGAAACGACGTAACGGGTTATGTGGCAAGCAGTCGCGACGGACTGAATTTTGATACACCGAGAGAGCTTTGCTTTGAAAACGGAGAAAATCTCGGAAACTACAACACTCAACAACATTGGCTCGTAGGTGGTGGCAAGCTTTGGCTGGTGTATACCCGCAAAGCAGGAAACAACGACCATATGTTTCGGCACAGAGCGCCATTGTTTATTGCCGAGTTTGACGCGAAGCGTATGTGCGTAATACGCGAAACAGAACAGATCGTTGTCCCCGAACGCGGAGCACGGCTTGGTAATTTCGGCTGTCAGTCCTATTCCGAGGAAGAAGGATATGTTTTTGCCGCAGAATGGATGCAAAATCATCCATACAGCTGGGAAAAATGTGTCGAACGCGGCAGTGATAACAGCATTTTTGTAAGCAAAATAACATATTTGTAAAAGGACAAAATAAAATTTCAGCATGGATAAGAGAAATCTTGATTTTGTGTACCCCAACGGTTCGCATAAAGCTGTAACGTTGAGATTTGACGACGGGCCGAGCTCCGATAAAAAAATGATCGGTTTACTGAATAAATATCATTTAAAGGCAACGTTCTATCTTATCGGCAGCAAACTAATGCAAGGGAACGGAATCTGCGAAAATGAGGTAAAAAAACTTTATAGCGGACACGAAATCGGAAATCATACGTTCTCGCATAAAGATCCGAGAAAAAATACGTTCACCTCAGAATATGTTCAGGCCGAGCTTGAGCAAGGAAAGAAATTTCTGGAAAGCATTATCGATTCTCCCGTGACGGGATATGCTTACGTTTGTTCAACCTACGGAACGATCGGAGAAGACGAATATAAGCGACTCCTTGCACAAACAGGCCACAAATATGCCATTATGGGAAATGAGAACAAAAGCTTTGTCCCCGACACAGACGACAGATTTAACATTGCACAATCCTTCAGATTCAGAGACGATATGCTTATACAAAAGGCAGAAGAATTTTGCGCGATTGACGCTAATGAGCTGAGTATCATGCTCGTTATGGCACATACATACGAATTTGACGATCCCAAATATGGATGCAATTGGCAGAAAGTCGAGGCCTTTTGCAAAACCGTTTCGGGCAAGCCCGACATATGGTATGCAACAAACGGAGAGGTAATACAATACCTGCTTGCCGTTTCCGATTTCAAAAACAGCAATTCCATGCTGAACACCACCGAATCAACCCTTTACATAAACTTGAACGGAAGAGACACAACGCTCAAGCCTAACCAAAACTTAGCGGATCTTATTTGATTTACATTTACCAAAAAGGCAACATCAAACCGTTTCGGAATGATATTGCCTTTTTTTGTTTTACCCTGCAAGATCAACCGTTTGATCCAGCATGTTTTCGATAAAAATTCCGTAGCCGCTGGTGGGGTCATTGACCAGGACGTGGGTGACAGCGCCCACGAGTTTTCCGTTCTGAAAGATAGGGGAGCCGCTCATTCCGAGTACGATGCTTCCATAGGCGATAGCTGCTTATTTCAGTGAGCTTGCTTTCTGAATTCAAGAGGTGAAAGTCCCGTTTTCTTTTTGAAAATTCTTGAAAAATACAGTTGATCCTCATATCCAACCGAATTGGATATTTCAGAAATACACGCTGTACTTTCTGTCAACAGTTTTTTTGCAAATGCAATCCTTTTCTCTATTAGATATTCTTTAGGAGAGATGTTATATTTCTCTGAAAATTGTCGTGTTAAATATTCGGGAGAAAGATAAAGCATATTTGAAATATCTTTCACCGTGATATTCTTATCAAAATTATAATCGATAATTCTCTTTGCGCTTTCGGGAATATCAACAACTGATTTTTTACTTGAGTTGCGCAATAAAAAAGAAAAGAACTGATATATAAGCGCAATTTGACGGCATTTTGAATATTCGTTTCTCTCGCCCATTATCTTATGCAAGTCGTCAAGTAGACGTTCCATTTCGCAATATTCTTCCACCTTCACGATCGGACTGTTGCCGTCAATAGAAAGAATTTTCATGTACTTTTCAACTGTTTTTCCATACAAACCAACCCACTGAATGCTCCACGGAGTCTTGGCGATATAGTGTATTTTTTCGCCGGGACACATAACCAAAAGATCGTGTTTTTTTAATCGAATCACACCGTTTTTATGAAAAAAAGTGGCTTCTCCTTCATTTACAAGAACAAAGAGGTAATAATTTCTTATTTCCGGACCGTAGCTGTGATTCAACGTTTTTACTCTTTTGCCACAATAATACATACCGAGATCGTTATCATCATACAGATCGCTGCCCAATTCAAACAAAGTCGTATCTTTCATATAAGCCTCCTTTTGCCCGTTTGTATTATAATTATAACATAAAATATCAGAAAAATCCATATTGTTTGCAAATTTGTCTATTTAAAATTACCCTGCGATTTGATATAATTCTTTTCAAGGGGAGATGCGTATGGATTTTTTAATTATATCTACACTTTGCTCTCTTGCTACCGCGAAGGTTTCTTTACAAAGTTGTTTTAGCAAAAAGCATTTGTTAACGAGTTCCGACACATTATTTTTTAATGCACTTATATTTTTAACCGCATCTGTTTTATTTTTTTCGAACATATCGGGTGCAGATATTCAAATATGGCTGTTTTCTTTTAGCTTTGCATTATTTACAGTAATATTTCAACTATCATACACCAAAGCACTTTCAATAGGGAACATATCCTTAACAGTTATGATCGTAAATTTGAGTATGTTGTTTCCTGTAATCGTATCCGTTGCAATATATCAAGAAGCCCTTTCTTTCACGCGCCTTCTTGGAATATTATTAACGATAGTATCATTTGTGCTTTGTATGGAATTGAAATCAAAAAATTTAATATCTTGGAAATGGTTTTTAATTTCTGTTTTGGCAATGCTATCTAACGGTGGAATTGCAATCACACAAAAAGTATTTGGAAAATCTTCTTTTCATACTGAAAATAGATCCTTTGTTGCTTGCTCTTATTTACTTGCATTTTTTATCACGCTAATCGTTTACGGAGTCAGCAAAATAAAAAAAGAACCCACAACGGTTCTGAAAAAATTACCGTGTTACTTTTTTGCTATATCAATCGGTGTAACTCTTGCCATTTTTCAATGGATGAATACCTATGCGATTTCAACCATTGAGGGAACATTTTTATTTCCTACTTACACCGGCGGATCTATTATTTTATCCACACTTGTTGGAATTTTATTTTTCAAGGATAAGCTTTCTTTAAGGCAAAAGTACAGTATTCTTATCGGTATGTTTGCCGTTATCCTGATGAATTTTTAATAATCTGTTTAAAGGAGAAAAATTATGTACGACACACATTTATCAAGCTTTCCGCGCCTACATTGCGAAAATGACGACGCTCCGCGAATTCAGCGCGCCATTGATGCTACCGAA
>JAGAOU010000098.1 GCA_017623595.1 Clostridia bacterium
TACGGGAGGCAGAGGATTGGGCGTAGTCTGCGAGGTTTGGAACCGATGCGCCAAAAAGGCATTGATCTGCTGATCCACCGCCTCAAAGCCCGTCAACACCTCGGGGGTTGTTTGGGTGACGGAACTCTCGGGGGCGGGGGCGGGCTTTTCGGGCAAAAGGCTGAAGGAGCTCTCCAAAGAGAAGGGCAACACCAGCCGCAGAGCCACAATAGCCCACAGAAGGCAATGGATCGCCTTGGGAGCCCGTTTCAGAAGCAGGCGCAGCAGCAAAACCGCCGCCACCAGCCAAGATGCGGACAGGGACAAGTTTAAAAGCTTCAAAAACACAGCATCCATGGTCAATCCTCCTCGTATTGCTCAATCATGCGGCGCAGCTGGGCAATGTCCTCGGGAGTCAGCCGTTTCTGCGACGTAAAGGCGGCAAGGAAGGAGGGCAAAGAGCCTTGAAAGCTCTCATCCACAAACTGCTCGCTCTTTTTTCCGTAAAATTCGGCGCGGGACAAAAGGGAGTGAACCATACCGCCCTCGTTGTAAAAAATCCCCTTGTCGCAAAGGCGCTTGAGCACCGTATAACAGGTGGTCTTTTTCCATTGCAGTTGTTCTGCTCCCATCCTTGCCAGCTCGGCGGCGGTGACGGGCTCATGCTCCCAAACCATGTCCGCAAAGCGGGATTCGGCAAGGCCCATTTGATAATCGTGCATACGATCGCTCCTCTCAAGGGTATTTTTTATTCTACACGTTGTAGAACCCACTTACATTCTACACTATGTAGAACCGATTGTCAAGTACCTTCACATTTTTTTCACAAAAAAATTATCCAAAAAAGCACTCTGAGACAAAATCTCAGAGTGTCAGTCAAAAAGTTTTATTTCAGCAGAAGGCTCTTGCGCAACATCGTCTGCGGACGGATTCACAAGCTGCGCAGGCACGGGAGACAGAATTCGCAGCTCCAATCCCTTTTCGTGGGCCATGCGGATCGTATTTGCAGTACCGCCCTTTTTTCCATCAAAGACGGCAATAAGGCGATCTGCCCGCTGCACCATGGCACGGTTGCGCGTCTCCATGCAAGAGGGCTTGTATTCCTCACAGAGCACGGTGACGGAATCACATTGGGAAAGAATTTTATGATATCTCCGTCGACTTTTTGCGCTCCATCGCTCGTCTTGCCTCGCAAAGGGCAGGTAGGCATGCAGATGCACCTCTTTAATGCCGGACAGGGTCTTTTGCACCTCCAGCACCAACTCCGCAGCCCATGTATCGGATCCCAAGGCCATACCACAGAGAAAATCGGTATACCCCTCAGCGACGGCGTCGTAAATCTCATCCTTCAGCCGCATCTTCAGAGCGACGCAGGCAGGGTCGGATTCGGAAGCAAAGGGCATTTTTGCGGGACGATAGCCCGTAAAGGCGCAAACTTTCCCCAGAGGTTGCCAAAGAATATTTTTTTCCATAAATGTCCCTCCCCTCGTTGCTTTTATTGTATCACCTTTTCCGCCCCTTGTCAAGTCGAAGAATGGGGACGGTTTTATGACTTTTTTCTAAAATTATAAAAATCCGTTGACTTTTTCGTTTTGGTGTGGTATCATAAACAGAGAAACAATTATCCCTATAGGAGGTTCTATATCATATGGGTTGTACACATGATTGCAAAACCTGCGGGCAGAATTGCGGCGGGGCGGAAAGCCTCAAAGCAAAAGCCCACGAGTTGAGCCACGTTAAAAAAGTGATCGCCGTCGTCAGCGGCAAGGGCGGCGTGGGGAAATCCTCCGTCAGCGCCATGCTGGCAGTGCTGATGAATCGGAAAGGATATAAGACTGCCGTTCTCGATGCGGACGTTACCGGCCCCTCCATCCCCAAGCTGTTCGGCCTGACCGATAAAGTACAGGGCGACGATATGGGCATGTACCCCGTTCGCACCAAGACGGGCATCTCCGTTATGTCCACCAATCTGCTTCTTCCCGACGAAACCACCCCCCTCATTTGGCGCGGCGCCGTTATCGCCGGTACCGTCACCCAGTTCTGGACCGACACCATTTGGTCCGAAGTGGACTACATGTTTGTGGACATGCCCCCGGGAACGGGAGACGTGCCTCTGACCGTGTTCCAGTCCCTTCCCGTGGACGGCATCATCATCGTCACCTCTCCTCAGGATCTGGTGTCCATGATCGTCACAAAGGCAGTGAACATGGCGAACAAGATGAACATTCCCATCCTCGGTCTGATTGAAAACTACAGTTATCTGGAATGTCCCGATTGCGGCAAACGCATCGAGCTGTTCGGCGAAAGCCACATCGAAAAGGTCAGCACGGATTTCTCGATTCCCGTTCTCGCCAAGATTCCCCTCGATCCCACCTTTGCCCGTCAGTGCGACAGTGGTCTGGTGGAGCTGTTTGAGGGCGATTCCCTCGACCGCGCTTCCGACGTTATCGAAAAAATCTAACCCCTTCGGGAGCAGGGATCTGCCTGCTCCCGATTTTTTAGGAGTTTTTATATGGAATGGAGTTCTGTGCTTCTGATTGCCCTGCTTGTTGCGGGAACGGTGGCGGGGATGGGAATTGTCCTCCGCTTTGCTGTGATAAAACCCCGCATCCGCACCCTTCTGCTGGATGCGGACGGCACCCTTTTGGACTTTGATCGGGCAGAAGCCTCTGCGTTGAAGGAAGCCTTTGAAACCCTGGGATATCCCTTCTCGGAGGAGATCGAAGCCGCATACCACATCCACAATCTGGACTGCTGGAAGAGTCTGGAAAAGGGAGAGATCACCCGTGCGCAGCTCAAGCCGCTGCGCTTCCGCAAGGTCTTTGAGCAAATGGGCATCGACGGAGATCCCGAGGCCATTTGGCCTGTTTATGAAAAAGCGCTGGGATCTTACGGCTACGTTTTCGACGGAGTGGAGGAGGCCTGCGCCCGTCTGAGCAAAAAATACGATCTGATCCTGGTGACCAACGGCACAAAATCGGTGCAGAACGCCCGGCTGTTGCAATCCTCCATCCCCGAATATCTGAAAGCGATCTACATTTCCGAGGACGTGGGCTATGCCAAGCCTGCGGCGGAATTTTTCGACAAGATCTTTGCCGACCATCCCAAGATGAAACGAAGCGAGACCATGATCGTGGGAGATTCTCTGTCGGGAGATATTGCGGGGGGAAACAATGCGGGAATCTACACCTGCTGGGTCAACCGAACGGGGGAAAAACGCCCCGGCAATCTGCGGATCGATCTGGAAATTGAAGATTTTGTAGCATTGGAGAAGGAACTTTAAGATGCGAAACGTACTTATAACGGGAGGCAGTCGGGGCATCGGCGCCGCCTGCGTCCGAAAATTTGCCGCCGCAGGAGATCGGGTAATCTTTTTATACCGCTCCTCCGAGGAGGCAGCAGCAAAGCTCGCCCACGAAACGGGCGCCATGGGGCTGAAATGCGATGTGGCAGATAAAAAGGCCGTAGAAGCCCTCTTTTCCCAGTTCTCCGTGTCCGTGGATGTTTTGATTAACAATGCGGGAATCGCAGGCTTTTCCCTCTTTCAGGACCTGTCCGAGGAGGATTGGTCCCGTATGATGGAAACCCATCTGGGAGGAACCTTCCGTTGCACCAAGGGGGTTCTGCCTGCCATGATCGCCAAGCAAAAGGGGTGCATTATCAACCTTTCCTCCATGTGGGGACAGGTGGGAGCCTCCTGTGAGGTGGCCTATTCCGCCGCGAAGGCGGGAATCATCGGTTTGACCAAGGCTTTGGCCAAAGAGGTTGGGCCCTCGGGAATCCGCGTCAACTGTGTGGCCCCCGGCGTGATCGAAACCGACATGAACGCCGCATTGACTCCCGAAACCGTGGCCGCCCTTGCGGAAGAGACGCCTTTGGGGCGCATCGGTACCCCCGAAGAGATTGCCGAGACAGTCTTTTGGCTGGCGTCCGACAACGCTTCCTTCCTCACGGGACAGGTGATTGCCCCCAACGGAGGGCTTGTGATCTGACTTTTTGCGGCTGTTTTGGGTGAACAGCCGCATTTTTATAGGTTATTTGTGAATTTTTTGTGAAATTTTCAATTTTCTTGTCACATTTTCATTTTTTTTACGTGTATATAGGGTGAAAGGAGTGTTGACCGTGTCTTCACAAGAAGTGATCCTCACCAAAACGGACGAGCCGGAGCTGGTGCGGATGTATTTTGACCGCAACGAAGAAGCCCTTCGAGAGACCGAGGAACGTTACGGATCCTATTGTTACCACATTGTTTACAGTATTCTGCGGGATCTGTACGATGCGAAGGAGTGCGAAAACGATACCTACCCGGAACTCTGGAACACCATTCCACCCTCTGTTCCCTCCTGCTTCCGCACTTTTTTGGGGAAAATTGCCCGCCACCTTGCCATAGACCGAAAGAGGATGGACGACGCAGAAAGGAGGCCTGCGGCGGATCTGCTGCTGGAGGAGCTTGGGGAAGTTCTGCCCTCCGATGCGGATCCGACCCGGGAGGTCAGTTTCAAGGAACTGTGCCGTGTAATCACGGAATTTCTGCAGGCCCTACCGCAAGAGCAGCGGGTATTCTTTGTTCAACGCTATTGGTATGCCATGTCCACCAAAGAAATCGCAAAAACCCATAACTGCACCGACCACAGAGTTCGGGCGATTTTATCCCGCATCCGTAAGGATCTTCGGATTTATTTGGAAAAGGAGGGATATCACGTATGACCGAAAAGGATTTGTTCAAACTGTTGGGCGATCTGCCCGATGAAATGATCTTGGAAGCCGATCCCGCAAATTTCAAGAAGAAAAAATCCCCTGTGGCATGGATCAAATATGCCTCCGCCGCCGTGGCTGCCGCTTTGGTAATCGCCCTATCTATCACCTTCTTGCCCTTGGGGACGGGAACGCCCTCGGTCGATCTGCCCACCACGGACCGTCCTCCCCTCCATACGCAAGGATCGCAACCCAACAGTTCTCCCTCCGGAGACGAACGTCCGGACACCAACATCACCGACACAGACCACGAAACCGACACCGAGGATGACAACAGTACCCACGGAGAGATCAAAGACAACGTCTACTGGCAGGAAGGAAAAGTTCCCGAAACGCAGGTGTTCCTTACTTCCGATGCCCTGACGGAGATGTATTATTCCATTCCATTCGGTGCCTGGAACGTTGCTGTCTACGACGATTTGCTTACCTGGGAAAACGTTCTCTCCTATGGAAATATTGTTAACAATCGGATGATCGAGATTCTCTATCGGGATGGAGATTTGGATCCCAATACGCCCGTGATCCCGGGAAATTGGTACGATTCTTCTTACCCTCGTATCCCCTCTGATAAGATCCGTGATGCTTATCTCGAGGCTTGGGGGCCTTTCTTTTGGGAAGCTAAGCTTAAGAGTATCGAGAATGGTTCTCCGTTAAATCCGAAAAATGAAAAAGGCTACCCTAATTCGATAGGGAGCGACAACTGTATTCTTTTTTACGAGGAAGCTACCGACAGTTACATTGTTTACAACGAACCCCCCATGGATCGCGGCGCCCTGAAATCGGGAGACCATTTCTATGGACGCCTACTGTATACGGAAGAGATAAACGGAGAACTTGTGGCCTACATCCGTTTCGGGAATTACGATATCCTGAACGGAAAATGCTACCTTTTGCCTACAAACGTGGAGCATTGGTTTGATAAGGATAACCCCATCGTTCCTCTTTTGGAGGGAGATCATTCTTCCAACTACAAAGAAGACAAAAACAGTATCTACAACCGTCTCTTTGCAGGAATGTTTGATGAATATCTCCCCGTTTATCGCCTCTCCTTCCGCCCCGATTCCGAAGGAAAATATTGGTGGTCTTCCACGCAACGAGTCAAGGAATCGCAGCCCATTCCTGCGGAGCTCGCCACCTCGCCCATTCCCGAAACACGTCCTGCGGGAACGGTGTTGCCTATCTATGGAGCTGCTGACGAGGAATCCTCCGTGAAGCTGGGACAACTGTCCTATTTCCGCCCCTATATGGGGATCTATCAATTCTGCATCACCCTGGAAGAAGATCGGCTGGATTATTATTGCAAAGTGCCGGGGAACGATGAAGTTCTCACAAAGAAGGATTATATCCTGACCTTCCAGCAAAATCTGGACGGCGAAACCTGCACATGGGAGGTCTACTCCTCCAATGAATACCCCAACGGATTCGGGATCATCCTTGTCAACGTAACCAAGGGAACCTCCGAAAACTGGTACCGTCTGGAACGGTAATAGGAGAAACAATGAAAAAAGCAAAAAAAACAAGCATCATCATACTGACACTTCTGCTCTTGATAATTTTGTCCGCCTGCTCCGCCGCCCGTTGGCAGACCGACGGAAACACACCGAAGGAGGGCGTGCGCCGCAACGAGGACAACGCCATTCTCATCTTCACCGCAGAAGAGGCCACTCTGGTACGGGAGGCCTGGAAGGAGGGCCGCTGGCTGGAAAACATCCCAAACTGCGCATCGGACTACATCTTCTACCTCGACGGCATTGAGGTGAAATATCACGCCGCCTGCGGCACCTTCTACCGCCCCGACAACGGTCAAACCTTCACGCTGAAAGAGGCAAAATGGGAGGAAATCAACCGCATTTTAGCCCTCCCCTGACGTCACTCACTTCCTCCTTTTCAGAAAGAGTCCCCATACAGAGATCCCCCGCAATTTTGCGGGGGATCTCTCAGTTGGTCGACAAACCATAAAAAGAATCTTTTTGTCCCATACAATCCTTCAGTCTCGCCTATGGCGAGCCGGCTCCCTTTACGCAAGGGAGCCTGACCGTTGCGCACGGACTTCCTATTATTTTACTGTCTGAGAGCGGCTCTTGAACAGCGAAAAAACATTGAGAAATGCACAAAAAAGCCTCCCTTGTATAAAGGGAGGGGGACCGCATAGCAGTGGATGTGAATGTCCTTTTGTCATAAAAGAACTTTTTCGACAGACTGCGGCGACCTGCGATAACGCAGGTCGCCGTTTCGACTTTTCTTTTTAAGAAGAATAAATTCGTAAGAATTATTCTACCAGACCGGAACGCTCGATACTCTGGATGAAATACCGCTGAGCAAAGAGGAACACGATCAACAAGGGGAAGATGATCAACAAACAAGCAGTATCGTTGATAGCGGCGATCTGTGCTTCGTCTTCGATGGAAGACGCAACCATAGAAGCCTTGTTTGCCAACAGGTCCATGTCGGGCATGAGCATACTGTTGTAGGTGGTGTCGGTCCACTGCCAGGTGAAGGCGAAGAGGAAGACGGTGATCATCATGTTGGCGGCGTTGGGCAGCATGATGGAGAAGAAGGTGCGGAAGAAGCCTGCGCCGTCGATATAAGCAGAGTTTTCCAGTTCCTTAGGCAGGCCGCGGAAGAACTGACGCATCAGGTAGATGTAAAGACCGTTCTTCAGACCGAGGCCGGTAGCGGACATGATGGTCAGAGGCCAAATGGTGTTGGTCAGGCTGATATCCATGCCGAGGAAGTTGGCAAATCTGATGTACAGAGGCAGCTGGATGGTCTGCGCGGGGATCATCAGAGTCAGCATGACTGCCAGGAAGAGCAGGTCCTTGCCGCGGAACTTAAAGCGGGCAAAGCCGTAACCGGCGACACATGCAACAAACAACTGACAAACCGCAACCACCACCGACAGAAGCACTGTCGTACCGAAAGAGGTCCAGTAGTTCATGTTCAGCATAGAGCGTTCGATGAAGTATGTGGAACCCTGACGGGGAATGTACATAACCGTGTTATCCACGATATCTTCGGTACTAGAGAAGGCAACGACCATCTTGACGAAGAAGGGATACAGGATCATGTAAGCGATACCGACGATGATAACAAAGCGGAGGATCATCCAGATGAACTTACCCAAGCCGTTGAGGTTCAGGTTACGGCGCTTCCAGGTCGCCCAGTCCACCTTTTCACGGTAGACCTTGTTCCCGGAACGCATTTCTGCCATGAAGCTCTTTTTGCCGGATTTACCCAAGAAGGGAATTTTTTCCATGAAAGATTTTTTCTCACTCATTTCGATTCCCTCCTCTAGTCCTGATAGACGATTAACTTCTTAACGAGGATAAAGACCAAGCCGACAAAGAGCAACAGCAGCAACGTGTACATCCAGGAGAATGCCGATGCCAGCGAGTAGGTGGCGACGTTGGTATAATATCTCGAAATGTAAGAAATCGTCGCGTTATCGATACTGGTGAACAGGTCGATAACCGTATAGAGCAGGTTAACCAGAATCAGGGGAGAGATCATGGGGAAGGAGATCTTCCAGAACACTTCCCAACCGGTGGCGCCTTCTACCTTAGCGGCTTCGTACATGTTAATGGAAATGGACTGAAGGCCGGAAAGGAAGATCAGCATCTGAACCCCGGACGAGGTAATAACGGTGTAAAGGCTTCCGATGGCTCCGGCGATAATCTCCGAAAGTCCGGAGCTTCCCAAAGCCGAGAGGAGCATTTGTTCAATCTCCACAAAGTCAAATGCGGAGGTCTCGGTACCGACGTTAAGCTTTTCACCCTGTTCGTACATATCGGTCATGGAAGACAGGTTATCGAAGTAGGTAACGATACCGGTAGACATAACAACGGGGATGAAGAAGATCACGCGGGCGACGGATCTGCCGTGGAAGTTCTGATTCAGAATGTTTGCCATAAAGAAGGCAAAGATCAGAATGATGAAGATCTGAGGCAGCAGCGCAACCGTGGAAGAATATACCGTTTTCAGGAAGTCTTTTTCCACGAACAGCGCATCGTGATAGTTCTGCCAACCAATGTACTCAAGTTCTTTACCGTACTGGCCGGCGTTGGAAGAGAAGGAGTACTGTGCGGACTGCACAAGAACGGGAATGTAGATGAACAGAAGACCGATCAAAATCGGAGCAACAAATACATAGCCGAACAGACTCTTCTTGCGCTCCAGCGACATCAGGGGTTTCCCCGGGCGCTTGGGCGGCTTTACTGCTTTTACAGTTGCTGTAGTTTCAGCCATTGTTTAACCCTCCTGTCCATTATCAGAAGGCTCTTCCACCGGAGCGGGAACCACGGGAGCGGGTTCATAAGCAGAGCCATTGATAATTGCTTCATATTCAGCCAAGGTGAAGACCTTATAAGAAGTTGCTTCCACAACGGTGCGGTCATTCAGTTCAACAGCGAAGGGGTTGTAGTTGACAACAACAACCTTCTTGTCGCCGTAAACGGTAGCGAAGACACCGCCGTCGGAAGAATTGCGTTCCACAGCATGGACGTGAACGTAGTTGCCGTTTTCATCCACGGGAACCAATCCGGTAGCCTTGTCGGGATCGGCCATGACCCAACCCAACTTACCTTCCTGATCGAATACGTAGTACGCATCGAGAGCTTCGTGCTTGGTGATGGGATCGTTGAGAACATCATTCAGAACAGAAGCGGCTTCTTTGTAAAGGGCAACTGCACGATCAATAGTAGAGGTGTAGTTGAGGGAGAAGTAGTTGTAGAAGGAAGTGTAGTCGAAGATAGAGTCTTCTGCACCCATCCAACGGAAGGAGGGAGCAGCACCGGTTTCCAGCGCCAGAAGCAGGGCGGTCTTGTAGTCACCGGTCTGGTTCACAGGATCCAGAGAGTAGTTTACATAACCGTGGAGCAGCATCTGGGTGAAAGGAATAGCTGCGGATTCGAAGAGATATTCGGAGGAGCCGACAGGCAGCCCGAAGATGTGGTTTGCATAGTTCCAAGTGTAGAAGTTACCGGTAGAAACGGCAATGTTGTAGCCTTCAAAGTTCTGAAGGATCTTCACATGGTCTTTTTCAGCCCAGGAACGGGTCACGCCTTCGTTGGTCTTGTAGTTGGAGTGGAGATCCTTACCCAGATTACCGAGGGCAATGTTCTTGGAGGTGAAGACTTCTTCGAAGGAAGTCTTGTAAGTAGCGGAGATTTCAGCGGCAACCTTGGAGGAAACAAGGATCTGTTCTTCCAAATCGTCGCGCAAAGAGCCAATGGCGTTCATACGAGACACGATGGTGGCAGTAGAACGGTTCATACGGCGGGCAGCGTCCTGAGAGGTGCTGAATCCGTTATCAGTGTTGGTAACATGCAGGAATTCAACCGAGGGGAAGAAGCCCATATTGTTATCGTCGCAATACTGAATCAGTGCTTTCAGGTCGTTCTCGGCGCCCATGCAGCTCAACAACTCCAGATCGGAAGCCATGAAGTTGTTTTCACCACCGTTTGCCCAGTAAGAATAACGGGCAACCACATTATTGACACCGGCTTCCTTCAGCTTGGAGAGGATCTCCTTGGCCTGAGAATAGGTGGTCAGAGCGGTTTCGGACTGAACGGGAATACCAAGGAAGGTCTGATTCAGGTCAACACATCCGAGCAGATCAACATAGAGGGGAAGTTCGGTTTCGCTGAGGGTTTCAGCGGGGAACATGCCTTCTTTAATAAAGTAGTCTCTCAGAATCTTAGCGTAATCGGAATAGGTCAGACCGCCTTCGGTGAAGAGATACTGAATGGAGAAATGTCCGGTAATGGCATCCTTGGAGAGGAGCAGGCCGGATCCTGTTTCCGCTTCAGCAGCACCCACAGCATAAGAGGTGGAGTAGGTACGGTAATCGCGTTCGGAGTAAATGACTTCATAGTTGACCGAAGCAACGGGGTTTGCGTTCCCCGACTTGGGACGAGCAACCACGCTGGCCTGGGCGGCACCGTCCTTCATAACGGCAATCACACCGCCGGCATTGTAACGGGTAGCCTTTTCAGACAGATTGTCGCGGTCATAGATGATATAGGGAGCCAACACCTGTTCGGCATAGCTCATATCATATTCCTTACTAAAGGATCCGTCGGCGCCGTAGATACGATTCTTGAAGACATCGGCAGTCAATTTACCCGTGAGGGGAATGGTTGCGCCGGAGCCGTCGGGAACGATCATGTAAGCGTCGGTGTAGTTATAATCCTTACCGTTCTTGTCAACACCCTTGTGCTGGAAGCCGCCGTTGGCACCGAAGCCGCGGTACACGTTAATGGTGTAAAGACGCTGCTTGGTGGGGCCCAGGATCAAAGAGGTGTCAATATCAACGGAAAGGCCGTCGTTGTTGAGGGTCAGATCCACGGGAATTGTGTAAAGAACGGAACGTTCGGGGCCCTGGTAGTCGGCCTTTTCCATTTCCTTCTTAACGTCCTTAACAGTGAATCCGATGGTTTCCATCAAGCCTTTGATATTCTTCTTCAGCTTTGTGGAGGTACCTTCATAAGAAACGTACAAGGTCATAACGTCGATGGTGGGGAAGGTAGACTTAAAGCGCTCCTTGGTTTCGACGGTAATATCCTTGGGGGTCATGTAACGGTAGCAACGTTCCAGAAGGTCAACGTAATCAAGGTACTGATCTTCATCGATGGTACCGTCGAGGTATTTATCCTCCAGGCCCTTCAAAATGCGGTTGTTGTAAGTATCTTCGGTAATAACCGGGGGGAACAGGTCCTTATCGGGGTCGTTACCAATGGTATACACGAGACGGAGTGTGTTTTCGCCGGTTTTCACAACATAGAAGGAACCGGTACCGTCTTCCCAACAGTTGCCGTAGAAGTTGAAGGAATAGCGCTTACCGGAAGCGTCGTAAGCTTCAAGAATCAGGGGAGAAGCGATATTCTGCTGATTTGCAGTGGAGAAGGAGGAGATGCCGGGATCCCGCTTGGGATTGGAATGGAACACATTTCCGGTCTTCATGTCCTTCACAGCCACGTCAGTGGTCTTGAAGTCAAAGTACAGCTGATAATTATCGTTCTTCATCAGCAGATACATATCGGTCAAGCCGGAGGTACCGCCGTCACTTTTGCTGACCTTCTCGAAGTTGGTGGGAACCTGAGCAAAATGACCGTAGGTTTCCTCATCTTCCGTCAGATCCACGATCTGGGGACCGTAGAGAAGCTCTACGTCCTCTGCGAAAATGAGGGATTTGATGAACTTGGTGCGGGCTTCGTCGGAAACCTCGTTGGTTTCTACGGAGTCAATTCCGCAGGAAGAGAGTGCGATTGCGATCAGCAATACACTCGTAATCAAAACGAGTAATTTTTTAGTCATAGATTTCATGTTATTCGTCCTCCTTACTCGTTAAGCCGGAATATGACTTCTGTCCCGATTTCCATAAAGAAACTCGTGACCTGCTGGAGCAGGAAGAAGACAAGGATAGCGACGAAGGCGATCACTGCCATGCCGACAATAGTCAGAACGGTTGTACCGAGACCTTTTGCAACCGAGTACTGGTGAACGATAATCATCGCGAGGAAGATGTACAGGTAAGCCCAAACCATACCGAGGGAGCCGATGAAGGTAAAGATGCTGGCTTCGGCAGCGGTAAAGAAATGGCTCAGGGGGATCTGGATCAAGTTGCAAATCGTCATGGGCAGGGTCGCAAAAGCCGTAACCATGAAGACGTCGGAAAGCTTACCGTCACCATCCATCAGGGAGGAGAAGCACCAGTTGGCGACCGCCCAAAGGATGAAGGGAAGCAATGCGGTGATCATGCGAACAGGGACGTTCAGGTCCAGTTGTGCGCCGCGATCTGCGAACAGATAACCCAGAGACTGGAAGCGAACGAGATCGACGACTGCATAAACAACCAACCACATAACGCCGGCAGAAACCGAGCGACGCTTGGGGTCATTCTTCAGATCGAAGAATCCGTCAAAGGGGTGAAAAAGAATGTAGAAAGCGAATCCCATGCGCTTGAAGGTGGTCTTGGTTGCCACCCCAAATTTGGGGAAGAAGACCTTCAGCCAAGCGAGGAAGTCGGAGAAGAGCGCGGAGAAGCTAAAACCGGATTTCTTTTCAGTCTTTTCCATTATGCAACATCTCCTTTCTTAGCCCGATTGATCTTGGGAGCGTCTCTGTCCTCGTCCCGATGTACAGGCTTCATTTTCTTCTTTTTCAAATGTTTGCGAACAAAACTCAGAACGATCAGGCCAACCACCAGAACACCGATGGCACCGAAGATCAGACCGAAGTATTTCTCCAACTCATTTCCGCGAAGCGCGGTGTAAGCAACGGAGTAGTTCACCTTTTCGTTGGCGCGGTCGAAGTAGACAATGGCCTTTTCGTAGTGGTCGAGAGCGTTCATGCCGTTTGCATCTCTCTGATCATCGATCAGAGCCATAGCCAGACGCATCTCAGCCTTACCGAGACCGATGTTTGCGATGAACATGTTGGAGTTGTAGGAAAGAACCTCCTGCCACAGAGGAATGGAAGCTTCCCAGTATCCGTTTGCGGAAGCCTGAGCGGCCTCGTTGATCGCATGGACATAGTCGGTAGCGCGGAAGACCGTTACGGTCTTTGCCTTGGTATCGGAAACATAGACGTAGTCCCCGTTAATCTCGATGGCAGCTGCCAATTGGAAGGTACCCTGAGAAGTACCGGAGCCACCGCCAAGATACAGAAGGTTACCGTCGGCATCGTAGGTGAAGAAGCGTCCGGTCTGCTGATCCAGGATGGTGTAGCGTCCGCTGTTGCTTTCCACAGCGATGTCCACAATCTTGGGATAGACTTCTCTGGAGGGAGCCCAAATCAGGTCACCCATGGGAGAAGACAGACCTTTGCGGCGGAGCATGTCGGTACCGTCGGCAGAGAGCTTCTTAACGGGAGCATAGGTGGGGCTGACAGACAGACTGCGAAGAGCCGAAACTGCTGCCTCATCCAGTGCTGCAATAGTGGGATAGATAAATCCACGGTCATCGATGGTCAGGCTGCTATACTCGGTGGGAGTGTAGGTAACCATCTGAGCCAGCTGCTCTTCGGTAGCGAAGTTACGCCAGATGCGTTCCCAAGCGCTGATCAGAACGTCGGGAGCACCAAAGAAGGAACGGAATTCACCGTCGCTGGTGATCTGCATGATACCGCGGTTAATGCCGGCACAGATAACCTGAATATCGCCGGTATTATCAATAACCAGACGGGTGGGATTGAAGACGTAATTGTCGCCCAGAACCGAAACCTTGATGGACTGATAAACGTTGTAAACCTTACCGGTCAGGTCGCATGCAACGATGCGCTGATTGTCGGTGTCGGAGACATAAACGATGGGGTCGAGTTTCCCGTCGCCGTCGGCATCTTCTTTGCCGTCAACAACGAAAATACCCTGAGGATTGTTGAACTCAAGCTTGTTACCGGAGCCGCTCGAGGCACCGGAAGATCCGCCGCCTTCTTCTCCCTCTTCACCCTCTTCGGGAGCAGCCTGGACGATAGCAAGATCGGGAACATCACCGACCAGGAGTCGGATCTGAGTAACGAGCTGATATTCTTCGTCAAGAACAAATACACAGCGGTTCACGGAGTCAAGGATATAGAGATAACCGTTATGAACGTGAAGGTCCGTGGGAGAGAACTTCGCGGTCAGCGCCATATCGGTGAAATCCGAGACCTTCAGAACGCGGTCGACGGTAAAGGAGAGGGGCGCAGATGCGTCATTTCCGTTTACGTCATAGAAATAGGAATTGGAAACATTGTTAATGGGCAACGCGAAGGAGGTGGTAACCATACCGACGACCAAGGAGAGTGCGAGGACCGTAACAATGAGTGCTTTGATAAACTTTTGCTTCATTACGAAAAACGCTCCTTTCCTTAGTCTTTCATACCGGAGGTTGCCATGGTTTCGATGATGTTACTCTGGGTGATCAAGAAGGTCAGAACAGGAACGATCATCATGATAACGTTAATAGCCATGGAAACGCCGGCACGGGCAACGCCTTCTGCGGCGATCTGACCCATTGCGTAGTTCAGAGTCTTCAACTCTTCACGGTAGATGTAAATGGTAGCACCCTGGTTCCAGTAGTCCTTAACCGAGAACACGATCAAGGTCATCCATGCGGGCTTCATGTTGGGCATCAAAATGCTCCAGAAGATCCGGAACTCGCCGGCGCCGTCGATACGGGCTGCTTCCAGAACCGAGTCGGGGAACTGGTCAACGAAGCCGCGGATCAGGTACAGCGAGAAGGAAGAACCGAGGGCGGGAACCAGCAAACAGAGCCAGGTATCGATCCAGCCCAGATTTGCCATGATCAGGTAGTTTGCCAGGGCAGCTGCGGGGGCAGCGAACATCAGGGTCATGGTGATCAGTTTGTTGATCGCTCTGCGGCCCTTGAACTTTGCCTTAGAGAGGGGGTATGCGGCCATAGACGCGGAGATAACGCGGAGAAGGGTAGCGCCGATGGTGATAAACAGGGTGTTAAACAGATAACGGGTAAAGGGAACGGTGGAGTTGGAAAGAATGGTGAACATGTCGCGGTAGTTTGCCCCGGTGGGGTTCTTCACGATCAGGTTCGGGGGGAACAACCACAGTTCGTGGAGAGGCTTAAAGGAGTTGGAGATAGCGTAGATCATGGGGAAGGCCATGAACACACCGGCAATCAGAAGGAACGCCACCATGGCGATATCGCCGCCGACAGAACGGTTCACGCGGTTTTTGATGAGCTTTTTCTTCTTATAATAAATACGGTTGCCTTCCTCATCGTACTTGGGACGCTTACGGAAGATACCTACGGTCTCCTGCTTCTGCTTAGGAAGTTTAATTTCTTCAGTACTATTCATTTCATTAAACCTCCTTATTTACCGATTCTGTCAAGCACGAACTGAACAACCTTGTTCGCCAGGATGGAGATCAGGAACAGCAGAGCCGCAATGGCACATGCGTAACCCATCTCGTAACGGACGTTACCATAGTCGTGCAGGTGGTGCATGATGGTGTGAAGCTTGTAAGACTGAGTGGGGAAGCCGAAGACTGCGGTGATGATGCCGTCGACACCGAAGGAGCCGGTAATCGCAAGAATAGCACCGAACATCAGCTGACCACGCATCTGGGGCAGGGTGATGTAGTAAAGTTCCTGCCAGCGGTTCTTGATACCGTCTACGGCGCCCGCCTCGTAGAGGGAGCGGTCAACGGTCTGAAGACCGGCGATGAAGGTCAGGAAGGTTGTACCCAAGGACTGCCACAGAATAATGATAATACAAACGGGGAACATGTAGTCGGTATCAACGGTCCAACGGATGGGTTCCGAAATGATATCGAACTCCTGGAGCCAGGCGTTGATGTAACCGTAGGAGTCACTGCTGAAGAGCAGGGCCCAAACGGCACTCATACCACCGGAAAGAGAGGGGGCGAAGAACAACAGAGTCATGAATGCACGGGGCTTGGGAGGAATTTCGTTGACCAGCCACGCAAAAGCGAAGCAGAGCAAGTATCCGATAGGACCCGTAATGCAGGCAATGATCAGGGTGTTCTGAATTGCGGTGGAGAACACGCTATCGTTCAAGAAGAGCTTGGCGTAGTTGTCCAGACCGACGAAGTCAGGCATTTCCAACAGGTTGAAGTTGGTCAAGCTGAACATGATGGAAACCAAAACCGGAAGAATGGTGAACAGGAAGAAGGTTACCAGGAAGGGCCCAAGGAAGACCACCAAACTCAACCGACGGTTCCGATTCGCTTGTTTGAGGCTTGCGGATTTAGCAGTATTTTTCATTTCCTATCCTCCCTCGCATCAATTCGAAGCTGCTTCGGGCCGGGAAGAGTCGGTCGCGGAATCGCTATAGGGGAGATTCAACTGTTCTCTCTTATACTTGATTTCCTTGTTGATCTCCTGAACGTAGTTCAAGATAGACTCTCTGGCATCCGTGTAATCGTCAAGGACTTCGTTGAATGCAAAGCCATAGTAACGAGAGTAGTAATAACCACCAACCTTCTCTTCATAGCCGACGGTGTTTTCCCACTGGTCGAGAATTGCGGTCAATTCCTTCGTGGTCCAGGGCAAACGCTGAGCGGCAGCAAGGTTTGCGGTATTGTAGCGAGCGGCAACACCCAAGGTAGCTTCCAGTTCAATACCATATTCGTACTGAGCATCTTCACCGCACCACCAGGTCATCCAAGCCCAGCAGGCCTTGGCATGATCTTCACCCTTTTCGATACCGCCCTGGTTCAGCAGAGCAATGGAGGAAACGGTGGTAACGGTCTTGTAGTTGATCTCGGGATTGCCTTCCGCGTCAAGAACGGGATTTCCGTTTTCATCCACGACCTCGGTGCCGGGGACGGTGGTGAAGGTCCAGTTGCCTTTGATTTCGGGAGCCGCAACACACAGGGTGCTGTAGAAGGTCAGAGGCTGCATGCCGATGGGCATTTCGCCGAAACGGAAACGGTTCTGGAAGTTAAAGGACTTGGGACAGTTATAAGTAATATAGTAGTCGGTAACAGTAATGAAGGACTGGATTGCAGTTTCGCTGTCAAGGTTAATCTGATAACCGTTATTCTTATAAAGAGTTTCGCCTCTCTGATAGAGGATGGTGAGGAAATCCGGGGGAGCAAAGTCCATATAGCGCTTCTTCAGCACGGCGATCATGTCATAAACCTCGGTCCAGGTCTCGGGAATTTCCATACCAAGGTCGGCCATAACATCTTCGCGGTAGAAGAGCAGGTCGAAGCTCTGCTTCTCGGGAAGACCGTAAACATTGTGTACGGTTTCACCTTCCCGCTTTTCCTGATCCTTATACATTTCCAGCGTAATGGAAGTGAAGGCAGTGGGAGCGAACCAGGTTTTAACCTCGTCGAATCCGGGAATCTCGCGATATCCTTCTTCCGCACTTTCCTGCGTATGACCCTCAAAGTTATTCAACGCAACCAAAGCATTACGGGAGGCATAGTTAATAATATCGGTAGCGCCCAGACCCATTACAATGTCGGGACCCTTACCTGCAAAGACGGAGGGAAGCAGCGCGCCGCCGGGAACCAGTTCGATGTCAACACCGATTCCGTACTGATTAATAAAGGCACGTTCAATCAGTCTCTGCTTGATTTCGGCACGTTCCTTACCGGTGGTAGCCCAGATCGAAACAGTGGTATCAAAGACCTTATCGCTGGTGGCACCGATGGAGTTGGTGTCGGAAGTGAAGGAAGCGGCAAACATAACGATATTGTGCCAAATGTCTTCGAAGAAATTGGATTCAGCATCGCCGGGAACATAATCGGGCTGAGCCACAAGGATGTAGTCGATTTCCAAAGGCTGATTACGCATGGTGTTCAGCCAGGAACCCAGGTTGGTGATCTGGTTTTGGAAGTTTTTGAACAGGGAAGCGATCTCATCGGGATCTTCGGACATTTCGTAGAGGACGTCGATTACATTATAAATAATAGCGGTCTGCTGACCTTCGCCGCCCATGATCTCGATCAGGTTGTTGTAGATGCTCATCAGAATATCGCCCTGCGCCTTCAGGTCGGAGATGACATCGGGAATTTCTTCATCCAATTTATAATCGCGGTATTCGTCGGGCTCCGCACCGGTGATCTGCATGATCTTACGGTAGTCGTTGTTCAGCTTGTTAACAACGGTATCAACAGCGTTGATATAGTTGCTCAGCTCGCCGGTGGTAGCGGCAATGCGGATGATGTTTTCACCCTCATTGAACTTGAACAGCAGTTCTTCACCGTAGTCATCGGTGGGAGTGGACAGTGTCCAGGAGGTGTCATAGGGGAAACGGATGCGGGTCGCTTCGCTGACGGGAGTCTCGCCGTTGACAGTAATCTGACGGCTGGAGAAGGTACCGGAAGCGATGTTCTGACGGGCACGGAGAACGATCTTGTACAGGCCGGCTTCGGGCACGCTGACCTTATATTCCACCCACTGACCGGAGGTATTCCAGTTTTCACCGCCCAGAACGTTGTACTTCAACAGGTCGGAGGACTGGGGCTCGGTAGCCGCAGAGGAACGGTCGTAAGCGGAGTAAACGGAAGTGGAAGACTTCGCGTAGGGATATTCCGCCTGGATCTTCGTAACAAGGTCGCCGCCTTCGATTCTCAGAGCGCTGTTTTCAGCCAGGTATTCCGTATAGGAAATGGAGGCTTCCACACCGTAGAGATAGATCTCGGAGAAGGCAACGGGTTCACGGGTGGAGGTAAGACGGATGACGTTTTCGCCCTTTTCCAGATAGAACTGGAGAGCGCCGTCATAGGCACCGGTGGAATCCTTGAAATAGGACTTGTCGACCCACTGGTGATTCTCCACAGAGGGAACGCGGATCTGATTGCCCTTCAGGTCCGTGGGGAAGTAATTGTCGATCAGGCCGTTTTCGTCAGGATCGGAAAGATTTTCGGGATCCTTAACGTCATCGACAAAAATACGGTCGAGGGCTGCGGTACGGGCTTCGGTGTAGGGAGATTCGCCGTTGATCGTGATGGCACGCTCAATGGCCACGCCCTTACCGGGGACCGTAAAATAAGAACAGCCGAGGCCGTAAAGACCGGTGGAGGGAACGTTGACGGTAAACTCAACGTAGCCTTCGTCCTCCATCAAGAGGACGTTCGATCTTTCTTCGTAAGTATCTTTCACCTGTACCTTTTCGCCGGCGGTATACTTCGTCACATCGATAACGAGAGTTTCTTCCGCGGCGGCTGCACGGGCGTAAGTCTGGAGGTATTCACCGTAGGATCCCGCTTTGTAAACGGCGACGAAGGGAATCGAGGAGTCGAGCTCCGTGATTGCCTTCGCGAACGAGGAAACGGCCAATACCTGGACCGCCATCACAACGACGAGGATCGTTGCGATAACTTTGCTTTTGCGCACTGCAAAACACCTTCCTTTTGGTTCGAATATTGCCATGGAGACGTAAAACGACTTACGAGGCGCTCGCAAATGTTTTGTTTCTCCCATATTGCCAAGGGTAGACCCCTTTTTTACTTGCTTATTATAATATATTTGCGCCAAAATGTCAAGTGATTTTCTACTCTTTTCGAGGGTTCCTCCCCCCGACCTCGTGCAAAATTGATGATATTTTTCACAGTTTGTTCCGTAATTTCGTACATTTTTAAGTCCATTTTTCGACTACTGTCATGCGAGCATTACAACCAAAATACAATATATAGCATTTTACAATACCGTTTTGGAATTATTTTATCAAGATATTGTGTTCATCCGTCAACCCCGAAAAATGCAAAATGTGCAATTTGCACAAAAATTCACGCTAAAAAAAGGTTCAAAAAAACGAAACAAAGGTTTCACAGACAGTTGACAAACTTTTTTAAGTTCAACTTTTTTATGAACTTTTCGGACAAAAAAACACCCCGACCAATAGGCCGGGGCGTATAACGAAATTGAAACATCAGGCAGGAGGAAGATCCGTCGGCGTTCCCGAATCCACGGGAAGAGAGGTGTCGGAAGCCGTTCCGCCGTCCGTATCCGAAGGTACCTGCGGAACCTCGGAGGAAGACTCGGAGGGAACAGAAGTGCCGGAATCGGCGGTATCATCGGTGGGAGTCCCGCTATCGGTCACACCGGGATTATCGGTGGGAACAGAGGCCGAATCGGAGGAAACAATCTCCCCTCCCCCTTCCGTCGTGCCACCCGAATCGGTGGTATCGGAAGGATCTGCCCCCACAGAATCCGTAGGAACATCGGTGGGCTGCCCGGAAGTATCGACAGAGGAATCCGTACCGGGAACATCGGTGCTCGGGGGAACATCGGTGGTACCGACATCGGGCGAAGCCCCTGTTCCGTCGGTGGAAGGAATGTCCGTGGGGGTATCGGTGGGGATGTCAGTAGGAATATCGGTGGGCGCGTCAACGGATCCATCCGTCACATCGGTGGAATTATCGGTGACACCGGATCCGCCGGAGCTTCCGGTGAATCCCTGTCCGTCATCGTCGGTAAAACTCGGCCCCGGCAGTTCTCCCAAGGCTTCATGCTTCATCAAAACCGCATGCACCGCCACGCGCATATTTTCATCGGTGCCCTTACAGGTGGACATGGTCATAATCCGATCCTTGGGCGAAAATTCAAACTTTTCAAATGCGGGAATCATGTTCTTATTCTGCAGGGTATACAAAAAGTCTACATATTCCGCATCATCGACAAAGGCAGTATCAATGTAGTTAAAATCGACCGTAGTCTCATACCAGGAAAAGATCTGCCACACAGAGCGTTCCATGGGCGTGTTGATATAAATAAAGTGATTATAGCCGTCCTGTTGCCACGCCCGTTGTGTATTCAGATACTTCAATCCGCCAAAAATCATATAACTGCGAGCATGGCCGTAGAAGATCAGATTCCGATTACTGCGCAGGTTTGGCATATAGTTGCGGCAGTCGGCATAAACCCAGCCGTTTTCGCTGACACTGTGATCAAAAGAGGTGTTGAGATAATAGTCATTGTCATCCCCCTGCACCACGGGCAGATTGATGGGCAAACCCTTCACATCCGCTGTGGAGGGCACATAAAGCCAACAAACCGTATCCTCGTTCTCCCCCTTCAACGCCGCAAAATCCACCGTCTGCAAGAACGGAAGGGTGGCGGGGTCAATATCCGTGGGAGCGATGGCTTGCCATGCATCCAGATCGGGATAAGGCAGCGGCGGCATAACCGAGCTGTCCCCCTCCTGCAGCTCGGGGAAGGCAAGGCCCGACAATTCCTGTCGCACCCCTTCCACAGCGGTGTCCAGCAGAGATTGCTCGAAGATGCCGAGCAGGCTGAAGGAAAAGACAAAGGCACAAGCGGCGAGCATCAAAAGAGAAATGGGAGAATATTTCAAATATCCCCCTTTTTTCTTTTTCTTCTCAACGGGAGGGGCTTCCGCTGAAGAGGTCCCGGGCTCCGACGGAGCATCCTCAGGAGGCGGCGGTGGAGCAGAAGATTTCTCGGAAGGTTCCTCGACGGGAAGATCCTGTACATCCTCATCGGCAGAAGACTCCTCGGAAGAAGATTCTTCCGAAGACTCATCCTCGGAATTCACCACTTCGGGGTCATGCTCCGCCGCAGGAGTGTCCTCTTCCGTCGGCAAGGGTGCAGATTCTTCCTCGGAAGCCTCAGCAGACGCTCCCTCCGATGTAGTCTCCCCTTCCGCCGCATCCGACGGCGCTTCCGCTGAGGAGTCCTGCGCAGAAGGGGCCTGATCAACGGAAACGGGAGCCTCCGTCACGGAAGCACGCTCTTCAGGCACAGATTCAACCGTTGCCCCTTCGGGGTGCACGGATTCGGCGCAAGCCTCGGCGGCTTGCGTCTCCTCCTCGGGAACCCGATTTTTTTCATCAGACATAACAGCACCTCCTCAAGGGGCGCAACAAACTTACTTAACGATCCAGCAGGCTCAGCTTTTCGGGAGCCTTGGCCGCCAGAATCTTGCGGCAGACCGCCTCGGCGGTAAAGCCGTATTTTTCCATCAATTCCGCAGGTGTACCGGATTTGCCGAAAGCATCCTCCACGCCGATGCGGATCACAGCAGGTCCCTTGCGGGCGAAATCCACCTCACAGGCCGCTTCGCAAACCGCAGAACCGAAGCCGCCGTTGATGTTATGGTCTTCAAAGGTAACGATCAGCCCCGTATCCTTCAAAGCATCCTCAATAGCCTTGTTATCCACGGGTTTGACGGAGGGCATGTCAACGATACGGCAGGTCATACCCACGGAAGCCAGCAATTCCTTCACCTGAGCCGTCAGCTCATGGAAATGTCCGCAGAACATCAGCGTCACGTCATTCCCTTCCGCAATGCGGTAGGACTGCCCTGCGGTATAGGTAACGCTTCCTTCGGGATACACCACGGGAACGGCAAGACGTCCGCCGCGAATGTACACAGGGCCGTCATGCTCTACGGCAAAGCGAAGAGCAGCCTTCATCTGGGTGGCATCGGAGGGGTTAATCACGATCATTCCGGGGATGGTGCGCATAAGGCCCAAATCCTCCAGGCACTGATGGGTGGCCCCGTCTTCCCCAACGGTCAGACCGGAGTGGGTCCCAACGATCTTGACATTCAGGTGAGGATATGCAACGGTGTTGCGGATCTGCTCAAAAGCACGTCCCGCGGCGAACATGGCAAAGGACGAGGCAAACACAATGTTTCCGCAGGTGGCAAGGCCTGCAGCCACGCCGATCATATTCCCTTCGGCAATACCGCAATCGATAAAGCGCTCGGGATACTGCTTCTTAAAGGTGATGGTCTTGGTTGCCTTGGCAAGGTCGGCATCCAGGACGTAAAAATTGGAATATTCATTCGCGAGCTCTACGAGACCTTCGCCGTAGGCGTCACGGGTTGCTTTCAACTCAGCCATTGTTTTCCAGCTCCTTCATTGCAATTTCGTATTCTGCCTGCTTGGGGGCGGCACCGTGCCAATCGCACTGATTTTCCATGTAAGAAACGCCCTTACCCTTGACGGTATGCGCCACAACACAGGTAGGTTGCCCCTTGGTTTCCCGTGCGGTCTTCAGGGCAGCGCGGATGGCGTCATAATCGTGACCGTCGATCTCAATCACGTTCAGACCGAAAGCACGCATTTTGTCGGGAACGGGATCAGAGCCCATGACCTCGGCGGTGGTACCGTCGATCTGAAGGCCGTTGAGGTCCACAAACACGCAGAGATTATCCAGCTTGTAATGGGCGGCAAACATCATCGCCTCCCAAACCTGACCTTCTTCCAGCTCGCCGTCACCAAGAACCGCATAAACACGGTAATTTTCCTCCCGCAGCTTTGCGGAAAGAGCCATGCCGCAGGCAGTGGAGATTCCCTGACCGAGAGAGCCTGTGGAGATATCCACACCGGGGGTGGACTTCATGCTGGGATGCCCTTCCAGATAGCTGTCGATCTTACGCAGGGTAACCATATCCTCTGCGGGGAAATAGCCCTTCAGCGCCAGCGCGGCGTAGAGTGCGGGTGCCGCATGTCCCTTGGACAGAACAAAACGGTCCCGATCCGCCTTCTTGGGATCGGCCGGATCCAGATTCATTTCTTCGTTGTACAGCACCGCCAAAATGTCGGTACAGGACAGAGAGCCTCCGGGATGTCCGCTCTTAGCGTGATACAGGGAGGTCAGGATCAGCTTGCGCATTTCCTTTGCCATGCATTCGGTGTTCATGCTTTCGTCTCCTTATGTGTCCCCCGAGGATCGGGGGGAATATTCTGAATTACAGTATACCATAAAATTTTAAGAAATGCAAGAGAACGAAAAAAGATTCCGAAAAATTGCCGATTTTCTTCCGATTCTCGTACGAAACCCCTTGCATTTTGCATCAAAATGTGCTATACTGAAAAAAACATCACCCATTCCGCCCTTCCTCGAAAGGATCTTTTCATGAAACGAAGACGCAAGACCTCCGTTCTGCGGCGACTGTTGATCACCCTGCTCCTGTTTCTGGGAGTTATGGGCGTCCTGATTGCCGTTGCCATACTTCAACCCACCGAAGCAAATCCTCCCCCGAATCTCTCGGGAGACACCGACACGGAAACCATCGAAACATCCTCCACGGAGGACCCTGTTCAAACCGTAGACAAGGAAACAGTACAAGCCCTGGCGGCAACCCTGTTCGCCCAACAGGAATTCACCGCAAAGCATATGGCGGTTTACGACACAAAAACAGGGGCGATTCTCTATGAAAAGAACGCAGCCGACCGCATCACCGCCGCCTCCACCATCAAGCTGCTCACCGCCCTGACCATGCTGGACTATGTCACACAAGACACGGTTTTCACCGTGGGTAACGAGATCAAGCTCATCGGATCCGGGTCCTCCACCGCCAAGTTGAAAAAGGGCTTCACCCTCACCGTGGAGCAGGCCCTGGACGCGCTTCTCATTCCCTCGGGCAACGATGCGGCATATATGATCGCCGCCCATGTGGGACGGAAGCTGGCAAAGGACCCGGAAATCAATGACAAAGACGCCGTCACCCTCTTCCTGGACAAGATGAACGACAAAGCAAAATCTCTGGGCGTCACCGATTCCCTCTTCACCTGCCCCGACGGGTACCCGAACAAGACCCAATACACCACTGCGTCGGACATGATGAAAATCGCCGTGGCGGCAGCTAAAAACGAAACCATTCGCCGCACCACCTCCAAAACCTTTGTCACCTACACCATGAACGACGGAACGGTGCTGGAATACACAAACACAAATCAACTCATCGTCCCCTCCTCCTCGAATTTTTACGAGGGTCTGTTCGGGCTGAAAACGGGAACCACCAACGCCGCAGGGCAATGTCTGATCGCAGGATGCGACATTTACGGTCATGAGGTGATCATCACCATCTTCAAATCCACCGACCGCTGGAGCGACTGCAAAAAGGTGATCGACACCGCCACCGCCGCCATATCGCAAGCCATCGCAGTTCAACAATAAAACAACCACCACCCCATCACAAAGGAAAGGATTTTTATGAACTCCCGTCTTCGTAAAACCGTTTACGCCGCTCTGTTTCTGGCGCTGGGATTGGTTCTGCCCTTCCTCACCGCACAGATTCCCGAAATCGGAAACATGCTTTTACCCATGCATCTGCCCGTAATGCTCTGCGGCCTTGTCTGCGGACCTCTGTACGGCGGGCTGGTGGGCGCCGTCACGCCCCTGTTCCGATCCTTGCTCTTCGGGATGCCCGTCTTCTATCCCAACGCATTGGGCATGGCCTTCGAGCTGCTGACCTACGGGGCAGTGATCGGAATTCTGTACCGCATGTATCGCAAGAAAAACCTGCTTACCCTCTATGGAAGCCTGATTCCTGCCATGCTTGCGGGGCGTCTTGTGTGGGGTCTTGCCCAGACCGTGCTTCTGAGCTTTTCGGACAAATCCTTTGCCCTTGCCGTCTTTTGGACCAACGGCTTTGCCAACGCCCTCCCCGGCATCCTCCTGCAGCTGATTCTCATTCCGTCCCTGATGATCCTGATTCAGCAATTTCAACAAAAACACAGATAAATGCAATCCATAAAAAAAATCGCGACGCACTCCGAGCCATCGGGGTGCGTCGCACAGTTTTATGACGTTTTATCAATCGGGGAAACAGAAGGTTTCGCAGGCGATCACTTCCCCGTCGGGGGTGTAGCAGGTAATCGTTACACCATCTTCCAGCCACTCCAGATCGTAATTTCCGTCGCGGAAGGGGAAATAGGGGTTTTCATATTCCAGATGCCCGATACGTATATACTCCCCGTTCCAACCGTATTTCCAAGAAACCGAACACGACACTTCCGGATCAAGAAATGAGCTTTCGTAAAACCTCAAATACTCCTCCTCTGTTCCTCTCGGAATACGAACCTGTATTTCTGCTTTCATTGCAGACTTCGACCACTCTGACATGCTATTATAAAAAGCAACCCCGAGAATAATCAAGCAAGCAAAAAAGATTCCGACTACCACCTTAGGAAGAGTCACTTTCCGTTTTTTCATTAAAATCTCACTCATTACTCATAATCCTTCTGCGTAAGCACGTAATCACGAAAAGCTTCGTAAAATGCCGGTTGTTGAAAATCTTCGATAGTACCCCATATCATGGATGAACGCCCTCCCAGTTGCCAAGATTATCCGAGGAAAATTCGGATGCGGAAACATTATTGCCCAAAAGAGAAAGCCATTGAGGAATAAGCTTATCCGTCAAAAACGGATGAGATTCAGCATATTCTTCCTTCGTATCATTGGTATCATAGGTCAGGGTATCCGTGCGTACGTCATATGTGTAACGATACCACAAACCGTCGGAATAGTCAACACCATTGTCAGGGATCTCTTGATAGATAAAATCAATCATCCCCTTATAAGGCTTAACCGAACACGTCAACTTCGCAAGAGGAACCCGATTAAATACATATCGCTGTATTCTCGGAGTCAAATCTCGATATTCTCCCAAAGGCTCCACGATGCGTCCGTCCGCAAGTACATCTATTCAACAATCAAACAAAGCAGAGTAACCACGAACGTGAACCACGCAAAATACTTTTTTCATAACAACAGCCTTTCCGAATATCGTAAGTCAACTATAAGACACACAGGTCATATAATTCGTTACAACATTTTTGCGATATTTTCACATTTGGTAAAAAAACAGATCAAATCTTCACTCTTTCCCCTGAAAATATTATAGCACACAAAAAGACACGTTGTCAATACCGCATCCAAAATCTTACACTCTTGTCATAAAAAAATGCACCCCAGGCGTTCTGCCTTTGGGGTGCATATTCGGTGCCGATTTTTATGTACTGCAATCAGATTTTTTTCATGAAGCGCAGGGCGTTGTAGTAATAGATGTCTTCCAGAATTTCGGGCTCGATGTGCATGGGAGCCACGGGATATTTTCCGCCCACCACTTCGGGCTCGTCTCCTTCAAAGAAGACCTCCATCATGCGCACCTTCTGATCGTTGAATTCACGGACCCGACTTCCGGGCGCCCAGTTGGTGTTAGTGTCTGTGCCGATAAACATGCGCTTGGAGTATTTATGAATGAATTCGCGGGTTGCCTCGGGGGTCAGAGACAATTCAATAAACACCTCCACGGCAGGGGTCAGATCCATGTACAAATTGGGATACTTATCCATCAGCGCAGAAACGCGGGGAAGATTGTCATAATAGAATCCCATGTGCGAAAGAGCAACCCGCAGGTTGGGATGGCGTTCCAGAACCCCTTCCATCATTTGGAAAAATTCTTCCTGAGAGGGCACATCGCCGTCCCCGTAATACCAACCCTTCTCCCGAAGATGGTCAGCCTTCGGATGGGAGGGATCCCAGTTGGCGCGGGGGTCATTGTTGTGAATCACCAGAGGAATGTCCTGTGCCTCGGCATAAGCAAAAAATTCGTCCATGCGGGGGCCCTCATAGCCCGTGCCCCAGAAGCGATAGAGGGAGGGCTTCCCTTCCAACATCTTGATGCCGTCAAAGCCCTGCTCCATATACAGCTTTGCCTGCTCGACAAAGTCCTTCCCGTGATCCAGCCCCGCAAAGGCAAAGCAACCGGGAATGCGACGCTTCAGCTCCATGGTGACCTCGTTGGAATCGAGATGGAACCCCACGGAATTGCGCAGACAACCCATAAAACCCAATCCGCAATAACCGCGCAGATCCATCATCTCTTTCATGTACGCCACCTTCTGATCCATGGAGATGTCGCCATAGGTATGAATATGCATATCGATCTTTTTCATCTTTTTTACAACCTTTCCGTTTTTAACCGTCCACCGTTCTTTGGGAATATAGAACCGCCCGTCTGCGGTCCTTTGCAATTGATCCAGCCAAAAGTCAAAGCCCTTTCGAAGCCCTTCCTCGTCACCGAAATCCAGGCGACAGTAACCCTTCGTCGCCACCAAGCTCCACCAACCCGACTCCTTGCGCCGCGCCTGATGCATGTTCAGCCCGTCGTAGCCATCCTCAAAGGGAACCTTGAACCGATCCGTGGCGGCGTTTTTCAAGGATTCGTGCACCGCCGCATTCTGCCACAAAAAGCGAACCTGCGGCTTCAATTCCAGAACCGCATCGGAGGCAACCGCCCTGTCAAGGTCAAAATTTTTCGTAATTTCCATCTTCTTCATTCTCCGATCCCGAGGGCATCCTTCGCCAAGCGGTCTGCCATTTCGTTATACTTCACGCCCGTGTGGGCGGCAATTTTCCGAAAAGAAACCTCCAAAACACCCCGATAGGCCTCCGTAGCCGCCACGTATTCCTTCGAAACATAGGAGTTTGCCCGCCATTCCCCGTGAAACCAGGCGGAAATGCCGCTGTAATCGTGACAAATCAGAACCTTTTTGTACCCCAACTCTTCCGCCCGTTTCAAAGCGGTCAGGGTCCCCTGCAATTCCCCCGCCACATTACGGGCGGTAACGGCCTCGGGATGATCTCCCACCCCGTTCTCGCAGATTTCTCTGCCGTCCTGCGTCAGCAAAACGCATCCGAACCCATAGCGCTTGGTAGCGGCATCGTAACTGCCGTCCACAAAGGCAACAAGGGTATCCTCGGGGATTTCGAAGGAATCTTCCGACTCCGATTTCTTGGCTCCGCGGGATTTTTTGGGGGAAGAATGCTCTTCGGAGGAAACCTGAATTCCCTCCCCCGATTCCAAAAAGGCCTGCGCCTCTTCCATCGTGGGAAAGGATTTGTATTTCGCCCCCTGAACGCCGTGCACCAAAGGCTCACATTCCGCCCAGGTGCGATAGATTCCGGGGACAAGCCCCACCTTCACCGCATAAAACTTCGGTTTTTTGTCTGCCATGACAACTCCTCAAAAAAAAGAGAGCCGAGAAAGATCCAAAACCTTCCCTGCCCTCCTTACAAGATGTTTTTCCGAAAAACAAGACAGCACAGCGGACGGGAATCCACCCGCACCCCTGTGCCGTTATGCTCTGTTTTGAGTTTCGCAGAATCAGACTGCTCTCTGTACCTTACCGGAACGCAGGCAGGCAGTGCAAGCGTAGACGTGCTTCACCTGACCGTTGACGATAGCCTTGACGCGTCTGACGTTGGGCTTCCAGGTGCGGTTGGAGCGTCTGTGAGAGTGAGAGACTTTGATGCCGAAAGCGACATCCTTACCGCAGTAATCACATTTTGCCATATTTTCCACCTCCAAGCGTGTGTTTGTTCGTTCAGCACGAACTATTATAGCAAAAAAATATGCGGATTGCAAGCCCATTGGCAAAAAGTTCATAAATTTGTCAGATGCGGTCATGAAAAGAGGGCTTGAAAAATGCAAAGAAATGTGCTATTATATTTAAGTATATTTTATTTAAAGAAGAGGAAACCGTTTTGACGAAGGAAAACATCTCCGGGATCCCGTTCCCCGAAAGCCGCCTGCGCCGTCTGGAGCTGCAGGGATTCAAGTCGTTCCCGGACAAAACCGTCATCGAATTCCGTGAAGGGATCACCGCCATCGTGGGCCCTAACGGAAGCGGAAAAAGCAATATCGCCGACGCACTGCGTTGGGTTTTGGGCGAAACCTCATCCAAGACCCTGCGAGGCGCAAAAATGGAAGACGTTATCTTCAACGGCACAAAGGAACGCAAGCCCATGAGCTATGCGGAGGTTTCCATCTGCCTGGATAACGCCGACCGCATGTTTGATATCGATTATGCCGAGATCGTGGTCACCCGCCGTTTTTACCGTTCGGGGGACAGTGAATACCTGCTCAACCGTGCCCCCGTCCGTCTGAGAGACATCCGGGAACTGTTCCGAGATACGGGCCTGGGACGGGACGGCTATTCGGTCATCGGACAGGGCATGATCACCGAAATCATCAAGGCCAAGCCCGCCGACCGCCGCTTTTTGTTTGAAGAGGCGGCAGGTATCGCAGGGCTGAAATTCAAGAAGGAAGAAAGTGCCCGCAAACTGAATCAGGCCGAAGAGAATCTGGTCCGTGTGGGAGACATTATCACCGAATTGGCGGACCGTCTCCCCTCCTTGGAGGACAAATCCCGCAAGGCCCGCAAATTTTTGGACTACAGCGGAGAGAAAAAGGATCTGGAGCTCTTCGTGTGGCAGAAGCAGGCCGAGAAGTATACGGAGGATTTGGGCAAGGCACGGGAGGTCAAAAAGACCTTTGACGATCAATTAGCCGCCTCCGCCGAATATTTTGCCCGCGCGGAAGAAAAAGAAGCGGAACAGAATCAGCGCATTCGGGATCTGTCCGTGGCCATGGACGAGGAGCATCGGAACAAATCCGAAACCGAAGCAAAAGCCGCCTCCGCCGATGGGGAAATTCTGGTCCTGCAAAACGATCTTGCCCACTTGGAAGAAGAAAGCCTCCGCCTCCGTCGGGAGGACGAACAGAGCGATGCCCTGCGCACCGTTCTGGAAGAAGAAAAGACCCGAACACTGAACAACATTGCCGAAAGCGAAGCCACCGTCCGCCGTTTGGAGGAGGGCATGGCATCCGTCACCGCCCGCAGAGACGATTCCCGAAAGACCGAGGAGGCCTTCGGATCGGAAGCAACCCGCACCGCCGCCGAAACAGCGGAGCTGACGGCAAACCTGACGGCACTTCACATTAGGAAGGCCGCCGCAGAGCAATCCCTATCCGATGCATCGGCAAAACTGGATGATCTGGCCCTGGACGGTGCCGATGCGGAAGAAAAACTGGCATCCCTGAAAAAGGCACAAAAAGAATGTAAAAACGAAGTAGACAAATACACTTCGATCATCAACGATAACAAGAACCGCTTGGAAGGATACCGTCTGCGATTCGAAAACCGCAAAGGACAGGCGGCGAAAAAGGAAGCCGCGCTGCAGGAAACCCGCATTGAGTTTTCCAAAAAGCAGAGCCGCCTGCAGCTTTTGTCCGACATGGAAAAGCACTACGAAGGCTTCAATCACGCCGTGCGCACCGTCATGCAGGAGTCCCAACGGGGCATACTGAAGGGTGAAATGGCGACGGTGGCATCGGTGATTACCGTAGACCCAAAATATGCCGCCGCCATTGAAATCGCTCTCGGTGCCGCCATTCAGAATATCATCACCGAAGACGAAGGCTCGGCAAAGGCCGCCATGCTCCTTTTAAAGAACAAAAACGCAGGCCGAGCCACCTTCCTGCCCCGCACCACCGTCAAGGGCAATCGTTTGACTGTGAAAGGATTGGATACGGAAGAGGGCTATGTGGGCCTCGGTTGCGATTTGATCGGTTACGATAAAAAATACGATGGTGTTATGGCATTCCTGTTGGGACGCACCGCCATTGCCGAAGACATCGACGACGCTTTGGCCATTTCCCGCCGTCATGACCGCGCCTTCCGTATCGTTACGCTGGACGGGCAGGTGGTCAACGCAGGGGGATCCCTAACAGGGGGAAGCTTGTCCAAAAATACGGGCATCCTCACCCGCCGCAACGAAATCGAGGATCTGACGGCGCAGATCGAAAAGGAAGAAGCCTCCTTAAAAGAAGCGGAAAACGCCCTGCGTGCTCTGAAGGAAGAGGTTGCCGTGGCGGAAAAGGCCATCGGAGAGATCAACGCCCAATCCGATGCGGCTCGCCAGCAACTCATCAAAGCCCAATCGGAGTATGACAATTACGCAAATTATATCGCCAACGTCACCCGCTCCATGGAGGAACGGACCCTGCAGACCGAGGCGCTGAGCCGCCGTACCGAAGAGTTGAACGAGCAGATCGGCACGCTGAACAAAGAAGCGGAGGAAATTTCCGCCGCCATCGCCGCCCATGAAACCTCCGCCAAGGCCGCAGAAGAAAAGCTGGCCGCATTGAAAGCGGAACAGGAAGCCATCGCCGAGGAGCTTCACGGCATTCAGATGGAAATCCTGTCCGAGCAGAAAAATATTGAACAAAACAAGACCACCGTAGCCTCCCTGGAGGAGCGCATCGCCGATTGCGGGCGCAGCGGGGATCAGACCCGTCTGATGCAGGAAGAAAACGCCCGAAAAACCGAAGAAACCAACCAAGCCGTGATCCAAGCCCAAACAAAGAAGGATGCCCTTCTCAAGGAAGCGGAGGCCATTGAAGCAAAGATCCGCACCCTCGCAGAGGAACGGACCAAGGTGGAAGCGGAGCAGAACCGCATGCGGGCAGAGCAAAAGGAAATCTACGACACCCGTGAACGGCTGACCCGAGAATCGGAACGCACCCAAGCCAAGATCGACCAACTGACCGAGGCGAACAACGCCATTCTTTCCCGTTTCTGGGACGAATACGAACTGACCCTCAGCGAAGTGGAAGCCATGAATCTGTCCTTCGATCTGCCCACCGCCCGCAAGAGAGCGGCGGAACTGAAGGAAATGATCCGCGCCTTGGGGCATGTGGACGTATCCTCCATCGAAGAATACGCCGCCGTCAAGGAACGGCATGACACCCTTTCCGCCCAGTTTGAGGACATCAGCAAAGCAAAAGCGGAACTGGAAGGCATGATCGCCGAGCTGGAAGGGGAAATGGCGAAGATCTTCGAAGAGCAGTTGCACACCATCAACGAAGCCTTCTCCGAAACCTTTAAGGAAATGTTCCAAGGAGGCGAAGCCAAGCTCCGCCTCGACACTCCCGACAACATCCTCGAATCGGGCGTGGAAATTTTCGCCGCACCCCCGGGGAAGATCATCAAGAATCTGGTCTCCCTTTCGGGAGGCGAACAGGCACTGACCGCAATTGCCCTTTACTTCGCCATTCTGAAAATCAAGCCTTCCCCCTTCTGCCTTTTGGACGAAATCGAAGCGGCCCTGGACGACGTCAACGTGGCCCGCTATGCCGCCTACCTGCACCGTCTTGCGGGCAACACCCAATTTGTCACCATCACCCACCGCCGCGGCACCATGGAAGAGGCGGATAAGCTCTACGGGGTCACCATGATCAACAAGGGCATCTCCCGCGTCATCGCCATCGATGTGGACGAAGTGAGCCGCATGAATTTGGATAAACAGTAAAGGATAGATTATATGGGTTTTTTTGAAAAAATCAAGCAAGGTCTGAAGCGGACCAAGGACTCCATCGGAGAAGGGCTCAACGGCATTTTCGCATCCTTCCGTCGGGTAGACGAGGATCTGCTGGAGGAACTGGAGGAGCTTCTGATCCTTGCCGATGTGGGCTTTGAAACCACGGAAAAGATCATCACCGCCCTTCGGGATCGTGCCAAAAAGGAGAGCATTGACTCTGCCGACCGTCTGCGGGAGACCTTGAACGAAATTTTGGTGGAATTCATGGAAGGGGATCACACTCTTCATCTGTCCACGAAGCCCTCCGTCATTTTGGTGGTGGGGGTCAACGGCGTGGGAAAAACCACCACCATCGGAAAATATGCGAAAAAGCTGAAGGACGAAGGAAAAGCGGTGCTCATTGCCGCCGCAGACACCTTCCGTGCCGCCGCTATTGAGCAGTTGGAGGTCTGGACCGACCGAGCAGGGGCACAGATTGTCCGCCATGCGGAGGGCTCAGACCCCGCCGCCGTGGTCTATGACGGCATTAAGGCCGCCGAAAGCCGCAATATGGATGTGTTGATCTGCGATACGGCAGGTCGACTGCACAACAAGAAAAACCTGATGGCGGAACTGAGCAAGATCATGCGCATCATCGACCGTGAGCTGCCCGATGCAGACAAGGAAGTCCTGCTGGTGCTGGATGCCACCACAGGAGCCAACGCCGTGGAGCAGGCAAAATATTTCAATGAAGTAGTCCCCCTGACGGGCATCGTGCTGACCAAGCTGGACGGCACGGCCAA
>JAGAOU010000099.1 GCA_017623595.1 Clostridia bacterium
ACAAAATCCTTCTGAATATCCACCACAATCAAAATCTTGTTCATTACAAACCTCCTTTTTTTACTACTCTGATTATACCACGTTTTTCGCAGGTTGTCAACGGCTGTGAGACAAATTGCGGAAAAACATGAGACAAATCTCGAAAAAACATATGGGATAAATCACTGCAAACCATTTTGTTGTGTTTCAAAAGTTTAACAAAGGTTGCGTGGTTGCAAGTGTACAAGGCAAGAGCCTTTCGGCGTTTTTGTTGTGAACTCGAAGGTCTTTCATTTGATGATTGCAGGAGGGGTATAAAACGCTGCTTCCGTTGGAATGATTGCGACGGAATCGTTTTGAAAGGAGAACTTTTTTATTTTTCCAAGCCGAGGAAGCGCAGGAGGTTGTCCTGATAGATTTTCCGGCGGGAGGCTTCGCTTACCTGCAAGCTGTCGAGGGCTTCCTTGTCCAGATTCAGCCACTTTTTCGCATATTCGGGATTGTAATGGTCCGCGGAACAATCGGTGCCGAACATAAGGTGATCGTCGAATTTCCAGATGCTCATGCCGTAAAGCTTTGTGAACAGGTCCTTGCGGTAGGGCTCCTGAGGACCGGGCGTCAGGTCCAGGAACATTTCGGGGGCTTCTTCTTTGGGCAGCATGGGGGCAAATTTGAATTCTCCGTACAAGGCAAAGCATTCGTCGGTCCAGGGCCAGCCGCAATGTCCCATGGAGAATTTCAGATTCTTCACCGCCAGCAGATGCTCCCAGTTCAGGGGACGGTTGTATTGAGATGCTATTTGATTGTCAAAGAGGATTCCCGAATGGAAAAAGACCGGCTTGTTCAGCTCGGCGCTTTTGCGGAGCAGGACCATGCATTTCTCTTCATATACGTAGAAATTATTGCAGATGATTTTGAATCCCACGATTCCCTTGCGGACGGCTTGTTCCATTTTGTCAAGGATGTTTTCTTCGTCGGGATGGATCCAGAGAATAGGGAAAAGTCGTCCCGGATATCCTTCCGTCCAGCGGAGCACTTCTTCCAAACGAGCTTCAAAGTCTGTTCCCAGGGTTGGATGCTCTTCCTTGGGAGGGTTGGAGAAAACACATCCTCCGTAGATGCCGGCTTCCGCCATTCGTGCGATCAGCACGGACGGATCGGGCTTTTCCATGTACTTTGTGCGGGAATAGATATGAATATGCATGTCATATATATGCATGGCGGTTGCTCCTTTTTGTGTTCTTTTCTTTATTATAAACCATTTTTTGGAAGAAATCAAGAGGGAAAAGGATATTTTTTTGATGGTTTCGGACAAAAAAAGAACCCATCTTCGGAATGGGTTCTTTGGTCGTTACAGATATTGTCGGATATCGATGGCCAGTTTTTCTTCCATGCGGATGAGCTTTTTAGTGATTTCCTTGGCGGTTTGGTCGGCGGCCTCGTATTCGTTCAGATAGCGGTTGAGGGATTTGACTCCCATATTGCATCCGTCGGTGATCAAATCCGCCACCGTTTCGTCGGAGCCGTCAATGGACAGCTTGACGTTGGTTTTCAGCCAAGACATACTCTTTGCCATGGGGTTCGGGTCCTTTCCGTCGTCGTGGAACCGTTTCAAAGCGGCTTGGATTTCATCGTTGAGGCGGATGTGCTGATCCTTGCACTCGTTCAGATATTGCTTCAGCTTGTCGGAGTGAACAAAGCCCATCACGTCATCGATGGAGGCCACGCCCATTTTTACCCCCGCATCGCATTCCCGCAGTAATTTTATGGTATCCTGTTCGATCATACTGTTCTTCCTTTCGGTTAATGGATAGGAACAGTATTCCCCCATTTTTCTGAAAAAATCCGTCGGATGGAGGAAAATCAAGATTGCGCTTTGTGTATCTTTCATGATGCATCGCCTGCGGCGATATGATGTATTTGCTTTGCAAATATGATGTTGTGTCACTTCGTGCCGCAATGATGCGATGTTTGCCCATGTGCCGCCGGGCACACATCATTCGGTGAAGCCGTCATCATTGGGTGTTGCCCCACATCATTTGCCGAAGGCAAACATCATTCAAAAAACGCACAAACGGTGCGTAAGTGTAGGTAAAAACGCAAAAAAGGTGCGTAAATCAATAATCGGTTAACACCGCGATTCCATATTTGTTGTATTTCGCACGAAAAACATCGGATTCTTCGAAATCACAATACATCCTCTTAAATTTCTTTATTGCCTGCTTTTTCGACCATGCTTTACAGATTGCACAGTCATCGTTTGCATTGTGTATTTCATCCCCTGCCATAGAACCGCTAATGTACAAGCAATAAACAAACATTATTATCTCTCCTTTGCTGTATCGATAGAAGAAATAAGCATTACTCGAATACTCGTACAAGCGGAATCGAGCACTTTATATTCACTTTCTTCAATGTAGTTTGTCTTATACAAAAGCTCTAACCAATATCCTGTTTCGTTTGCTTCCTTGAGTGCAATTTGAAGCTTGGCAATAAAATCTGCTTTACCGTGAGCGTATTGAGCCTCACTGATGTTTGCGCCAATGGATGTACCACTTCTGCCGATTTGGTTGGAAATAATGGATTCTCTGTTTTCTTTAAGCGATTTTACAAGATTTATGATTTGAACTGCAAAATCCATGGATTGTGTGCGGAGTTTTGAATCGGACATGATATGCACCTCACTTTCACCAACATTATACCACATACTTGCAAATATTTCAATAGTGAAGTTGCGGCAAGCCGCAGTGAAGTTATGCCCTGCGGCATAGTGAAGAGCAGACGCTTCGCTTACTGCGTGAAGTTAAGTGTTCCGCATATCGTGCCGAAGGCACACTTCACGCACGAAGTGCGCTTCACTTGCGAAGCATACTTCACGTTCCGCGCAAGCGGAACACTTAGTTCAAAAAAGCCTGATTTGTCTAGTAGACAAATCAGGCTTTTTTTGTTGGGGTGGGTAGTGGAATTCGAATCCACGGCCTCCAGAGCCACAATCTGGCGCTCTAACCAACTGAGCTATATCCACCATATTTAATTCGCTGAAGAGAACGGATGGTGCATCCGGAGGGACTCGAACCCCCGACCTATTGCTTAGAAGGCAATTGCTCTATCCAGTTGAGCTACGGATGCGTATGTGGAGCGGATGACGAGAATCGAACTCGCACGACCAGCTTGGGAAGCTGGGGTTCTGCCACTAAACTACACCCGCACGACAATTCAGCCTAACTATTATAGCACAAATGCCCCCGTTTTTCAAGGGGGCAAAAGGTACATTTTTGTGACATTTAAGGAGTGTTTTGGAATTCGGTCAAAAACACCCGATAACGGCGGGGAAGATAGGAGTCCTGCAATTTCCGATTTTCCCGCGCCGCAATGGAGACCGAGCGGAAATATTCCTTCCAAAGGCTTTGGAACATGGTTTCCGGCTCGGAGAGCTCCGGGGAAATTCTTTGATCGGAAGCCAAAACCTTCCATTCGGTGCAATTGTAGAGTCCGTAAAGATTGCGCTTGCGGTCAAAAATCAGAAAGGGCTGATCGCTGAATCGGGTTGTGAAGTGGGGCATAAGAAAGGGCAGAATATTGTTATCGGGAGAAAATTCGGCGCAGTAAAGCCCCTCCTTGCTCTGGGCAAAGCGCAGAAAGCCCATCATGTGGTTGATTTCCAGCGTGACGCGGGCGGTCATGTCGCAGAAGTTCATGACATTGCTGTCATGGAACCGTTTCTGTACCTCTGCGCCGTATTTGAACACCGAAAGAATCCAATAAAACAGCTTGCGGTTTCGCTCGGGATCGCAGGAGGCATAGGCGTAACTCAGTTGATGCAATCCGCTGATGCCGAGTCGGGCGTGGATGCCCTTTTCGATGCGCAACGCCTTTGCCTCGTCGGGAAGAATGGTCACAAGCTCCGATTGCAGGGGAGGTTCGAGAATCTCCCCATCGGTGAACAGATCCGGCAACTGCCGTCTGCGATAGGCCTCAAAAACGGCGGACAGAAAACCGTCCAGCCCTCCGGAATATTGATAGATGATCATTGGAAACTCCTTGTGTGTTTGTGTTTAAAGCTGTCCCGTCAGGGCAGATTGCTTTACTTCGTTGAGCAGAAGCGCCGCATCGGCTAAGGTGATCTGATCGGGCTCCTTGTTTGCAAAGGCAGGGGCGAGAAGATAGGATTTCAGCACGGCCCGATTTTCTCCGCATCCGTAATATTTTCCGTCGCAGGTGATGAAATGGGCGGCGCGACGAAGCACTACCTTCATCTTTTTCAGGTCCTCGTACCGAAGGGTCGCCGTTTCCCGCGCGCGGGCAATGCGCCAAGCGGATTTGACCCCGATGCCGGGAACCCGCAGAAGCATCTCATAGGGGGCGGTATTGATCTCCACAGGAAAACATTCGGGATGACGCAGGGCCCAATCGGATTTCGGGTCCACCGAGGGATCGAAGTTTTCATGGGGAGCCAGCAGTTCTTCTGCCTGAAATCCGTAGAAGCGTAAGAGCCAATCGGCCTGATAGAGACGGTTCTCCCGAATGAGATCGGGAGGCTTCATGGGAAGCAGGGAGGGATTGCCCACGGGGACATAGGCGGAATAATATACTCGTTTCATGGCAAAATTACGGTATAGCCCCTCACTCAGCCGCAGCACCGTTCCGTCCGCATCGGGCGTGGCACCGATGATCATTTGGGTGGTCTGCCCCGCAGGAAGGATGCGGCTCCGTCCCTTCAGGGCAAGGGCTTTGGCGGAGATGGCGGCCAGGTGCTTCATTGGGGTCAGGATGGATTCCTTCGTCTTTTGCGGTGCCAGTATTTTCAGCCCTGCCGAGGAGGGAAGTTCGATGTTTTCGCTCATGCGGTCGGCGTACAGGGACGCCAGATCCAGCCATTCGTGATCGCATCCGGGAATGGCTTTCAGATGAATATACCCGTGGAAGTGATATTCCGTGCGCAACATCATCACCGTTTCGGTGAGCCGTGCCATGGTTTCGTCGGGTGTGGAGAACACGGCAGAGGAGAGGAAGAGCCCTTCGATGTAATTGCGTCGGTAAAAGCCGATGGTGATTTCGCACAGCTCCCGCGGTGTCAGGGTTGCCCGCTCCACATCCTCTTCCCGACGGTTGACGCAATATTTACAATTATAAATACATTCGTTGGACATCAATATTTTCAGCAGCGATACGCATCGTCCGTCGGGGGTAAAGGAGTGGCACACCCCCGCAGGGGCGCAATCCCCCAATTCTCCCCGCTTTCCCCGCCGTGCCGAGCCGGAGGAGGAGCAGGAGACATCGTACTTTGCGCCCTCCGTAAGAATACGGATCTTGTCTTCCATGGTCTGACCGATTTTGACTGTTGGAGCAAATATCGGATGCATTTTTTTGACCTTCCTTCTGAAATCGAACATTGTTTCGAATATATTATAGCACACATGTTCGACTTTTTCAAGAGGGAAGGGTATTATTTCAAACAAAATTACGATTTCAGGAAAGAAAAACCGAAATTACACAACTTAAAAACAAGAGAAAAAATTAAAAAATAAGCGAAAAGAAGAGATAATATATATGTAAATTAAAATAGATATTGATTTTCTGACCTTATTTGACCTTTTTGGGGGTTGCAATTTGAATCAAAAAGGTGTATACTATAGGCACAAGGGAAAGTCAAAGAAAGTCAAAGTCGAATTTCGCAGGAAAAACGTCGGAACACCGAAGACTGCGTCTTCTTTCCGTCGATGGCTCGGTTACGTACACCCGGTACGCGCCCTCGCCGCTCAACGGAATCTTCCTTCCGTTTTTCTCTGCGAAACAGGAAAAAACGTCGGAACACCGAAG
>JAGAOU010000100.1 GCA_017623595.1 Clostridia bacterium
TGGGCATGGGCAATGCCGCCCGTGCCGATGAACCCGATGCGGGTTTTGTTCTGGTCCATAACAGATTCCTCCAAAAAAAAGGTTTTGTTCTATTTTCAGTATAACACACTTTTTCCCCTATGGCAAGGGACTTTTTTTGAACTTTTGCGCAAGGATCGGAGGAAAAAATGATGCTGTGCTTCGGACAACAATTCTCCTTCCACCCTACTCAGTTTTCCTCAAACCATTGAAAAATTTTTTCGGCAAGGGCGGGGGTGATGCCCTTCACAGCGCATAACTCCTCGGCGGATGCCTTTCGGATTTTATCAATGGACTTGAAATGCAAAAACAATGCCTTCGCCTTGGTTTTGCCGATGCCGGGGATCGATTCCAGCTGAGATTGCTGCATGGCCTTTTGCCGCAGGTTTTTGTGGTAGGAAATGGCCACGCGGTGCACCTCCTCCTGCAACCGTCCGCAGAAGGAAAAGACCTCCGGATCGGTGGCAAAGAGCTTTTCCGTTCCGTCGGAAAAGACCAAGGACTTGGTGCGGTGGCGGCTGTCTTTTTTCAGCCCCAGCACGGGCAGAACGATGCCCTCCTCCCGCAGAACCTCTTCCACGGCATGGATCTGGGCTAAGCCGCCGTCGCAGAGGATCAGGTCGGGCAGGGGCGTAAAGCCCTCGTCCCCTTCTTTGTAACGGGCGATGCGGCGCTGCACCGCTTCTTTCATATAATCCGTATCCCCCCGACCCAAGGTCTGACGGATGCGGTATTTTTTATATCTCTTTCGATCGGGTACGCCGTCCTGCACAAAAATACTGCCGCAGACCACGTCGCTTCCTGCCGTTTGGCTGATGTCGTAAACCTCTATCCGATCCACCTTGCGAATGCCCGAAAAATCGGAAAACGCGCTGAGTTGACGCTGAATCCGCGCCGTTTTGCCCTCATATTGGAGCATGCGTTCGGCGGCATTCTTATCCGCCAAGGCCCGCAGGCGAAGATCCTGCTCATAGGTGGGTACGGTAATCTTCCCCTTCAACCATTGGTTGAGAAGAGGGGTCCATTCGTATTCTTCGGGCAGATAAATTTTCCCCGGAGGAAGGGTGTCCTCGGTGTAAAAACGTTCCAGATATTGGCGCAGGAGGTCGGCGGTGAAGGGTTCCTCGAATACGTCGCACCGCTCTCCTACCACGTATCCGTTCCGCAGGCGCAGCAGAAAGATACAGCACCGATCCTCCCCTGCCTTGTAGCCGAAGTAATCGGCGTGGCGGTTTTGGGACAGAATGGGGCGCTGCTGCTTGGAGATCATGCCCAGGGCCTTGCGGCGATCCCGCAACAGGGCGGCCTCTTCGAAATCCAAACGGGCGGCGGCCTTTTCCATGGCGGCGGTCAAATCCTCCTCAATGGCATCGGTTTTTCCTTCCAGCACGGCGCAAATGGCATCGTAGGCCTGTTTCATCTCATCCTGAGAGGCCTTTCCCGCACAAAAGCCGTTGCACCGACCCATGTCATATTCCAGACAGGGCTTGGGGCGGGGCTTGTAGTTGCAGGAGGGGAGCTTGTAGGCCCGATTGAGCAACCCAACGATGTGGGAAACATTCTGAAGATAGGCAAAGGGCCCAAAGCAACGTGCCCCCGAGGGACGGGTATATTCCGACTTGACTCTGGGGCAACCGTTGACGGTGGACACGCAAATAAAAGGATAGCCGTGACCGTCCTTGAGTTTGATATTGTAAAAGGGATTATGGCGTTTGATCAGACTGCACTCGGTGATGAGGGCGTCCAATTCGTTTTCGCAGAGAATCACCGAAAAGCGATCCACATGCTCGATCATCCGCTCCACCTTCGGCTCGTGGGGGATGTTGCGGAAATAGGAGGACACGCGGTTGCAAAGCTTGATGGCTTTTCCCACATATATGACTTCCCCCGAGGTGTCATACATCGTATACACCCCGGGAGATTCCGGTAATTCGTTTGCTTTTTTCAGTAATTCGGCGCGGGTCATTATTCCACGACGAAGTTGCTCTGAATCAGAGCGACCAGACCTTCGATGGCTTCCTGTTCATCGGCACCGTTGGCGATGAGCTGGATCTCGGTGTCTTTGGTGATCCCAAGCGAGAGAATTCCCAGCAGGGACTTGGCGTTGACGCGGCGGTCATCCTTCTCAACGGAAATGGAGCACTTGTACTCGTTTGCCTTCTGGGTAAAGTAGGTGGCGGGGCGGGCGTGCAGACCGACGGGGTTGGTGACTTTTACGGTTTTGTTCAGCATTTTCGTTTTCTCCTGTGTTTCAAAAAAATGGGTTCTCCCCAAGGGAGGATGGGATCGGATCTTACAGGGGACCCGGACCCTATATATCATATTTATATTATATAACAAAATGAGAAAAATGTCAACAGAAAAAAAGATACAAAAAATCGGGTCACTTTTCTTGTTTTTCTGTAAATTTACACTATTTTTTCCAAAAACACGTCTTTTTGGGTGCATTTCGGCGCAACACGTGCACATGATATTATATGCAAACGCAAAAAAAATGTCCTCGGAAAAAAATTCCTTTGTCGATTTTTCCAGCATCGGAAGACCGTTCCCCTTCTGCCGCAAATCCCCTTGCTTTGCAAAAACTGACCCTCATATTCCTCCTGCTGCGGGCAAAACTGTGGAAGAAAGGAGGTAACACCAATGCAGCACACAAAAAAAATTTCCTGTTTTTTGATCCTTCTGCTGCTCTTCTCTTCCTTCTTCGCCTTTTCCGCCGCCGCCCAACAGGTGATTCCCGGGGGAGATGCGGTGGCGGTGCGCCTGCAAAGCGACGGGGTGATTCTTTTGGGGTTCACCGACGAGAGCAAGGACAATCCCGCCCGCAAGGCAGGGCTGAAGCGGGGAGATCGGATCACTAAAATCGGGGAAAGCGAAATTCATTCCGACGATGACTTGATCGCCGCCCTCAATCTGACTGCAGAGCGTACAACCCTGTGCTACGTGCGGGGCAAAAAGGAATGTCAAACCACCATCACGCCCCGCAGAGGCGAGGACGGAGAGCCGCAATTGGGGATTCTGATCAAGGACAGCACCGCAGGCATCGGCACCTTGACCTTTGTTCTTCCCGATTGCGGCGGCTACGGATGTCTTGGGCACGGGATCACCGATCCCGATACGGAAGCTCTCTTCTGCGCCTGCCGCGGCGATTTGTACCCCGCCCGCATCACGTCTGTCCGAAAGGGTTTGGCGGGGGCTCCCGGCGAATTGCAGGGCATGTTCGGGGCTCCCCTCTTGGGATCGGCGGTCAAAAACACCGAAACGGGTCTCTTCGGTACGTTGGATGCAAAGGCTCTTTCTCAACGGGAATGGGTGGATTTGGGCAATAAAAACGAGGTTCGGGAGGGGGCGGCCACCATCCGATGCACCCTTGATGAGGGCGGAATCCAAGAATACACCATCGAAATCGTCCGTATCTACCGTGTTTTTGGCGGAACGACGAAAAACATGCTTTTGAAGGTAACCGACGAGGCGCTTTTGGCCAAAACGGGAGGCATTGTCCAGGGTATGTCCGGCTCCCCTATCTTTCAGAACGGAAAACTCGTGGGCGCCGTCACCCACGTCCTGGTCAATGACCCCACAAGCGGCTACGGAATTTTTATCGAAAACATGCTGGATAATGCGGCGCAAATGCCCATGGCGAAGGCATCATAAAGCAACAAAACAGGAAAATATATGAAAAAAGTTGTCCCTATTTGAACACACCATACGGGTGAGTCAGATAGGGACAACGGTCTCTTGTCCAAAGTTATTCAATTTTATGTGTTGTCCCTATTATAACACGCTCCCACGAGTGTGGTCAAGTAGGGACAACAGTTTTATTGAAAGAAAATATCAAATAAAGCAATCCTTCATGCCGTCACCGCCTCGGCTACTGTTGCTGATCCATTCTACGTTTTCTTTATTGCCTTCGTATAGAATTTCTGTTCCTACCGTTCCTCTGAAAGAACAAGAAATAACACTCAAGTCACCCTTGGTATGCTTTATCGCAGTTGATTTTTTCAATCCCATCAGCTTGTTATTAAAGAAATCGCAGTTGATCATCCTCGTATGATTCTCGATCAAATATCCCGTTTCTGCCGTATCGGCGTAACAACCATCAAGCACGTTATATCCCCCTTGCATATCAAATGCAATCGAGCCAATCAGCATTTCGGGAACTTCGTTTTGATATTCTTCTTTGATTTCTTCATAAACACCGCTTGCAAGCTTTACCTTTCGATCTGCATAGATATCTGACCACTCCTTCACGGAGATGCTTTTTGGAGGAACGGTGCCACCCCACAGATGACAGCGAGTAATACGGTTGCAATAGCCGAGGATTCGCATTCCAACGGTGTAATCGATCACAAAGCAATCGTTAAAATGGGCATCGCAGCGGTTAGAAAAAATGCCAACATTACCAGAAAGACCCTTCATTGTACATTTGCAGTAGACGTTATTACAAACAAGCTCGTAAATATGCCCGCCGCGGTCACCTCCAACGCACAAGCCGTACGATTTTCCGTTATGAAGTGCCGTATTTGTCAAAGTAAAATGATGGGCATTGGTGATGGCAAGACAACTCGCAAGTCCGTTGCCGTCAAAGTCACCGCCACGAATGAAAAGACCGAGATTATCGTAGATGCTTCCATCATTCTCAAAAAGGGTGAGCGCGTGATAGTTCTTACCTTCGCTATTGTATTCGATCACAAAATCCATTTCTTTTACGGCAATTAGTCTTGCCGCAGGATGCATATCGAGAGAGCAACGATTTTTTATGAATAGCGGAGCGGCTATTTTGTAATCTCCCTTTGGAATACACAAAATTCCGTTTTCGGTAGCATCAATGGCGCGCTGAATTCGCGGAGCGTCGTCATTTTCGCAATGTAGGCGCGGAAAGCTTGATAAATGTGTGTCGTACATAATTTTTCTCCTTTAAACAGATTATTAAAAATTCATCAGGATAACGGCAAA
>JAGAOU010000101.1 GCA_017623595.1 Clostridia bacterium
ACATAACGATGATTACGTAGTTGTTGCAAAAAACGGAAAAAACTGTAAACTCTGTTGATTTTTCCACCGTCATATGATATACTGTGTCTACTAATGTTTTTAGATACCACATAACGATGATTTTGTTGCACCGCTGTTTTCGGACAGCGGGTTTTTTATACAATCAAATGCATTCGTTCCATCCGCCGCCGATGCTCCACCCCCGTGGTGACGATATAAATGCGGGTGGTGTTTATGCTGGAATGTCCAAGAATATCCGCCAATTTTGCAATATCCTTCTCCATTTCGTAAAAGGTGCGGGCAAACAGATGACGAAAATTGTGGGGGAACACCTTCTCCGCCGAGACACCTGCGGCGGCGCAAAGGGCCTTCATTTCCCTCCAAATGTTGCTTCGATTCATCGGCTTTCCCGTTCGGGTAATAAAAATCGGCCCTTGAGAAATGTTGTTTGATTTGATGAATTCCAAGAGTTTTTTCCGAAGAGCGGAAATGATAAAAATCCGTCGGATTTTTCCTTTACAAAACACCCTTGCTTCTCCCGAGCGAATGGCTTCCACCGTAATAAACGGCACCTCGCTCACACGAATCCCCGTACTGCAAAGAGTTTGAAGAAGCAGCGCCAGGCGAAGATTTTTTCTGCGCTCCGCCGTGCGCACCAGCGCAAAATAGTCGTTTCTTGAAAGCTCGGAATTTTCAGAGCAATAGGCCTTTTTCTGAACCTTAAACTGCTTGATCACGCACTCGTCCCACCCCGCAAAACGGAAGAAAGAATTCAGCGCCGCAATCATGGAATTGGCGCCGGAGGGGGTGTGGCTTGTTCCGATTTCCGCCTTGTATTCCAGAGTCAGATTTTTGTCCACGGGGCGACCCTGCGCAAAAGCGGAGAATGTGCGAAGATCATGCAAATACTTTGCAACGGTGTTTTGGCTTTTTTCGTCATTTCGCATGCTCTGCTCGTACCTTGCAATTAACTTCTGCGTTATAAAATGCTTTTTCATCACATAGAACCTCCTTTTTTGTTATTATACCACTTTTTTGTGCAAATCTTTTGGTCTTGCAAGGGCACAAGGGTGAAAAATAATCGACAAGTTCTTCCAAGGAGCAATGTAATAAAAAAATCTGCAGACGGTGCAATTTCCGTCTGCAGAATCGTTTTTTTTGATGCAAAAACAGGTTATTGATAGTCTTTGGTAAAGGGCTGGACCTTATAGAATTCGCGGTGGGAGGGTTCAAAGAGAACGACGGTAACGATGTCCTTTTCAGCGCCCTTGGTGATGATACGGAAGCCGTCACAGGACCAGCCGCGGGTATCCTTGCCGCCGATGCCCGCCACAGATTGCACCACCGTGCCGTCGGGGAAGGATGCAATTCCCTTAATGCTTCCGGTGCTCAGCACAGAGGATCGATCGTAGCGGAAGAGAACCTCTTCGGTTTCACTGTTAAAGCGATAAAGACTTCCGCCGTTGGATGCCCAGTAATGTCCGGGCTCCCCATAAATGGGAGAAAAGGCGTGGCCGCCGGTGCCGACGCTTCCGCCCGACCCGCTGAGGCGGACCAATTTTCCGTTGGCGGTACCCATATTTTCGATCACCGCCGCATAGACGCCCGTATCCTCCAAAACCCACAGGCATTCATTTTGGGGATCCCAGCTGACGCCGTGGCAGTAGAGGCTTGGGATAGACGAAACGGGGGCCTGAATTCCTGCGGAAAGGGGAACATAAACCAGCGCACCGGGGTCGCTGGAGCAGGCCACCACAACATCACCGTTGGGAAGCATTTCAATGGAGTGAGGGCCTTTGCCGATGTTGTATTCCCAAATAACGGTTTCGGTTTTATAGTCGATGACGCCTGCCCAACCCGAGGAGGAGCAGGCGATGATCACATCCCGTTTGTAACATCCGGAATAACGGTATTTGGCGGAATCGATACCCGCACCAACCCTTTTTGCCAATTTGCAATTGCCGTCCTCGTCAGCATCCCATTCCCAAATAATGGAAGTGTCATCGTCCTTCAGTTTCTCAAAATCACCGCCGCAACGATTCAGATCGTAGACAACAATACTGTGATTGGTGATGTCGGTGGCAAGAAATTTCCGTTCCACGGAGGGATCCAGCTCAATAATCACGCTCTCCTTTTCCGTAGAAGGCGTATTGGGAAGCTCCACCGATTCACCGCACCCCGCAAGGCAAAACAAAAAGGTCACACAGAACAGAAGGGCTAAAAGTCGTTTCACAAAGGATTCTTCCTTTCTTTTCGGGAACAGAACCCCGTTCCCCATATTCAAGCGCAATAGGATTCGACCGGGGAGAGTCCCCCGGTCGGTAATCATGAATCATTACTGATAATCCTTGGTAAAGGGCTGGACCTTATAGAATTCGCGGTGAGTAACGTCAAACTTCACCACGGTAACCACATCCTTGGGAACCTTCACCTTACCGCCGGACATCTCACGGGTGATGATGCGAAATCCGTCACTGGACCAATCCTGCGTAGTATTGCCGCACAGCTTCGAAACAGACTCGACAACGGTGCCGTCGGGGAAGGATGCAATACCCTTAATATTATTCTTATGGGTCAAAGTACCGTAACGCTTGTAGCTCTTGGTCAGCGTTTCGGTTTCGGAATCGAACTGCCAGAGATATCTGCCGGAGGAGGCCCAATATTTCCCGGGCTCGCCGTAGACGGGAGAGAAGGCATGGCCGCCCGCTTCGCCGCCGTCAAATACATCGCCGACGCCTCCGATACGGGAAATTTTGCCTTCCATGGTGCCCATATTGGTAATAGTGGCGGCATAAACGCCATTATCCTCCAGAACCCAAAGCCATTCGTTTTCGGGATCCCAGCTCACACCGTGGCAATAAAGGCTGGGGATGGAAGAGACGGGTCTGGTAGCCCCTGCGGAAAGAGGAATATACGCAAGAGCTCCGGGATCACTGGAGCAGGCCACAACCACGTCGCCGTTGGGAAGCATTTCGATGGAGTGAGGGCCGTTGCCCACATTGTATTCCCAAAGGACGGTTTTCTTTTCGTAGTCAATGACGCCCGCCCAGCCGCCGGAGGAGCAGGCAATGATAACGTCTTTCTTGTAATAAGCGGAATAACGATATTTTGCAGCGTCAATTCCCAGGCCGGGATTGCCCTTACAGTTGGGGTCTTCTTCGGGATCCCATTCCCAAACCACCGCAACATCATCATCGGTCAGCTTGTTGAAATCGCCTTCGCAGAGATTCAAGTCAAAGATAACCACACTATGATTGGTAATATCGGTGGCAATAAACTTGTGCTCCATGTCGGGATCATACAGAAGAACGTCTTTGTTTTCATCTTCTCCCCCATTGGTGGAGGTGTCGGTGCCCGTGGAGGTCTCGGTAGAGGTATCGGAATCTTCAGAGCCGGTATTGACCGAAGTATCGGTGCCACCGTCGCCTTCGCCGCAGGCAACTACGGAAAATGCCAGGACCAAACAAAGGAGCAGAGCAAAAATTCGCTTCATAACTGTAACCTTCTTTCTCTTTTTTGCGGGGCAGAAAAGCAGACCCCGTATTGTATTTTTTATTATACACTATTTCCAACGGTTTGTCCAGTAGTATTTTTCGGTTTTATTATGACAATTTAAAAACCAAAAAAGGGATCGAAAAAAAGAAATGCCGAAGAATCATTGATAATTTTTATCGAAGGCCTGAATCTTATAAAACTCCCGTCCGCGGAAAGGAACCACCGTCACAACATCCCTGGGGACCTTTACCTTTCCCGTGGACAGTTCCCGCGTGATGATGCGGAATCCGTCACTGCCCCAGCTGTATTTGTTCTTGCCGCACAACCCCGCAACAGATTCGATCACCGTTCGGTCGGAAAAAGAGCAAATACCCTTGATGGCAGAGGAGGACAGAGCCCCCGTCACACCTGTAATTTTCTGCGTATCGGTGTCAAACCGCCAGAGCGCCTTCCCTGCGGAGGCCCAATATTTCCCGGGCTCTCCCCCAATGGGCGCAAAGGCATGACCGCCATTGTCCCCCGAAAAGGTGTCACCGCTGCCCTCAACACGGACCAGCTTGCCCTCTGCGGTGCCCGGATTTTCCACGGTGCAGGCATAAATCCCCGGCCCCTCCAAAACCCACAGACACTCCTTTACGGGATCCCAGCAAACCCCATGACAGGAGGGACTCACAATGGAATGAACCGGCTCGGTGATCCCTGCGGAAAGGGGGAAATAGATCAGCGCACCCTCACCGTCGGCAGATCCCACCACCACATCACCGTTGGGAAGCATTTCCACGGAATGGGGTCCCACGGGCAACGCACATTCCCAAAGAAGACTGCAATTGTCATAATCGATCACACCCACCCAACCGAAATTGGCGCAGGCAATCACAACATCCCGCTTGTAATACTCGGAATAACGGAATTTCACCCCGGAAATGGAGCGAATGATTTTGTTCGCATATTTGCAATTGGGATCTTCACGGGACTTCCACTCCCAAACCACGCAGGATTCATCGGACAGTTTCGTAAAATCACCCTCACAAAGGTTCAGATCGAACACCACAAGGCTGAAGTTGATAATATCGTTGGCAATAAACTTATGCTCGATTTCGGGATTGAAAATCTGCACGTCCTTCGTCTCATCCTCCTCCTTCGTCTCGGAAGAGGATTCGCTCTGCCCATCGTCGGTCTCGGTCTGCGTTCCCGATGAGGTTTTGTCGCTATCGGAGTCGGTCACACCTTCGCCCGACGTTACCGTTGAAGTCTCGGATTCGGTCACAACCTCAGTCTGCGTCGAGGCACCGTCCCCCGATCCTCCCGTCTCTCCGCAGGCAACCAAAACCCCCGCCAGAACAAAACACAAAACCATCGCCAGCATTCGCCTCATATACGTAACCTTCTTTCTTCATTGTTCGCCTGCCGCGGCGGTAAACCGCCAGTAGGCACGGTTGGTGCGCATGTCGCCGTCCCGATAATTGCTTCTCTCATCCAGAATCAGCGTTCCGTCATTGTCCACCGCAAGGATCTTGCCGGAGGCCACGTGCATCAGATAATCATAATGCTCCGCTTCGCCTGTGCGCTGCCATTGGGCATTCCCATGGGTTTCGCAGTCGGAAAGCGTCGGAGCAACACCGTCGCAGGTCAGCAATTTCCCGTTCTTTTTACTGATCAGATAAATCAATCCCTCACCGGTAGTTACCATGTTAAACACCGTGGCATCGGAGACAGCCTCGCTGTCCGCAAGCACGGGAGCATTCTCAGCAACGCTGAGGCGGGCAGACGCCACGCAGGAAGCATCAACGGTCACGGAAACCGAGGGGAATTCCTTCACCGATTCCAAAACCATGGCGCCCACCAAAGTTCCCCCTTCGGGAGCGGTGACGGAAACGGTATTGATTCCGGGAGGCAAAATTATCTCATCCTTGCAATAGCCAAGGGAGGAGCCAAAGTCGGGGGACACCGGCAGCGCAGACCAGACGGCAACGCTTTCTCCGTTGACCGACCCCGAAATTTCCCGCAAACCGCCCTTATGAGAGGAATACCAGAAGTGCAGTCGATAGGCACCGCAGGGCTTATCGGAGACAACCCAGGAAACCTGCTCTTCGGAATCCGCACGGACACAGACCTTGTCAAAGGAGGGATCGCAGGCGACGAGTTCCCCGTCGGATGTCTGAGAGGCTTCCTTTGCCGTATAAACCGTATCCTCCGACAAAAGAATCACCTGCTTCAAGTTGGGACCCGCCGTTGCGGGAGAATGGAATCGAACCGTATTTTCGCCCTTCTTCAGCTCGGCTTTGCAGATAAAATAAGACCAGAACGTGCGCCAGGGTCCGTTATAGAAGATCTTTTTGTTCTCGATGAGGGTGCCGTTGACTGAGATTTCCAGCATTTTGAAGTCTCCGACCGTCCCCGATCCGTTATTGTAGCAGACCGCAAGGTAACAGACTCCATCCTCCTTTGCGGTGACGGTATACTCCGCAGTCCCGGGCTTTCCGCAGAAATCGATATATTGTTCCACATATCCGTAATCGAGCTTGCCAATGGATTCCCCTGCGATGGCAGCATCCTTTGCCGGGAAAACATTTTCCTCTGCGGCAAATTCGCCGGTGCCTGCCCAATACATACCTTCGTTGGCACCAAAGGCTTCTTCCATGAGAAACATGGGGGCATCACCTCCCGCAACGTAAACGGCGGCACGGACGGTGGTTTCCGCTTCCACCTCAAAAGCCCCGTTATATCGGGCGGAGGATCGATCGGGAACAGAACCGTCTAAGGTATAATAGATTTCAAAAGCATCCTTCGCGGGATTTCCGCGCAAGGCCAACTGACGGACATCAATATGCACCAGATCAGAGGTCAACTGCCGCTTTTCCCCCAAAACAGAGGCGGCGGTAAAAAGCACATCCCCCGATTCCCCCGTAGCACCGACAAAAACCTTGCTCAGTCCCATAAAGGCTTTGCGGTTGCCATTGACATGCGCTTCGGTATCGGTGGGGCACCCGTTGTCTGCGGCACGAATATAGGCAGGACCGGAGACGTGATAATAGGTTCTGTTCTCCCCGTAGGGATAGAAATTGCCCTCCTTGTCCACCGTAGAGACCGTAACCTGTCCCACCCAGAAGGGATCGACGGCCAAGGCTTCGTCGGTGGTGTTTTTCAATGTGATTGCCACAGGTGCGGAGGCGGTGGTGCAGGTATCCCGCAGCAGCTCTTTCCCGTCCTTGTCATAGCCGACGGCGGTAATGGTGCCGGGCGTATAGGGCACCAACCAATCAAACTGGATGGAATATTGCCCCCGCTTATCCATGGGACCTCGGTCGATCATCCCCAAAGAGGTTCCGTTCAGGAACAGCTCCACCTTTTCACAATTGGAATAAACCCAAACGGGGATTTCGGTTCCTTCTCCCATCGTGGGATGGGTCCAGGAGGGAAGGATATGAAGCATGGGCTTGTCCAGCCACATGCTCTGATAGAGATAATACATGTCCTTGCCGAACAGTGCCGTATCCACCGCACCGCTGTGGAACATACGGTAGGGCCAGCCCCCCAGAACATAGTTCGCTTCGCCCATATAATCGAAGCCCGTCCAGCGGAATTCGCCCACGCGCCAGGGATTGTCTCGGGTCAGCGTCCAATGCTTGCGCACCGACATCTGACTGGTGGCATTGTCGTAATCGGAGGGCCAGATGCGCGGTCCCACCGCTTCCGAGGACCAATCGTATTTGAAAATTTCGGAATCGGTCAAATGATAAATAATATTCCCCGATCCTTCTTCGGAAAACCGCCCCCGATACCAGGTCTGCGTGCGATGCACGCCGCGCACCGCATGGGTGTGGGGCGCTTCGGTGGCAACCAGCGGAAGCGTTTCAATGGGTTGCGTAAAGGTGCTTCGCTCGCTGATGCCGTTGGCACCGGGAATATCCACACCGGTGAAGATCATGCTTCCCGTGGTGGGACGGGTGGTATCAAACTGCTTGATATGCTCGCTGATGCCGGTGTTATCGTTGGTGCTCCCGATTTCGTTCCCGATGCTCCAAACCACAATGCAGGGATGGTTTCGGTCCCGCTTGACCCAGTATTCCACATCCCGCTTCCACAGATCTTTGAACCAACGGGTACCGTAGTCCCCCGCCGTCTTGCCCCGTTCTCCTTCGGAAAATTCATCCATAACCATCATGCCCATTTCATTACAAAGCCGATAAAACTCGGGCGGGCAGGCGTTGTGGGCGGTACGGATGCAGTTGACCCCCATGTTCTGCATCAACTGAATTTTATAACGGATTATGTTGGTGGTCTGCGCCGCTCCCATGGGTCCCAAAGCCCAGTGGTTGGCTACCCCCTTCAGAACAATGCTCTCTCCGTTCAGATAAAAGCCGTTGACATCATACCGCACCGCACGGAATCCGAATTCGGTGATATAGTCGTCAAGAGCAACGTCTTCGGAGAATATTTCGGTTTTGATATCATAAAGATTGGGATGCTCAAAGCTCCACAGAAGGGGTTTTTCCACCTTGGTTGCCTGCGTAACGGTGCATTCCTCTCCCGCCGCCACCGTAACGGACGGAGAAACTACCTGCGCCACCGCAACAGCACTGCCCCTTGGGAATACCGTAGTGCGCACCGAAACCGTCGCATCCTCAGTGCTGCTGTTTTTGATCACCGTCTTCAGCGCCAGATCTCCGGTGGGCACGCCCTTCTCGTCGGCCGTTGCAACCGCATAGGTGCCGTTTTCGGCAACATGCACCCTTGCGGTGGAAATCAGCCACACATGACTGTAAATTCCGGAGCCGGTATACCAACGGGCGGCGGGTTGCACCGAGTTGTCCACCTTCACCGTAACCGTAACCGATTCCTTGCCCTGAACCTGCTCGGTAATATCGCATGAGAAGGAAAGCCAGCCGTATTCCCGACCGCCAACCTGCTCCCCGTCCACATAGACGGTACTGTTGCAGAACACACCGTCAAAGGCAAGGGAAACCTGTCGTCCCTCCCGCCATTGGCTCGGAATCTGCAAGGCTTTTCGGTACCAGCCGATGCCTGTGGGCAAATATCCGCCCGAACCGCCCGAGGGATTGGATTGATCGTATTCGCCTTCAATAGACCAATCGTGGGGCAGATTGAGAACCCGCGGAGACAAGCTTTCCCATGCCGCATCCTCCGCCTCCACATCTTTTTGTACAAATTCCCAACCCAAATCCAGCGAACAACACCGACGAATTGCGGTTTTGTCGCAGCCTTCAAATGACTCCGTGCAGAATGATTTTTCCTGTTCCCATTGTTGCATTATCAATACCTCACACGCTTTATGCAGAAAGATTTATAAAATCTTCTCTATCGTCTTTTTTTAAGAGTTTTGATAAAAACCCCTTGACAACACCATTATAGCATGATATAATGAAATTGTAAATCAAAAAAAGAAACACGTAATTTAGAAATATGAAACTGTTTTTTAGGAATATGAATCATGAGTGAACGAAATTGGCCGAAATACCTGAGGCGAACCACCGCCCCATTTGCCATAGACCGAACCGGCGTTACAGTTCCCGTCATTCCAAGATCCATGCACATCCAGAGGCTCATCGGACCGGGCTCTATCGAGTATGTAATTTCGGGCAGGGGAACCGTAACGGAAAACAACATAACCTTTGAAGTGGGCGCAGGAGACGTATTTCTTCTCCACGAAGGGAATTATCATGATTACTATCCCGACCCCGATGACCCTTGGACAAAGATTTGGGTGCAGACCTCCGGTCCCGCCGCGGAAGAAATTCTGCGCGCCTACGGATTGGATAAGGTTAATAGCATCCCCTCCTTCGATCTGAAAGAGGACATGTTTCGGATTCATCACTTGATCAACAACGATACCGACGTTGAAACAATTGATCGGGAAGGCCCTCGCCTGTTTTTAGAGTTGGTGCAAAAAATCCACGATGAATTGCGCCGACGAAACAAGAACGGGCGTGCCCCCTCTCCCGCAGAAGAAATCCGCAGATACATCGATTCTCTTTCGGACGGAGACGTCTCCCTCAACCGACTTTGCGGCGAATTTCACTTTTCAAAACAATATCTTATCCGTATTTTTAAGGCGCGTTACAGTACTTCTCCCCACGAATACATTTTGAACCGTCGCGTTGTCATTGCGCAGTCTCTCCTAAAAAAAACGAACCTCTCGGTAAAAGAAATCTCGGAACAGTTGCATTTCTGCGACATCTCCTATTTTACTGATTTTTTCCGCCGTCGCACAGGACAGACACCCTCGGAATACCGAAAAAAACATCGGGACCAATAATCCTCCTGTAACAATCCCGATGGATCTTCTGAAAAGCCCAGTAAACATGCATGTTTACTGGGCTTTTCAGAAGAGAATTAAGTATTCAAGTTCTAAGTGGATTTCTCCACACAGTATTTGTCTGCAAATATTTTAGGTCATTAGGTCAATCTTTTCTTGTAAACGAAAAATTATCATAATTTAGATTTGTTTCTGCATAATACAAATTGCGTAAATATCTATCATTTTCCTTCATAAAAATCACCGGTGGGTTTTATTGGTTTTCTCGTTTTATGTTTTCTGTGTTTTATAGCCTTGTAGACATACATATATGTGCGCGGTAAGAGGCAAAAGAAGGTATATATGATGAGAAACGGTATTCGTGTTAGGTCAATTGGTGTCAATAAAATAATAGTAATTAAAAATAGCATTAAAATCAAAATTATAATGGAGTGAGCAAAAATCATTTTTCGCGCAAAATATGTAGTTAGCAGTTTTACATTCCAACTAACATATCCCAATATAATGTACACCCACAGGGGGATACTCCCATAAACAACGCTGACAAGAAAGTCAAGAAAAGCATTTTCACCGAAGATGCAAGTGTTAATTGCAACCAAGAGATATATCGTAATCGAAAAAGGTAGCAGAACACAGTAGAAGATATGAAAAACGATTTCGATTAATTGTTTCATGCTCTCTCATTCGTCTCCTTTCCAGTTAACCCACAAATAATGTTTATTTGCTTTAATTTTTTCTATGCCTACTGTCTGCTAATCAACCTAAATATTAGTGCTTTTGCAATGTATCAAGATCGATATAGCCCGTGTTTGATAAATCGTTTTTAAAACTTATCCACTTTATAACATTGTTCAATGTGCCTGCCAGTAGAATGAAGAAAACTCCGGAAATATAATAATATACAGGTGCTAAAAAAATCCCCAGGAAAAGAAAAAACAAAAAACAGGAGAAGGATATTGTTGATTCTACAATATTACGAATAAAAACAGGCCTAAACACACGGAAGAACTTTTTCACAGAATCTTGATTTGTCAAATAGTTTCCTTGAAATTGAATTGTATTGGATCCTTCAATCTCCGCAACAAAGCAGTCGAAAGTGCACTGAAAGTGACTCAAACCACGCAAGCGACGTAATACTTTGTTCTTTATCTTTATTGTACAGCATCCCTTGGCTTCAACCTCTAAATATAGAGCCAGAGAACTTTCAAAGTCACGAACGCCTGTTAAACTAAACGTTTTCCCTGCACGAATTTCCTTAATTCCGTGAATTGTTGTGGCCGCTGACCAATTTTTTGGTTCAATTAACAAGGTAAATGATGAATTTGCTGTTTCAATTTCAAAAGATTGCATTGGATAAAGCTCTGCAGTGGATCCTTCAATGTAAAGGACCAGAATCCTTGAACAACGATTAATAATTGTATGCTTCATTTTTAGCAAACCTCCGTTTAGGGATGTATATTATGTAGCTGGATTCCATGAGTTTCATAAAATCGCGAAAATCGCGTATTCCGCATTGCGACAATCGGCAGATGCTTTTCCATACACAGTTGATGTTTTTATAAACCGTGGGGTTGCCGTAATTGTCATATTGGAAGTTTAGGCGAGAGCTGCTCAGACTCCCCGCAGGAATGAAGTCGATGTAATGGATGCAATTTCTGTTATATTAACGCCATTATACCATGTTTTTCGCTGGTTGTCAACGGTTATGGGGGAAAATATCGCAAAAAAACCGCCCCTCGGATTCTGTCGAGGGACGGTTGGAGTGTCGGTTATTTCAAAATTTCGGTGATGGGGGTGCCGTCACAGAGGAGGGACCAGCCGTTGATGTGGGCAATGGTGGCGGCCATATCCACGGTGGGATGACGCTCCAAAACTACGCCCTTACGGAAGGAGGGACCCACACAAAGCATACTGGGCTGGGGGCCGCGGTCGGGCAGATAGCCGTGAGTGGCCTTCCCCAGGCGATAGTCGGTGAGATCATAGGGGGTGAAGTAATCCCCTGTCACTCCGGGACCGAAGGTGGTATATCCGTCGGTTTCCAGAACAAAGTCGAAATCTCCCGCCAGATGCTCTTCCTCGGCGGCTTCCTTGGCGGTATAGCACCGTTCAAAGCCGTAAAGGTTGCTCTTTGCCGCGTCGGTGAAGAGTTTTTCCACGGCGGCGCGGTTTTCCTCGCTCTTGTCGGTCAAAAAGATCTGCGCAGAAGCGCCCACGGGCTTGACGTAAGCCTTCATGGAAGTGACCTTTCCCGATTCGTCCACATTCATAAAGCCGTTGTTGACCAGAAGCAGATTGGGGTTCGCGCGGCGAATCATGTTCATCTGGCCGTGGTCGGAGGTGAGGATAAGATCGGTATTCTCCCATTCTCCGATCTCCTTCAGAGCACGAACAATCTTCTCAATCCAATAATAGGTGTAATCCAGCTGTTCGGTGACATATTCGTTGAACAGGCCGCAGGAATGGCGTTTGCCGTCAATGCCTGCGGGATGCACCACCAAAAGATCGGGCTTGTATTTGAGGATCATATCCCGTGCGCAGGCGAACACAAATTCATCGCAATAGGGATGCTGGCGTTGGTGTCCTTCGATGTAATAAAGATTGGGCTTGACGATCTCCTCGATGACCTGCGAAGAGGTTCCCATGCGGGCAAAGGCGTCGCAGATGGGATCCTCGGGGGACTGGGACCAGTATTCGGGGATGTTCCAATCAATGTTGGGATCCTGCCCCAACACGGGCCAAAACACATTTGCAACGGTTTTGCCTGCTTCCTTGGCGGCATCAATGAGGGTCTTGGCACGGTTGTGGTGCCGTTCCCACGTCCAGTCCTTGTTCCCGAATTCGTCCACCTCGTTGTTGTAAAGATGGGTTTTATCGGGATAACATCCCGTAATCATGGAGGCGTGACAGCAATAGGTAATGGAGGGATAGACGGTTTTCAGGGTCTTGACCCAGCTTCCCTCGGCCATAAGCTGCTTAAACAGGGGCTTTGTGCAGAGATATTCGTAATCCTCCGTCACCAAAGCATCGTTGGATATAATGACGGTCTTTCGGTTGTTCATAAAAAACTCCCTTCTTTTTACGGGCATAATATTGTTTTTTTCTATTATAACGCACCGATGGGCATTTGTCAAGGGGTGTCAAAAAAATTGAACAATAATCAACGCCAATCATCTGAAAAAGAAGCTTGAGCGAAATCATAAGTCAATGCCATCTCCTGTGTCCTCTGCAGGGATGAATTCATCGTCATGACACAACAGATTTTTCGGAACGGTCTCTTGACAAAAGAAGGAAAATCTGATATAATGAAAAAAATTGGCATCGTTCTCGGAAAGGTGGTATATTTCCTATGAATATGCAAGCCGGATCCTCTCCCAAAACAAAATTCGGGGCACTGAAAATTTCCGTGCTGATTACGGCAGGACTGTTGGTCATTGCAGCAGCCGTTGCGCTCCCTATTCTGCTTTTTGGATCGAATCCCTACGAGGAACTTCTTGTCAACGGAGGACTGAACCCGTCGGAATGTTGGGAAGAAGACGAAACCCTCTTCATCACCTTTGAAGGAGACATGGATGGAATTCTTGCCTGTCGGGAAGCCATTGTCTTGTTGCGACAGAGCGAGATTGCTCCACGGAATCTCTGCTGGACCTTGACAGCGGATGGTACCATACTCCATAGCGAAACTATAATCGATTTCAGCAGTGCCCTTCCCGCCAATACACCCCTGTCCGAGCCCTTGGACGAAGAAGCAACAGAAGTGAATATATACATGGAACTGACCCTCCAATCCATAAAAGCATCGAAGATCCAAGCCCTCTCCGCTCCCAATGAAGAGGGGAAAATCGTTACCGCTCACGTTGAACGTAAGGAACAATCTGCGCCCGGCACTGTCGGCAACATCCGCACCGCGTTGAAGGCCGTCAACGAAAAAGGCGGCGAGATTCTGTACTGCAACGTTTACTATTGCGACGACGGTGTCCCCTATGCCGTAGCATCCATCGACCTGCAGTACGGTGACACCCTACTCTCCGCAAAACTTTTGAAAAAATAATAATGCGAGTGCAAAAGCCCTCGCATTTTTCGTTATTTTACCTGGAACCAGAGAAGCATCTCGTCTTCGCCCCGATTTTCCATGGCGTAATAGGGGATGAGGGTGATATCCACCTTCTGACGGGCGTTGCTCTTTTCCCGATAG
>JAGAOU010000102.1 GCA_017623595.1 Clostridia bacterium
GTAGATTTCGCTGTCTATCAGAGATTGTAGCTGTTCCTTTTTATCCGAAAGCTCCGTAGCCTTCAGCAAAATCGTTGCTTCCGACGCGCCGGAATCCTCAAGTTGCTTCAGCCTGGGCAAAAGCAACGGGAAGCGCAGATGCAAATACCGATGCATCTACTGCAAAATTCAGACTCGTCTTGAAGGTTACTTATGACGGTGGATCCGTAGAAGAATACGTTGAAAATTATGATGCGGGGTATACCGGATGGCAGTTTGCCGCAATTCCGTTTGTCTTGAAGGAAGACAATTGTCCAATTAATGTTGAGTTGAAATTAGATTATTCCTCCAATACCGGCGCTTGTTACTTTACAAACGCACGCATGGTTGCAGTGGATGGGATTATCACGACAAACACTTATAAATCTGACAACACCGATGTTCTTACTCTTGATGTTTTTGGAGAACAGAAGAAGATCAAGACAATTACCACAAAAAAAGACGGCGTGCTTACCACGACAGATTACATGGATGAAAATTCGGATATCGTCCGTACTACGGTGATTGACAAGAAGGGACACATCTTTATTTCGCATTATAAGTATGACAGTAAACACAATCTACTGAAGACCGAAGACTATCGAGGCTTGGTGATTGAGTATACTTACAATCGTTACGGAAAAGAACTCACGCGCAAGACTTATCATAAGGATACCCCCAATTCGTATATGTATTCTGAATACACCTATAGGGAAGGTAACTTCATTGAGTCCGAACTGGATTCTCGCTACTCATACAACGGTGAAGTGTTGAAAACCACCTATGACCGTGATACTGCTCGCAATCTTCTCATGAAGCAGACTGCGGTCAACGGACAGGAGTACAATTATACTTATGATAATCAAACCGATGATCTGAAAACTCTTTCTTCCACCGTGAATAACGTGACGGCGGAAAATCAGTATTTCTATACAGGCGGCTATCTTACCCGCGTTGCTCATAACGGATTCAATTTCGGTTTTGATTTCGATGAGTTGGGCAGAAGTAAGTCGGTTACGGTTGGGGATGATGCTTTTAAAACCACTCTGCTTTCCAAGAATTACGCACGGGACGGGTTGAATGATTCCGTCGAGACTGTGTTTGCTTCCGGCGAGAAGAACAAAGTCGTGAGCGATCTTTTCGGGAATCCTACCGTCAGCACTTATACTGATAAGAACGGAAATGCCCGTACTGTAAGCAATGCTACTTACGATTCTTCCGGAAAACTACAAAATATGCTTGACAATGAGCGCGGAGTGTGCTATAATTACACATATGACACCAAGGGTAATGTAATCAAGGTTGAAGAAACCGACATCGCAAGCGGTGCGTTGTTGGCGACGAATACCTTTGTGTATGACAGTGACGAGCGGCTTACATCCAGAACCTACGGCTCTGTTGGGCACACCTACCGTCCCGTATACGAGGCGTACGGCACCGGCTACTATCCCGACAATGAAGTTCTGGGAGTCACCTTGGACGGGAAGTTTACCGACAAGGTTGAGAAAGATGGGCTGCGCCGTACCAAGAAGAAAACCTTCTCTCTGGGCGAGCACACATTGTTTGAAGAAGCCTACGGATATCTAACTACCCCGAAAGACGGCCAGACGATCGAGACTGAATTTGTTTCCAACGTTACAAGCCATATCTATGGCATTAACGCAAACAGTTCTGCCCTGAATTACACCTATGACAAGGCCGGCAATCTCGAAACGGTAAGCCAAGGTGCAACTCTTCTCTCCAAATATTACTACGACGGGCTGAATCGCCTGAAGAGAGAAGATAATCATGCTACGGGAAAGACCTACGTATGGGATTATGACGTTGGGGGTAATATTACCTATAAGAAGATCTATGCTCTTTGTACCGATGTCAATCTCGGCACTTGCGAAGAAACTAAGTCCTATGTCTATTATGACGAGGGCTGGAAAGACCGTCTGAAGTCCTTCGACGGGCAGCTTTGCACCTATGATGCCATGGGCAATCCCACCACTTATCGTGGGCACGCTCTGACCTGGACCAAGGTGAGACGGCTGGAAAGCTTCGGTAACAACACCTTTGCCTACGGTGCCAACGGGATCCGCAGTCGGAAGAACAACACCGTTTATACACTGGACGGCAACAAGATCCTCCGTGAGTCCGACGGAACCAAGACCCTAACCTATTATTACGGCGGCAGCGGCGTTGTCGGTTTCAATTATAACGGAACCGATTATTACTACCGCAAGAATCTGCAGGGCGACGTTTCCGAAATCTACACGTCCGAAGGTCAACTGGTGGCTTCGTACACCTACGACGCTTGGGGTGCTGTGTTGGCCGTGCAGAACTACACGTCCGATGCTATCGGTACGCTGAATCCCTTCCGCTACCGTAGTTATTACTACGATACGGAAACCGGTCTGTATTATCTTAACACTCGTTATTACGATCCGGAAACGGGGCGCTTTATTAACGCCGACACCACCGACATTCTGGAAGATGCGCAGTACGATATTCATGGCTTGAACCTTTATCTCTATTGCGACAACAATCCCGTCGCAAATCGGGACGATGACGGCGACTGGTCCTTTTGGAAGAAATTGGTGGTTGCTGTTGCCGTGGTTGCTGTGGTTGCTGTTGCTGCCGCTGCGGTTGCTGTAGCGACAGGTGGTACTGCCTTATGTGCGGTAGGTACCGTTTTGTACGGTGCCGCAAAAGGTGCGGTGGTCGGTGCGGTTGCCGGTGCGGCATCCGGAGCTGTAACCGGAGCTGTACAAGGGGCCGTCGAAGGATATCTGGAGACCGGAACCTTAGAGGGAACTTTGCGCGGAATGGGCAAGGGTGCCGTCAAAGGTGCCATTCAGGGTGCTCAGGACGGGCTGATCTCCGGCATGGTCATGGGTGGTGTCAGTTCCGGTATCAGTGTGATGCGCGGAAATCCCATGTTCTGCTTTGTTGCAGGAACGACGGTGTTGACTACCCTTGGCAAGAAAGCCATTGAGACGGTGCAGGTTGGCGACATGATTCCTTGCGTGGATCATATCACCGGGGAAGTTTCAGAGAAACGCGTTGTTTCTACCACTGTCAACAAAGTTGATCGGTTGACCGAGCTCAACATCGACGGCGAAATTATCCGTTGTACCGAGACACATCCATTCCAGGTTAAGGGAAAAGGATGGGTTGATGCTGCAAACCTTGTTCCTGGCGATTGTGTCTATACCAAGGATTGGAATACAGCTACTGTCCAATGCGTCAATCTAATCACTCTTTCCGAACCCGTCGACGTCTTTAACTTTGAGGTTGAGGACTGCCATACCTACTTCGTTGATGATCTTTGCATGTTGGTGCATAATCAATGTAAAGGAAATTGGTCTAAGGGGTCTTTTAATTCACCTCAAGAATCTGCGACCCATCATTTTTTTGAGCATGGGCCTCAAGTTGGTGCGAAAAGCATTCAGCAATATACCAACAAAGCTACATCTTTTGCCAATGATGTACTTGCAAAGAGAGTAAAACGAAAACTTGTACCGGGATATACTGAAAATGTATATAGATATCGAAATGCGGACAAGTATGTTGATTTGGTTTATGATGGGGTTGAACACTTAATTGTGTCATTTGGAAGAACAAGATGATGAAACATTGTTTTATTTTAGTTACAAAAGAAGATATTGCATTGGCTTTGGACTATTATAGTGACATAAACAGTAGGAAAAAGTTTGCCAGCAGCATTTGTTTTGTGCCAGATTCATTTGTTTTGAAACATTATAAGTTGTTTATGGGAATTAAGGTTTTTGTTCAGAGTTTAAAAAGAGAAGGTGACAAACTTGATTACCATGGTAGAACAATCATTCCACCTGAAAGTGCAACTGTAATAAAACATAGATTTGATTCAAATATTTCATTGAGGTTGCAATCCAAATGCAATAAAAGAATTGGCAGCCTTTATAAATTACTGCAAAAAGCAGGTGATAGCCAGCAATATATCGTTCATATTGGGATTTAAATGTTATGAAGTTTGCTGGAACAATCCGTGCGGAAGGGTAGTGAGAAATTGTGTATTCAAGTGGGGAAAACACTGGATAGTAGTGGTTTTCCTGTCGCGCGTGAAAGACTGGCAATATATGATTTGCTGAGCTGTAAGGTTGAAGTTCTTTTTGTTCCATATGAATTTGTGTGAGGTTTGAAGGAGGTTTATTGTGGGGAAACAAATAAATTTTTATCATACAGATGAAGACTTTTTGGTACTTCAGGTTTTTTTTGCAGAGCACGGCTTGGAAATGTTTAAAATCAATCGCGCTGGCGAAAAGATTAAAGCAGAAGGAATATTTACTATTTTTAGAGAACCCGGAGACCGTGTGTGTCTTGAAAATAAAATCATGAGTGATTTAGGATGCTATATCGAATTTGATTTGTCGGGAATTGACACATCAAATCGGTCTATTCCAGAAAACAGAATCGGTATTACTTGCGGAAGATTTTATTTAAGAAACGAGTGTTATCATAAAGAGTCAATAAAAGTTTTTGATCTTTTGAAAAGGTATATAAAGAAGAATTTTATCTGTAATGATCGCGGGCGATATTATTCGCCAACCTTTGCTGAAATGATGCAAACCGAAAAGTATGTAGTTATGCCATACTAGTTTTTCGATTATTTATCCATCTGAGCATTTATTTTGGATACGGTTTTTTGACAAACGGATTTCTATATGGTATAATTAAATCAGCTTAAGGTGGCTTTTGCCGGGCTGATCTCCAGTATGGTCATGGGAGGCATCGGCAGAGCAGGATCAAAAGCCCATTTTCCTGATCCTGAACAAAACCGACTGCAAAACGGCAGATCTTGCTCCCTTTTATGCGCTGGCATCCCGAGAAAAGATGCGGGTCTTCCCCCTTTCCGCCCGCACGGGACAGGGGTGCGAGGAGCTGAAAAATGCATTGCTTCGGCATTTTGCGGGAGAATATGAAAAAACCGTCACAATCCCCTATGATGACGGTGCTGCCCTCGCCGCACTGTATCGAGATAAGGTGATTTTGAATCGGGAAGACACTGCGGAGGGAATCCGCATCACCTATTGCACCGATCGGGAGGAATGATCATGAAACTCGGTATCAGCTGGAACAGCTACGGCGGAGACCTTACACGGGACGAGCAAATTGCTTTGATGAAGAAAAACGGCTTTGAAGCCACCTTTATGGGCAGCAAAAACAACGATCCGGACGAAAGCATTAACGCTCTGAGACAGGCGGGGATTGACGTGGAAACCCTGCATGCCCCCTATGATCGAATCAACGATATCTGGTATGCGGGAGATGCGGGGGATGAAATGCTCAACCGTCTGATCGGATGTGCAGAAGCGGCAAAGAGGAACCATGTCCCCGTGATTATAGTACATATGTCCTCGGGACTAAAACCGCCTATGATCAGCGATATCGGCAACGCACGTTTCGCCAAGCTGGTGGAAAAAGCACGGGCACTTGGGGTCACGTTGGCCTTTGAAAATCAGCGCATGCTTGCAAATCTTGCCTTGATGTTTGATTATTACGAGGATGCCCGCTTCTGCTGGGACGTGGGGCATGAAGCATGCTTCACCCCCGGGCGGGAATATATGCCCCTCTTCGGAGGCAAATTGGTGGCGTTGCACATCCACGACAACACCTGCGAGTTCTGTAAAGACTACCATATGCTCCCCTATGACGGCAAGATCGACTTCGACCATGTGGCCAAACAAATTGCCGAAAGTGGCTTCGAAGGCACCGTCATGTTGGAGGTGGGCCGTTGGGGCAGTAAATTCTATGACGATATGTCGGCTGAGGATTACTTTGCCCGCGCAGGGGAAGCCACGCGCAAGCTGAGAGATAAAATCCAATCCTACCGCTGACAAAGGAGAGGAATGATCATGAAACCGCAAGAACTGATTGCCTTTTTCGGCATCATTGAAAAATTAAAGTGCAACACCCGCCATAGCTGGACCTCCGACGGACGGCGGGAAAGTGTTGCGGAGCATTCCTGGCGGCTGGCGGTTATGGCACTGCTTTGCGAGGATGAATTTGACGGCCTCGATATGAACAAGGTAGTCAAAATGTGCTTGATCCACGATTTGGGAGAAGCGGTGACGGGAGATGTCCCTGCCTTCGATAAAACCTCCTCGGACGAAGCACAGGAGGAGCGGGCCATTGCATGGCTTCTGTCCCAATTGCCCTCTCCTTATGCCGAAGAATGGACCATCCTCTTTGCAGAAATGAAGGAAAAAAAGAGTGAGGAAGCAAGGCTTTATAAAGCCTTGGATAACCTGGAAACCCTCATCCAGCACAACGAAGCAGACCTCTCCACCTGGCTGAAAAAGGAACACACCCTGAACCTTACTTACGGCGACGAAAACTGCGCATGGCATCCCTACCTGCAAGCACTGAAGGCGCAGGTCAAACAGGATTCCATCCAAAAAATCAACGAAGGAAAACAAGCGCTATGATTATCTATCAAAGCAAAAAGAAAACCTTTGGCCAGGCTTTTATCTGCATTGCGGCCTCTATCCTCTTTCTGTTTTTGGCAGTCTTTGATTTTCAAGAAATGGTTGACCCGCAGGACGCTTTCAGCAATCCTGTGCTTTATTGGGGCTTCAAGGCTCTTACGATCCTTTGCCTCCCCTTTACCGTAGGCGCCGCAATTTTTTTGATCAAGAAAATGGGGCAAAATCGACCTGTTTTGGAAATTACGGAGGAGGCGTTTATCGATCACTCTTCCTCCCTCGCCATGGGTCCCATTTTGTGGACAGACATGAAACGGGCCTACATAAAGGAATTTATGGGAAACCGCTTTTTGGTCATAGATTTAAACGATCCCGATAAATACAGGAGGAACCAAAACAAATTGCAGAAAATGTCGGTCAAATGGAACCGAAATTTGGGGTACGGAGACCATACTGTTTCGGAGGAATGGTTCAAAAAGCAAGCAACGGAATTCTACGAGGAATTCAACAAACACTTCCCCATCACCGAACCCCCTGTTACCATTACTCCACACATGCAATAATGATATCGGGAACAAGATTCAAAACAAACCCCCGCCCGAGAAACGGGCGGGGGTCATATTATGTTTGAGGAAGAAAATTACAGCAATTTAATGTATGCGCCGTAGATAACATTGTTGATAAATTCGGCCAAAACAACTGCAGCACCCATCAAAGCAACGTAAATCCAGAAATAGGGACGAACAGGCTTGTGCTCGGTCTTTTCAACGGCGGTGTAGAGAGA
>JAGAOU010000103.1 GCA_017623595.1 Clostridia bacterium
AACAACAAACCCGAACGTTTCACCGATTGGTAAAAGGTTCGGGTTTGAATGCTTTGGTGCGGGTAACAGGACTTGAACCTGCACAGCCTTGCGACCATTAGAACCTGAATCTAACGCGTCTGCCAATTCCGCCATACCCGCATATATGTTGTAAAGATGAGTGGCGGTCTCAAATTTACCTTGGATATTATAACACATTTTTCTGTAATTGTCAAGGTGTATTTCATGTCATTTTTGTAAACTTTTGAGTTGAACAATATTTTACAATGGAGGACCAATCTTTCCATATGCCCTCCGTTCTTTTCGTGCACGAAATTCCACACACAACCAAAGCAAAGCGGGCAAAACAAACTGTAAAGGAAGAGCAATGATGTGGAAAATTTCCAAAAAGCCGAAAACAGAATTCGTGTTTTCAAACATAATCAAACAATAGCCACACAACAAAAATACCATGGAAAACCCCAACGCCTTTGATTCAATCGGAACAATGGAATTTATTCCTCGCACAGCCATTTTCAGGCAAAAAGAAGCGCGAACAACCGCTGAAAGAAAGAAAAACAAGGAAGTAAATACCTCCAGACGGGAAAAGAAATCCGCAAGATTTACAAGTGAGGTAGAAAAATTATAAGGAAAATTCAAATCTTCTGCCAAATCCCCCCCAAGAAGCAAAAGATTCTGAAGCACAATCAAGAGCGATAACGCTCCCGCAGAAATGCAAGATATAAGCCAACTTGGCCGAGTGTTTTCGGCATCCTTTGGATCATATAATAACCCGAGTAGCAAAAAGGCATTTCCAAATGGAAACGATAGATTATCCGCCGCACACAGAAGGACATTCTCCGTATTCTGATAATAAATCGGATACAAAAGCTCTGTCCGAAACATATTAAGCAACAAACAAAAGAGGAGAATGATAATAAAAATAATTGGTAGCGATACAACGTAAGAAAAACGAAAAAGGACACCATCATCCCTTCGCAGAAAAAATGCAACAGAAAGGCATAGCAATGCGATTGGAACAAACAAATCGGTATTCTGCAGAGAAACGACCCGTGCAAAGCCCGCATAGGTACGAATTGTGATAGCACTCTGTCCGAAGCAATATAACACAAGAAGTCCGGTCAACACAAAACGAACGGAATCGGGAAACAGGTATAAAAGATCAAACACCGTCTCCCCCGGCCGCAAAACCGAAATGCGAGCCAAAACAATCCCCCAAAGCACAAGAAGAACAACCGCAATCAAAAGTGAAATCCAGGAATCCTGTCGCGCCCGATAACTGCCTCCGATAAGAAGATTTGCACCCATCAGAAACAACACCGCAAACAGAATCCGATGACGCATCAACGCCGTCCCGTTCATGCAGACATCCCACCTCTCTCAAACCAGTTTACAATCTGCTCGGAAAGCCCCACACCTGATATCCCCGATAGATATAACATTAAAAAGAATGTTCCGAGAACTACGATAACGCTTCCCGTCCATCGGGTGGGAATATCGTCGGTTGAACGAAAAAGCAATACAGTCAAAAAAATTGCAACCGCTGCCGAAAGCACATACAGCATCATTTTGAAATCCTTTCGTCAGAAAATCCAAAGTTTTCCAGTGTAACCTTACATTCCGACTTCAACTCAATAATCTTCGCTCTATCTCCTGCATTTCGAAGATCATATAGATAAGGCGCATGTCTGTAAACATAGACCGATAACCCAAACACATCACAAAGCTCCCGTTCCTTTGCCCACTGCCAATCCGATTCCAGCTTTTCGGACAACAGTGCCGATATTTTTTCTTCCGCAGCATCCACGCCATGCATTGTGGACAGATCAAAGTCCTTCGGCATAGAGGTGAGACGAATATAACATTCCAATTTTACAAAAACAGAGAGAGACTCCCCGTCCTCCACGCTGCGAGAAGCCTTTACCGAACGAATCTGGCATGGAATTTCAACTCCGTCCTCTGTAGTCAACAACAACTCACCTCGTCGGTATTCCCCTGAAACAAGCATCACACTTTGTGTTTTTTCCAGATCCAACAAACCGAATTTTTTCCCTTTTACAAGGCTGACAGTTCCATCTACAGAATATTTTCCATCAGATTCCGTAAAGAGAGGCAGCATCGTTTGATCTCCGTCCATAGAAAACTGATACAGTTTTGTCGGAGGTACTGATCCCGTTTCCCGATAAGAGTTTTCAATCACGGACACATAGTCATAAGATGCGATACGTTCTTCCTTTTCACCGATCGATAGCATCTCACGGGCACCCGAGCCTTGGACTGCGGCAAGGAAAAGGTCCGATCGGTACTGAGGATCTCTCATAAACGCATCTACAAGATTGCTTACTCCTTCTTCTGTTACCGAATCCGAAAACAAAATGAGTTTGCAATGACTGAACTGCAGTTCTTTAGTCGCAACATTGACAAGTCGCTTCAAACAATCCTCCACATTCTCTCCTTCTTCGGAAATCACCTTGGCCGTTGGTGTGGAAGATTCTCCCCCCGAAAGACGAATTACTTCAACCGAAACCTTATAGTGGAATTCTTTTCCGTGATCAATCCCGATTCCTGCGACCATAGCAGTATTGTTTATTTCATGATAATCATAACATCCACTCAAAGAAAGCACGTTCAGCATGGTAAAAATAAAACATAACATGCGTTTCATATCATTCCCCCTTCCGAATACGATCTTTTGCAAAAAACGAAGGGCGGGTACGCATAGTCCACCAGGGCGCTCGAATCAGCACGTCCTTTTGATCCTGTCCACGAGGCACAAACCAATAAGCAAGATAGGGCACTCCGAAGGATGTGATGGACATGAGGTGGAAAAAGACCGACAACAGCGCAAATAAAATACCATACAAGCCAAGAAGAGAGCCTGCGATCAAAAGATATAGACGTAAAACGATCACAGAATTTTCCAATCGGGGAGAAATCAATCCCGTGATTCCGGCAAAAGCCACAACAATCAACGTCGTTGATCCGATAAAACGAGCGGAAACTGCGGCATCTCCAATCACAATTGCACCAACAATGCTCAACGCCTGCGCAATATTTCCGGGTAAACGTTGACTGGCCTCTCGCAGAATTTCAAATACGGTAATCATCAAAAAGCATTCCACCGCAATGGGAAACGGAACCCCCTCCCTCGCGGAGGCAATGCTGAGCGCAAGATCTGTAGGCAACAATTCCTGATGATAGGAAACAAGCGAAACAAAAATACCGGGCACCGATACAGTTAATATAAAACATAAAATGCGAAGCAGCCGACCGATGGATGCAAACCAAAAATTCTGATAGTAGTCCTCCGCAGTCTGGAAGGTTTCCATAAAAATATAAGGCATTTCCAGTGCAACGGGTGTCCCGTCCACAATTAAAGCCACTCTTCCCTCCAAAAGTCCCGCAGCAACCACATCGGGGCGCTCAGTCATCCCTACGGTGCGAAAAATGGAATTACGACAATCCGAAATCTGTTCCGAAATATAGTTACTGTCAAGAATCCCGTCCATATCAATATTGGACAATCGTCTTTTTACTTCCGACAGAAGCTCGGGGCGAACCACAGACTTTAAATAGCATAAAAATGCTTTTGTTCCGCTTCTTGTTCCGAAGGTCATGGTTTCAGCGCAAAAATCGACGGTTTTCAGCTTGCGATGCACCATCGCAACATTCATCAGCACAGATTCGGTAAATCCCTCACGTGGGCCTAACAATGCCTTCTCCGCCGCAGGCTCTTCAGGGGTGCGAACAGGAAAACCTTTTGTGCTTGCAACAACAGCTTGGCCATACCCATCGGCAAACACGACACTGTCTCCCGCAAGCATTGCATCAAAGCATTCCTTTGCAGTGTTGACAATCTTTGTTTCAATGTTTATAATAATTTCACGAGCAATTCTTTGCGGCGTACAGGGCGATTCGATATACTCAATCATAGGACGGATCACACTTTCGTAAACCACTGTATTATTGACAAGTCCATCAAAATATACGGCAAAGCATCGAACAGGCCCCGAAAAAAATTCACGACAGATAAAGGTCCCATCATCCTGAAACACCCGCTTCAGCATCCGCATATTAACATCCAGTGCAGATGCTAAAGGGGCGTCTTCGGTCAACGCACCCGTGTCTGCTACAGAAAACTCCGGAAAGGGATGCGGTTCGGCACTGACGAGGTCATTCTGTTTCTTCGATTTCATAATCCACCTCCCACAATTCCCCAATATTGTGCGCAAAAAATGCCCCGTCTATCCGACGGGGCACAGAATTGCCACTTATTTACTTCTGCTCAAGAACATCGACAACTTCACCGCAATAAAGACGATGATAGTCCTTTGTCGGATAGTGAGAGTCAATGTGAGGATCCAAAAACCCTTCGGGATCCAAATCCTGTACATAAATCTTTTTACAAACAAAGACAAGACGAGCCTCTTCGAAGGTTATCGCGTTCTCCTTAAAATAAGGAGTAATCCCCGCAAGAGCCGCTTTATCGCAATCTCTGCCCGATTTCGTTCCGCAAATACGATAGGCCTGCTCCATGCCGGGACGAAGAACTGTCACTGTAAAATAATCTTCCCGTTCAAAAAACTCATAGGTATAGCGCTGCGGACGGATCACAACGGAAATCACATTCTTATTCCAGAGAACTCCCATGGTCCCCCAAGAGGCTGTCATGGTATTCCAGGAATCACGGTTTCCGGCAGACACCAATAGCATTTCCTTTCCAATCATTGAAAAAGGGTTTCGAATCTCGGGAACATCGGTATGAACAAACATAAAAACTCCTCCTGATATATTATGAATCGTCGGGGGCGGACTTCCAAAGAGGAAGCCTCCCCGAATCGTTCCATTCTTTTACAAACAAAAATAACAACGGAAACAAAAATGCTCCGAAAAACCCAATAAGCTTCATACCGAGATAAATACTCAGTAAGCTCATCAGCGGCGATAACCCAAGATTTTTCCCCATAACACGGGGCTCGGCAAGCTCCCGAATCAAAAAGACGATCACCGCGAGAACGATCAGGCCGATTCCAAGAGAGGAATCGGAAAAAACAAACCATTCGATAAGCCCCCAAGGAACAAGAATCGATGGAATCCCCACATAGGGTAAAAGATCAAAAAGAGCAATCACCGCCGCCAGGATCAGAGGATAAGAAACATTCAGAACCCAGAAGCCGATCAACAACTGGGCATAGTTGAGGACAAGCATAATGCCGTATGCCCGCAATATGCGAAAAATCTTCCGCAACAAAAACTCCTTCACGTCATAGTATTCCGTTTGAAGACGTGCAGACATCTGACGAAGAAGAAAGGGCTCGATTTGGGGATACTTCACAGATAACAGATAAGAAGAAAACACCGTAACAAAGGAAAAGATCAACGCATCGGGAATTCCCATCAGGAGATCAAGAAGGCTCATCAATCCGGTTCGGGCAAGATCAACCAACGCAGGCAATAAATCCTCCGCACGCTGAGTCAACCATTGAATAGTATCTTCCTCCAGAAAAGGAAGGGAGATGCGGGAGAGAATCTCCTGAAAATCCGTGTGTTGAATCCATTCCAGCAGCTCTGCCGCCTCACGGTAAAATAAAGCACCTGCCTTCCACAGAAGAAACAGTAAAACACCCCAAAACGGAAGAATCACCACCGCAGCAGCAAAAGCCCGTTTACGATATCGGGAAAGCTTTGACACAAGGGAATTAAACGCCGAGGCCACAAAAAAACCAAGCAAAAACGGAAGAAGCACGGGCACCAGATACCGAACCGCCAGAACAATCAAAAGGGCAAGGGCTCCGTAATAAGCAATATTGACAAGGAAGTGCAGTTTCTTCTTCATTCAACCACCGTATAAAACTCGTTTTATACAGTTTATGCAAAAATCTGCCTCACATACATAAAAAAGACACCTGCAAATTCTCGAAGATAAGAATTTACAATAACCACGAGACTGGAAGGCATAGCCCCTGAAACACCATAGGCATCAAAGCCTGCATTTTCACAAAGGATCTTGGCACGAAAAACATGAAACCCCGTTGTTGCAACAGCGACACGCTCCGTCTCGGGACGAATGTCATTCAAAATCTCAGTCGCATTATTTATATTTTCTCGTGTGTTGACCGAGGAATCCTCCAGATAAAGACGATCCTGCGAAATTCCCCGTTCGGCCAGCCAGCGGCGCATACATTCCGCTTCGGTAATATCCTCTCCATCCCCCTGACCGCCGCAAAGAACCGCAATGCTTTCGGGACGATCCCGCAAGAATCCGTAAGCAGCCTCAAGACGATAGCGAAGCATTTCACAAGGAGTCTCTCCCTCCACCTGACATCCCAACACAAAGATCACCTGAACATCCTCCGGGATTGCATCGCCATCTTGATGATAGAGAATCAGACCTTCCACAAAGACAAACAGAAGAAAAAGAAGAATCACGCCCGTTATCATAGAATACATCAGAATTTTTGCAGGAATACGAACCCGCTTATCCCCATGCGTTCGCAGAAGTAACGAAAGATAAAAGACAATCCAGCATCCGCAAGCAAGTGCGGTCAGTTGCAAAACAAAACGAAGACCATAAACACTCCCCTGCAAAAGAAACGCAAACAGACCGACAAAAAAGGGAATTGTCAGCCAACGCCCCTTCGATGAAAACATAGAACGCAAAATTTTCTGCATTTTCTTCTCCTTTCTCTTTTACTCCGCAGTTTTTGCAGCATTTATTTTTTTTATTGAACGAAAATACGAGATCATTAAGAATACGGCAGAACCGATCCAGGCACCAACCTCTGCACCGAAAATACCGTAAGAATAGCCGCTTAGAACAACGAATCCCGCAATCGCAACACGGATCGCCAATTCCAAAAAACCGGAAACCATGGGGACCATCGCATTTCCCATCCCCTGCAGAGCAGAAAGAAACACATATAACAGATACAATACCGGCAAACAGACCGCCATCACACACAAATACACATAAGCAGTGTCCCCGGCCTGCATTGCAACGGCCGCATTGTCCGAGGTGATAAAGAGCATCACGGCAGATCTGCCGAAGACAAGCATAACAGAAGCAATAATAACAGACGTTATCATTGAAAGAACGCAAGCAGAACGAACACCGCTGCGGACACGGTCCGGTCGCGCAGCACCGTAATTTTGCCCCACAAAGGTTGTCACGGCATAGCCGTATGATACAGCTGCGATCTCCAAAAGACCGTACAATTTATTGGATGCGGTATATCCGGCAATAAAGCTGACCCCAAACCCGTTGACCACCGTCTGAAGAACCATACCGCCGAGGGCAACCCCCACGTTTTTTGCCGCAATGGGAGTCCCGATGCGAATCAAATTCCGTTGATGGGATGCAGAAACCTTCCAGTGTTGTTTTTCAAAACGAAGTTCCGGAATTTTTCGCATCCGAACATAACAAATTGTCCCCGAAACACATTGAGAAAACACGGTCGCAGCCGCTGCTCCCGCAATCCCCCAACCAAAAACAAAGACAGTCAGAGCATCGAGAAAAATGTTGGTCAGCGCTGCGGTCATCATAGCAAAAAGGGGCGTCTTACTGTCCCCGACCGCACGCAAAACCGAAGAGCAATAGTTGAAGAACACCATTGCAGGAAGCCCTGCAAAGATAATGCGGATATATAATTCCGCCATTACCGTAAGCTGAGGAGGGACCCGAAGAAGCATAAAGAACAATGGAACTCCGAGTTGTCCCACCGCAACACCGATCAACGCAAGATAAATGCAGAGACGGGAAGACTGAGCCAACATCCGTTTCAACTCAAAATAGTCTTTTTCTCCGTACTTTTGCGAAAAGCGAACCGAAAAGCCTTGGGTATACCCTTGTACAATTCCCAAAAACATCCAGTTCAGCCAATCCACGGTGCCGAGGGCCGCCAAAGCGTCCATTCCGACACCGCGTCCAACAATGGCAGTATCCACAACGGTATAAAGCTGCTGAAAGACATTGCCGAACATAAGAGGAATCGCAAAAGAAAACAACAGCTTCAGAGGCGCCCCGCGGGTCATGTCAATTGTTTTTGCCATATTACACCTTTTGATACAAAAGAACGGAAAAGGAAATTGTGGTTTCAAGTTCGGTAAGATTCTCCAACTTGGCCAAATCGGCTGGAGAGGTTTTTCTTCCGTAAGGAGTCATGGCAAAAAGATTTTTAATCGTTTCATTGTCGGTCAAACATAATTTTTTCCGAAGAACCGTATTCGAAAGTAAGGAAAAACCATCATGCTCGGGCAATGAAATTTCATTTTCATACACAGAATCATAGACTGCCTGCTTCAATTCCAAAAGATGGTCCTCCCGCGGAATAACCTTCAAAAGATAACCGCCGGGGGAAAGCACACGAAAATACTCGTCCATACAATCGGGAGCAAACACATTCACAATCAGATCTGCCCAATGGTTGGACAAGGGAATGTGGAACAGGCTTGCGACGGCAAATTCCGCACCGAATTTTCGCTTTGCGGCGGCAGCAAGAGCATCGCGGGAAATATCAACCCCGACCGTCTCGGGCAAATAGCCATCCCTACAAAGCAATTCGTGAATCACTTGTGTATACCACCCCTCACCGCATCCTGCATCCATAATGTGCGGTGCCCTGGGCAACCGATCCCGCAAAACCGAATACATAAGATCCAGCAAAGGGCGGTAATGTCCTGCAGACAAAAATGCAGTACGTGCGCGGACCATGGGACGGTCATCACCGTGTAGTCCCCCTTGTTGCGACATAAGAAGATTTACATATCCGCTTTTTGCATAATCATAACAATGGCCCATTGCGCAACGAAGACTCTTTGCCTCTTTCCAAAGAGCTTTTCCGCATATCGGACAACAAAAGGCACTGGTTTGTTCGATCATATTATTCCTCCGTTAGAATTATGGGAGCTTGTCCTTCCCGAAACAAAACGGGAGTGGCATTGGGAAGGCAATATTTGCTCAGACTTTCCCCTTTTTCAACACCGTACATAACAGCATAAAGTGCACCGGAAAAGCCACCGTGAGAAACTACAAGAATGCGGTCATTTGCGTGCTTTTCTTTGATTTCGTTATAAAAATCCGCCGCACGATCGATCACGTCCTCGATCAACTCCAGCCCTATCTCTCGTTCACATCCCAATTTCCAACGATCTGCAAACCAATCCTTGGGAAACGTTTTGCCTTCATAGGGACCAAAGCTCCATTCCAAAAGGCGCGGATCGTAAATTGCAGAAGCGTCGGGACAAGCATACTCCAATGTTTGGCGCGTGCGAGATAAGGGAGAACAATACACCGCATCAAACCGATACTTCCTTAAAATTTCTCCCGCCAACTTCGCACCTTCAATACCCGTGGAATTCAACGGGACATCGGTGCGCCCCTGTAACCGCCCGGTCAAATTCCAATCGGTCTGACCGTGACGAAGAAAAACCAAATCCATACTATAAACGTCCTTATGAATAAATTTGTTCATATAAATAACATATGTTATCTTTGAAATCGACTCGTATTACAGACATGCCTCTCACCGTATCAAAGGAAAAGGTACCTTTTATCGGAACAGTACATGATACGAAGGAATAATCAAAACACTCCGCAACAAGCCCAACATGCGCCTTCAACTCCGTGAAAGGAATATTGGTCTCAACATGAGGCAAAAGAGCATCGGTCAAAGAATACAACTTTGTTAAGGTATTGTCTTTCAATTTCTGAAAAAGTGCATTCAGAAGTTTTCGCTGGCGCTCGGTTCGGTCAAAATCGCCCATAGCACTGCTTCGGTCCCGAACATAGGCCAGAGATTGCCTTCCGTTCAGATGAACAACCCCGTCACAAAGAGGGATATGCTCTGACACATGGTCCATCAACTCGTTCATTGCAGAGGCCTCCGCTACCGTTACAGACAGGTCAACACCGCCCAAAAGATCCAGGACATCAACAAAAGCAGTAAAATCAACGATAACAAAGTATCGAATATCCAAATTAAAATTATCACGTAAAACCGTACACAGATATTCTGCACCCCCAAAGGCATAGGCACTGTTCAGCTTATTGTCCCGATGCCCATCCATGGAAACATAAATATCCCTCAAAACAGAAGACAGAACAATCTTCTTTGACATTCGGTTGACAGAAAAAAGCATTATGACGTCGGATCGGGAGGGCTCTCCCGGAGCACGGGCATCGGATCCGATCAGTAGGATATTGATTACATCTTGCGTATCGCAAAGAATCGGAAGCCCCTCTTCATCCCATTCAATTTGATCGGGTAAAGACGCCCAAGGGTCCAATGTAAAAGAGTTCTGCTCCTCCGAAGGAACGACAGGAGTAATCGATCCGAGAACACGATCCAGGAATCTGTTATACCACACACAAGCAGAAACAAGCGCAACCGACAAAACACAGACAACAGCACAAAACCGAATCAACCAATTTCTCTTCATAACAGATCCCCTTCTATACGGGGAACACTTCTATTATAAAGGTTTTTCCCCGAAAATGCAAGATTTTTCCCGAATCGTCGGAAAAATGTAAAACTTGCCGCGGGAAATTATATGAAGCACAAATCAAAAATACGACCGCACAAAGAAGCACACGGCTGAGATCAACGCTTCAACCGTGTGCCCTCCCCGACGATCATTGAACATCTTTTATAAATTCTGCAACAGCGTCAACAAAGCGAAGATTCCCTTCAGGTTCTTTTTTTCGCAGGTATTGACAATGTTTGCCGTGAAAAACACGAAGAACAACCGATTCTTCGGGAACATCAAAATGCTTTAGCGTAGACAGAAGAAGAAGCGTCTGCTCGTATCGATTTTGAAGATCCCGGTCGGATACAATAATCAGCATTGGAGGATAAGATTGTGTAGTCCCCACATGATACAAAGGGGCAGTTTCATCTACAATCAAACGACGGGGGTCCTCTCCTGCAGCACGCAGAACATTGAAATGCTTGGTAGGTTGCCCGGCGTCATGAACAAATCCCGCAAAATCGCCAGCCGAAAGACCATGAGCACCGAGCCAACGAGGATCAAAACAAAGCATCATGGAAAGATACCCGCCGGCAGAGCTTCCACCGAGAAAAATGCGTCGACAATTCCCAAATTCCACGATATGCTGCTTTATCCAAGCAGCAGAGCAAGCTGCATCCTCAATAAAATCCGGGTAGGCAGCATCGGGATACATACGGTATTCCACGGAGGCAACCCCGATGCCCCGCTGAACAAGAAGTTCAAACAGATGAGCCTGTTTCTCTTTTCCGCCCCCCGAAAGCCCTCCGCCATGATAATAAACCAAAAGATCGAAGGAATCCTGTTCCGGAAGATAAAGATCCAAGCGATTTGCAGAAAATTCTCCGTAAGAAAGATCGGTTATACGACGCATGCCACAAATCTCCTTCAATGAGCGAACTGACTGTTATACAGTTCAAAATAGAAGCCACGCTTGGCAAGAAGCATCTCATGAGATCCTTGTTCAACAACGTGACCATCTTTCATCACAAGAATTACATCTGCCTCACGAATAGTCGAAAGACGGTGAGCGACAATGAAGGAGGTTCGTCCTTGCATCATCTTTGCAAAGGCGCGCTGAATCCGATGCTCGGTGCGGGTGTCGATGGACGAGGTTGCTTCATCCAGAATCAACATGGGAGGCAGACAGAGCATAACGCGTGTTATACATAGCAACTGCTTCTGTCCCTGAGACAATCCACCGCCGTCTTCCCCGATTTTTGTATTGTATCCTTCGGGAAGCCGCTTAATGAAACTGTGGGCATGAGACGCCTTTGCGGCCGCAATCACTTCTTCATCGGTTGCATCGGGTTTTCCCATCACAATATTGTCCCGAACCGTGCCACTCTTCAACCAGGTTTCCTGCAAAACCATTCCATAATGCTTACGCAGAGAATGGCGGGACATATCACGAATATCCACGTTTTCAACACGAACAGATCCAGAATCGGGATCATAAAAACGCATCAGCAAGTTGATAACCGTAGTTTTTCCGCACCCTGTGGGGCCAACAATAGCAATTCGTTGGCCGGGCGTAACCGTTAAAGAAAGATCCTCGATCAGTTTCTTTGCGGGATCATAAGAAAAACATACGTTATGCAAAGAAACATCACCGTCGACCTGCTCGGGAATTCGATCCACCACAGGATCCTCCGGCTCCCCTTTCTCTTCGATAAGGGCGAAGACACGCGCTGCACAGGCTAACGCATTCTGAAGTTCGGTCACAACACCGGAAATTTCATTAAAGGGTTTTGTATACTGGTTCGCATAACTGAGAAAACCGGACAAAAGCCCAACGGTCAAGCCTCCCGAAATCACGGACAGGGCGCCGACCAATCCAACAGCAGCATACACAAGACTGTTCACAAATCGGGTGCAGGGATTGACCAGAGAAGAATAAAAGATCGCTTTCAGAGAAGTGGCACGCAAGCGCTCATTCACATCTTCAAAACGCTCTTTGGCACGGGATTCATAGGAAAACGCCCGCACAATTTTTTGCTGTCCGATCATTTCATCGATTAAAGCAGTTTGCTCTCCTCTTGTGGTCGCCTGTGCACTGAAAAAGGAATGCGTCCGCTTTGCAATAAAAGATGCAACGAACAAAGAAACAGGTGTCACGAAAACAACAACCAAAGCAATGCGATAATCCAGCACCAACATGATGACCAAAGTACCAAGAATGGTTACTACACCGGTGAACAACTGAGTAAAACCCATCAAAAGACCGTCTGCCAGGGTATCAACATCGGTAATTACGCGGCTGACAAGATCTCCAATGGGGTGAGAATCCAGATATTTCAATGGTAAAACACGAAGACGTCCAAAGGCATCCCGACGAATATCCCGCACCATTCCATAGGTCATGCGATTGTTGCAAAGACTCATCAACCACTGACAAACCGAAGTAATCGCAACGGCTCCGCCAATGTACAGAAGAATCCGAATCACACCGCCAAAATCCACGGCACCGGCGCCAAGAATGCGGTCCACCGCCTTTCCGGTAAGGATGGGAACCATGAGCGTCAAAGCCACAGTGATCAACGTCAGAAATAGGGAACAAAGCAAATAAACACGGTAGGGCTTCAAATAGGAGAATACGGTTTTTAATGTGTTTTTTCGATTCATACCGACGCATCCTCCTTTTCAAACTGGGAATAATAGATCTCCCGGTAAACCTCACAGGAGGTAATCAGCTCTTCGTGGGTCCCCATACCAACAGCACAGCCGTCCTCAAGAACAATGATTAAATCGGCATGCCGCACAGAGGAAGCGCGCTGAGAAACAATAAATGTTGTACATTCAAAGGGTAGATTTTTTAATCCGTTGCGAAGTGCCGCCTCCGTAGCATAGTCTAAAGCGGAAGCGGAATCATCCAAAATCAAAATTTCGGGACGGCGCACAAGAGCACGGGCAACAGTCAATCTCTGACGCTGGCCGCCGGAGAAATTACGTCCGTTTTGCTCCACAGGCTCATCCAACCCAAGAGCCTTATCCCGAACAAAGGCTTCCCCCTGAGCAATGCGCAGTGCTTCCCAAAGATCTTCATCGGAAGCATCTTCCCTGCCCCATTTCAGGTTTTCCCGGACAGTGCCGCGGAATAAGACCGCCTTTTGCGGAACAATCCCCATACGGGAACGCAGACATTCCGCATCGTAAGAGCGAATATCCGCACCGCGATAAAAAACAGTACCTTCCGTAGCATCGTAAAAACGAGGGATCAGATTGACCAGCGTGCTCTTTCCCGAACCGGTACCGCCGAGGATTCCGACGGTCTGCCCCTGCTTCACAGTGAAGGAAATCTGAGAAAGCGCAGGATCCGCATCGGAATAATAACGGATGCCAACCTCCTCAAAGCGAAGGATTTCATCTCCGCCCTCGCCTTCCGTGCGATCACCCGATGTTTGTGAGGAAGAAAGCGCAAATACATCGCTGACTCGCTTTGCGCCTGCAAGCGCTTTGGTCACAGTGACGACGAGATTTGCAAATTTAACCAATTCCACAAGGATCTGAGACATATAATTGATCAGAGCCACAACCATACCCTGCGTGATCAGCCCACCGTCCACTCGAAGGGCTCCAACATAGATCAACGCAACAATACCAAGATTGACGATCACATAGGTCAGGGGGTTCATCAGCGCAGAAATACGGCCGACAAAGCACTGAAAACGGGTCAATTCTTCATTCTTTTCACCGAATTCCCGCTGTTCAGCCTCTTCCTTGTTGAAGGCACGAATCACGCGAACACCGGAAAGATTCTCTCGCGTCTTTAGAACAACCCCGTCTACACGCTGTTGCACACCCTTGTATTTCGGAAGAGTGATCCGCATGATCAACCACACAACAAAGCACAGAAGAGGAATTACCGCAACAAAAATCAGCGCCGAAACAGGATCCACAACAAATGCCATAATCATGGCGCCGACCACGACAAAGGGGGAGCGGAGCAAGAGACGGAGGGTAAGGTTTACTCCTGTCTGCAAGAGATTAACATCCCCCGTCATGCGGGTGATCATTGTCGAGGTTCCAAGACGATCGATTTCTTTATAGGAGAGCGATTGCAAATGAGAAAAAAGAGCATTGCGCACCCCTGCAGCAAAGCCAACCGCTGCCTTTGCGGAAAAGTATTGAGCGGTCATTGCGGCGGCAAGCCCGACGGCACCCAAAAGAACCAGGACACCGATCATGCGCCACACAAATGCATTATCACCTTCGGGAATCCCGACATCAATTATTGCCGCCATAACCAACGGAACAAGAAGCTCCAGAATCGCCTCAAACATTTTAAAGAGAGGCGCCAAAATTGCTTCTTTGCGGTATGGCTTTAAGTAAATCAACAGTTTCTTCATTGCGTCCTCCGAACTTGAAAATTGCTCTGCACGGTTCATCTGTTTATTGTACCACAAAAAAAAGAAAAAAGCAATAGCGAAGGGAAAAAATTAAAAAAAAGAACCGATACGAAGAAAAAAAGAGAAAGATATTTGCGTTTTTTGTCATAAAAAACATCTTGAAGAAAGCAGGCCCATGTGTTATAATATGAAATGTATTGTTATTTTCTTTTTCTGAAAGCACATAATCGAAGGAGACCGAAATGAACAAGATCGGATTCAACAACGAGGAATATCTCCGTTTACAGTCGGAAAACATTATTGAGCGAATTTCCGGATTCGGCGGTAAGCTTTATCTGGAGGTCGGCGGCAAGCTATTCGACGATTACCATGCGGCTCGGGTTCTTCCCGGATTTCAGCCCGACTCCAAAATCCGCATGCTTCGCCAACTGAGAGACCACGCAGAAGTGGTTATTGTCATCAGTGCATCCTCCATTGAGCAGAGTAAAAAGCGGAACGATCTTGGGATCACGTATGACATGGAAGTGCTCCGTTTAATCGATGCATTTACCGAATGCGGCCTTTTTGTCGGCAGCGTTGTCATCACCCAATATGCGTCTCAACCCCTCGCCAATGCATTCCAAAAACGATTGGAAAATCTTGGGATTAAGGTCTTCCGTCATTATCCGATTCCCGGCTATCCTTCCAACACAAAGTTGATCGTCAGTGACGAGGGTTACGGCAAAAACGATTATATCGAAACCTCCCGTCCGTTGGTGGTCGTCACCGCTCCCGGGCCCGGAAGCGGGAAAATGGCGACCTGTCTTTCCCAGTTGTATCATGACCATAAACGTGGTATCCGTGCAGGATATGCAAAATACGAAACCTTCCCCATTTGGAATCTTCCTCTGAAGCATCCCGTAAATCTCGCATATGAAGCGGCGACAGCGGACCTGAACGATGTCAACATGATCGACCCCTTCCATCTGGAAAAATACGGAAAAACCGCGGTCAATTACAACCGCGATGTTGAAATATTCCCTGTTCTCAATGCTATTTTTGAACGCATTTCCGGGGAATCACCCTATCAATCCCCTACGGATATGGGAGTTAATATGGCAGGATTTGCCATTGCAGACGATGAAATCGTCAAAGAAGCCGCCAGAAACGAAATCATCCGTCGTTACTACACCTCCCTCTGCCGCAAAAGACAAGGTCTGACCGACGAGACCGAGGTCTATAAACAGGAATTGATTATGAATCAGGCTGAATGTGCTCCCGAAGACCGCCGTTGCATCCGCGCAGCGCTGTTGCGGGCAGAATCCACAGGAGCCCCGGCAACCGCCATTGAATTAAGCGATGGCACAATCGTCACGGGAAGAACCTCTCCTCTGTTCGGAGCATCCTCTGCCTGTCTTCTTAATTCTTTAAAAGTTATTGCCGGTATTCCTCATGAGGTTCAACTCATTTCGCCTGCGGTTATTGAACCTATTCAGACGTTGAAGATTAAGAACCTTGGAAACCACAACCCCAGACTTCATACCGACGAAACTCTTATCGCTCTTGCTGTGTCTGCCACCACAAACCCTGCAGCAGCAAAGGCGATGGAAATGTTGCCTCAACTGAGAAACTGCGAGGCACATTCCACGGTAATTTTGTCCTCCGTAGACAGTGACATTTTCCGCAAGTTGGGCGTCAATCTCACATGCGAACCCCAATACCAGAACAAACGCCTCTATCACAAATAATGCTAAGGAGTTTTTATGTACGAAAGTTATCTTGACACGATTGATTTTGTCCGCAATTATGACCACGAAGTAGCCGATGCGATGCAAGCGGAATTCGGAAGACAACAGGACAACATTGAACTGATCGCCTCCGAAAACTACGTTTCCCCCGCCGTTATGGCTGCCATGGGCTCGGTATTAACCAACAAATATGCAGAGGGGTACCCGGATCACCGCTATTACGGCGGTTGCCAATACGTTGACATCGTCGAAAACATTGCCCGTGAACGTGCGAAAAAACTGTTCGGTGCGGACCACGCAAACGTGCAGCCCCATTCCGGCGCTCAGGCAAACATGGCAGCCTATGCCGCAATCCTCGAACCGGGCGATACCGTTATGGGGATGTCGTTGGCGGAGGGCGGACACCTAACCCACGGTTCACCCGTCAACGCCTCGGGCAAGTTGTACCATTTTGTACCTTACGGAGTCAATGAAGACGGCTTTATCGACTACGATAAAATGCTCAAAACCGCAAAAGAATGCAAGCCAAAGCTCATCGTTGCCGGCGCTTCCGCATATCCCAGAACGATTCATTTTGACAAAATTTCCGCAATCGCCAAGGAAGTCGGCGCATATTTTATGGTGGACATGGCCCATATTGCCGGTCTGGTTGCGGCAGGACTTCATCCCAATCCCGTACCCTATGCGGACATCGTCACAACAACCACCCACAAAACATTGCGTGGCCCCCGCGGTGGCATGATTTTGTGCAAAGAAGAACTGGCAAAAGCGGTTGACAAAGCAATTTTCCCCGGAAATCAAGGCGGTCCCTTGATGCATGTTATTGCGGCAAAAGCCGTCTGCTTCGGAGAAGCGTTGACATCGGAATTCAGAGCTTATCAAAATAGAATTATCGAAAACGCAAAAGTATTATCCAACGCTCTGCTTGCAAAAGGATTGAACTTGGTTTCAGGGGGCACGGACAATCACCTTATGCTTCTTGATCTTCGAGGCACCGGGGTAACGGGAAAAGAGCTGGAGCACCGCCTTGACGAGGTTCATATTACCCTCAACAAGAACGCGGTTCCAAACGATCCGGAAAAACCCTTTGTCACCAGTGGCGTACGCATCGGAACGCCTGCAGTCACAACCCGAGGCTTCGGCAAAGTTGAAATGGAACAGATTGCAGAATACATCACCCTGTGCGTCCGTGATTTTGACACAAGCAAAGATGCCATCCTGAAAGGCGTTGCGGAAATCTGCGAAAAATTCCCCATGTACCGATAACGATCGCTGCTCCGTTGCACACCCTCGCAGCGGAGCATTGTTATTAGCTGTTAAAAATCGGTTTTTCTGCGGTCAAAACGGATTTTCTGTCGAACCTCCTCGGTACTGTCCCAAATAACGCTGAAAAGAACAACTGCGGATACCGTAACAAAAATAGCCATAATAAAAGATCTCCTTTTGATTTCTTGATTACAGTATACACAAAGAAACGTCCAATAAAAAGGACAATTCCTATTTCCTGAAAGAATTAAAAATAAATTTTTATCGCTAAACTTAAAAACAGACCATACTTAATAATAAAAACAACTATTGAATTTCGTCATTTTTCGTGATAAAATAAATAAAGAACGACGTTCGTCTGAACCAAAGGAGGATGGTTATATGTTATACAAAAAGAATAGTTCCGAGCAGTTGTCTCCCGACTTGTTCCGAAATCCGACATCGGAATATCGCGGAACCCCCTTCTGGGCATGGAACGGAAAGCTGGAAGAAGAGGAGTTGGTTCGCCAGATTGAAGTTTTTAAAGAAATGGGGCTGGGCGGATTCCATATGCATGTTCGCACCGGCATGGAAACCCCTTATCTCAGCGAGGAGTTTAAAAAGCTGGTTCGTGCCTGCACCGACAAAGCGAAAAAAGAAGAAATGCTGGCATGGCTTTATGACGAAGACCGCTGGCCCTCCGGTGCCGCAGGTGGACTGATTACAAAGGATCACGCTACAAGAAGACGCCACGCATTGTTCACCGCCATTCCTTACGGTAAAAACGAAAAGAACGCATTTAACGGCTCACAGGCCCGTGCCGTTCGTCAGGGCGACGGGACCCTGCTGGCAATTTACGACATCGAGCTGACCGATGACGGTTACTTAAAATCCTACAAAAGAATTGAGAATGCCGCAGAAGCCAAGCACGAGGTGCGCTATCTTTATATGGAGATCGCCGGAAACTCCACATGGTACAACAACCAAGCCTATATCAATACTCTTGATAAAAAGGCCATGGATAAATTCATCGATCTCACCTACAATTTTTATAAAGATGCGGTAGGTGACGAATTTGATGAGACCGTTCCCGCAATTTTTACCGACGAACCCCAGTTTACCCGAAAGAGCATGCTGACCTATGCAGACGATAAAATTGACGTCACCATGCCTTGGACCGACGATCTGGACGATACCTTCCGTGAAGCATACGGAGAAAGCCTGATTGACTCCTTCCCCGAACTGATCTGGGATTTGGCCGACGGAAAAATTTCGGTCATTCGCTATCACTATCATGACCACATCGCAGAGCGCTTTGCATCAGCTTTTGCCGACAACTGCGGAAAATGGTGCAAGGAAAACAATTTGAAGCTTACGGGGCACATGATGGAAGAACCCACCTTACTCAAGCAGACCGCCGCATTAGGCGAAGCCATGCGCTCTTATCGTTCCTTCCAACTGCCCGGAATCGACATGCTTCAGGCGCGCTTTGAATACACCACAGCTAAGCAGTGCCAATCTGCCGTCCATCAATACGGATATGAGGGTATGATGAGTGAACTTTACGGTGTCACGGGATGGGACTTTGATTTCCGCGGGCACAAGCTCCACGGAGACTGGCAGGCTGCTCTTGGTGTCACCATTCGCGTTCCCCATCTTTCCTGGTATACAATGAAGGGCGAAGCAAAGCGGGACTACCCGGCATCCATTCATTATCAATCTCCCTGGTTCAAGGAATATTCCTATGTAGAGGATCACTTTGCCCGCGTTGCATCTGCAATGACCCGCGGAACTCCGGATGTAAAAGTTGCAGTAATCCATCCCGTAGAAAGCTACTGGCTCCATTGGGGCCCCGAAGAACAAACCGCCGCAATCCGTAATCAACTGGACAGCAATTTCCTCAATCTGACAGAATGGTTGCTCTTCGGATCGATTGATTTTGACTTCATCTCCGAATCCCTACTTCCCGACCAGTGCAAAAATCCCGGAGCCCCCCTTTCGGTAGGGAAAATGAACTACAACGTCGTGATTGTTCCCGAATGTGAAACCATCCGCTCCTCCACCCTGGAAAGACTTGAAGCCTTCCGCCAGGCTGGCGGACGGTTGATCTTCCTCGGGAAGCAGCCTACCCTTGAAAACGCTCTTCCCTCGGACCGCCCCGGCAATCTTTACGATTGCTCCGAGCAAATTCCCTTTAGCAGAAGCCACCTGATGGACGCCCTCGACAACGAAAGAACCATCTCCATCCGCAACAACAACGGAACTATCACCACCAATCTGCTCCATCAAATCCGCAACGACGGCGACGGAAAATGGCTTTTCATTGCCCACGGCACTGAGCCTTACGCAAAGGACATTTCTACTGAACAGAAGATCCGCATCCGAATCAACGGAGAGTGGAACGTGACCCTTTTCGACACGATGACGGGTGATATTCTTCCCGTTTCCGCAACCGTCGGAAAGAATTACACGGAAATCCGTACTGCCGTCTATGATTATGACTCCGTTCTTTACCGCCTGACGCCCGTTGGAGCACCGCTGCCCGAAGGGATTTCCGAATCGGACAATGCTGACAAGGGGTATCACAGAGCCGAAAATGCCGTATCCCACGAGGAACCCCTGGAGGAGGTCCGCGGAACCGATCGACAAATCCCCGTCCCAAATGAAGTGAAATACACACTCTCCGAGCAAAACGTCTGTCTGATTGATCAGGCTGAATTTGCAAAGGATGATGAACCCTACCGTCCCATGGAGGAAATTTTGCGTGCAGACAACATTCTTCGCGCAGAACTCGGCATTGCAAAACGGGGCGGCCACGTGGTACAGCCTTGGGCTGCAGAAAAAATTCCCGCAACCCACACCATCCGCCTGCGCTACACCGTTTATTGCACCTTCCGTTGTCGAGTTCCTTATCTTGCACTGGAAGATGCAGACAAGGCAACAATCCTTCTGAACGGAAAGAAAATTCACACTACCGACTGCGGATATTATGTGGATAAATCCATCCGCAAGGTTCTTCTGCCTGCCTTGGCAAAGGGCAAAAACGTCCTTGAGGTGATTCTTCCCCTCGGTCCAAACACCAACACCGAGTGGATGTATCTGTTGGGGAATTTTGCAGTCCACAACGAGGGCAGAACAAACACCCTTTCTCCCTTGCCCGAGACCATTCCCTTCGATGACATTACCCGTCAGGGTTTCCCCTTCTACAGCGGCGCAATTACCTATCACATTCCCGTTGAAACAGAAGGCGGAAACCTCTCCGTGCGTCTGCCCCGCTTCCGCACAACGGTCAACAAGATCACGGTCGATGGGAATTCCGCATTAATTGCTTATCCCCCCTACCGTGCCGCCTTGCCCGTATCCGCAGGTAATCACATGTTGGATCTGACGGCGTACATTCCCAGAACAAACGGCTTTGCACCGTTGCACACCGTGGTTGACGAATACCAGAGTCCCACCATGTGGAGACAAACGGGGGATCGTTGGATATACAACTACCGCTTCTATCCCGAAGGTATCATCTCCCAGCCCGAACTGAGCGAAGTCAAGTACAAATAACCCAAAAGAGCCCCCGAATCGGATTGATTCGGGGGCGTTCTTATTAAACCTCAAAGGTGTATTTCTTTCCACAGGAATTACAATGCGTAACAATTTTTCCGTTTTCCGAAAGATCCTGCCGATCCTCGGGAGGAAGGGCAGAAACGATGCGAAGCAGAGCGGCACGGGAGCAGGTGCAACCGAAACGCAAGGCGGATTCTTCCAAAAACACGAAATCCTTCGGAACCGAACCAAAGGGCAAGGCAGCGCAAGCATCGTTACATATCTGCTCCAGGTCACAATCCTCACCGGGCAATTTTTCCACTAAAATGCAGACGTAGCCCTCAGGACAAGATAAGACCTTGCATGCAGAGGCGATCTGCAAACTACGGGAAAAATAGCCTGTTACAAGGTCCTCAAAGCAACTTCCCGTCACAACACCCGTATAATTACCACGTAGCGGCAACTGAAGAGTAACCTCAAGGGTTGCTTCCATTCCAACCGAAGAGTCCTCCTTAAGTCCCCGAACAGACCCATCACGATCCGCTGTTGCGGAATACTGACCGATCGTCGGCAGAGAAAGACGAGCAATTACAGAAGCTTTATCCACCTTTTGGAGAGCGGCAATGCAACAGGTAAACACCTGCAACCTTCCCAAGCGATCGGTATCGTCGGCAGTCAGATGGTTCAACTCCGCAGAGCGCTTCACCGCATCGGAAAGGGTAATACAAAAAACACGGGCGTTTTGCACCATATACTTACGAATCTGTTCGGTCATCACAAAGGTCTCCTGACAATAATAATCTTACGCCCGTGATAGGGCAAGGTCTTTACGGAAACAAATCCAGCCGCTTTCAAATAGCTGCGGCATACGGAGGGATCATACCAACGCTCCCAAATCTCCTCATCCACGCGGTCATATGCGGTGCCGTTTTGATGAAATACGGTCAAATTCTGACACGCATAGGTCCCGTCAAACATGCGGCGGAGGATCAGAAGTGAATTCTCTTCCTCGCAAATTTGCTGCGCATTTGCGAACAAGGATTTATCCTTTAAATCAAAAACAAAGTAGCCACCGGGCTCCACAAAATTGTACAATCTGCTGAAAAAGCGCTTCAAGTCACGCAAATCCAACAAATGATTCACCGTATCCATGGAAGAAAACACCGCATGGTAAGCGCCATACAGATCCAGATCGGGCAAAGACTGACACATCAGATGCGGGTCTATTCCCTCCCCGGACAACTTCTCAAAAGCGGCATCCAACATTTCGGAAGAGGCATCTACCCCGCTGCAATCAAACCCGAGACGGGTCAATTCCAGCATCAAGGTACCCGTTCCGCAACCGCAATCAAGGGCGAGAGGCGAAGGGGGCAGGTCCTTCAAGTACGGAAGAATTTTGGAAAGATAATCTCCGTAATTAAACCCTCCGTTAAAACGGTCATACTCCCGCGCGATCCCGTCATAATTCATTCAAAAACACCTCTGAAACTAAAAATGTTACAAAATATTCATTCTTTTCTCTTTTCATTCGGGCGCAGATATGGTATAATATAGGTACACACATGCGCCACAGAAATCGGAGACCAATGATATGAAAAATCTTTTGACCCGTAGTCCTATCCTCGTGCTGATAATACTCCTACTCTCATCTTCCCTTCCGCTGAATGCGGCAGAGCCCGTGCAGGATGTCCCCCCGGAAATCGGTGCGGAATTTGCGGTAATTTTTAATGCAGATGACGAGGGAGAGATTCTCTACGGAAAAAACGAAAATCTTCCCGTTTACTGCGGTTTTCTGCCCCGTGTTATGACCTGTCTCCTGATTGCGGAGTGTGGGCGGGATTTAAACGAGACAGTAACCATCACAAAGGAAATCTTAGTCAACACGCCGCAAATCTCCAACGTGAAGCTCTCTGTGGGCGAAACGGTCTCCCTTAAGGATCTGATCGCCTGTATCACCATTGCAAACTCTCAGGAAGCGGCGGTTGCGGCCGCAATCCATCTGGAAGGCTCTCTTGCAGAGTTCGTAAAAAAGATGAACCAAAAAGCGATAGCATTAGGCTGCAAGAATACATTATTTACGAACGTAACCGGAAAACACGTTTCCAACACAAGGCAGATTTCAACCCTTGCGGACTGTGCAAAAATCATCAGCGCCGCCCTTCAATATCCCGAAATTGCGGATACTGCGGCAGAACGCAGTTATAAAATCACCGTCAAAGGTAAAAACAGAACGATCTTCACCCGAAACATGTTGATCGAAACCACATCGTCATATTACAACACTGCGGCAAAGGGCCTGTTCATTTATTCCGAAACCGCCAGCAACTCCTCCATCGCCACCTATCGCAAGGATTCCGACCGAAAGATTATATCCATGGCCGTCACAAACAATGGGCTGGGCGAGCTTTACGAAGATGCGGGAATTCTGTTGCAATACTCCAAAAACCGTTACGTTATGAAAACCCTTCTCTCCGAAGGAAAAGCAATGGCGGAGGTCAAGGTCAACAACGGTAAAGACGTTGATTTTGCAGTACTGGTCTCGGAAAGTGCAATCAATGCCTTTGTTCCGAAAATTTACAGCGAAGACACGGTGGAATTACTCTTTGACATTCCACAAACCGAAGTAGATGCACCCGTGGAAAAAGGAACGGTGATGGGTTATGTCACGGTTCGCTGCGGCGGAAAGGACTACGGCACGGTGGCATTAAAAGTGCAAGCAGGCGTAGAATTGGATTATTTTGAGCTTTACTCCTCCAAGGTGGTAACCTTCTTCTCCAATCCGATCCTTTGGGCGATTTTAGGCGGGCTCTTGCTTCTGGTAATTGGCTATACTTTCCTTGCCTATCAAATCAATAAACCGCGCAAAAAACGGAAAACGCCGGCATCCGAAACAGGAGGACGAATCCGAATGACGGGAACTGTTGAAGAGGACGACGAATAAATCGTAGAAAACTCCGCACCGCAAGGTGCGGAGTTCTTTTCATTCTTTATCGCAATCTATAATATCCTTCACACTGTTCAGGACAACCGTGGGAGTAACACCGTACTTTTCAATGTCTTCGACGGTGCCTTCTCCGGAGAGAACGAAAACCGAGGCAATTCCCGCATTTACACCACAGGCGACATCGGTGTAGAGTCGATCCCCAACAAGAGCGGTTTTGGCAGGATCTCCGCCTTTAAACTTGATTGCACCAAGTGCCATCTCTTTTCGGGGCTTCCCGATGTAGAAGGGCGCCTTACCGGTTGCTCGCTCCAGCATATCACACATCGTATGACAGTCGGGAAGATATTTCCCCTTCTGTGCGGGGCAAACCCAGTCGGGATTTGTCGCATAAAAGGGCACCGGATTTTCCTCACGGGTCAAAAGCTCGCAGGCATCTACCAATTTCTGATAGGTAAGTTCAGTGTCATAACCCACCAGTAAGAAATCCACATCTGCATCCGGGCCTTCTGCCACAACGAAGCCGTTGGCACGCAGTTCAGCCTTCAAGGACTCGGTTCCGACCACATAAAGCTTTGCATTGGGCTTCAGGTCATTCAAGAAGATACATGCGGCCTGCCCGGAAGTAAACATGTTGGAGCGGTCTGCGGGGATCTTCAACCGGGACAGCTTCTCAAGGTAGGCTTCGGCGGACTTGGAGGAGTTGTTGGTCAAAAAGACATAGTCTCTTCCGGTATCCCGGAGCCATTGAATAAAGTCGGCGGCGCCGTCAATCAAATCATTTTCCAGATAAATCGTACCATCCATATCGAGAAGGTAAAGGGTTTTGTCTGCCAAAGGGTGCTTCATAATCTAAATCTCTCTTCCCTGTAAGTGTTTTTATTTTTACTCTTTACAGTATACAACAAATTTTACAAAATGTCAAGAGATTCCACAAGAAAAACTCCCCGTCCGAAGACGGGGAGTAAAAATTCACACATCAGTTAAATCCGATTAGGCCTTTTTCTTCTTGGAGATAACAACTACGACAACAACGATCACAACAACCGCGGCAGCTGCAGCAGCGATGATGATCCACAGCATGGAGTTATCTTCAGCGGGAGCGTCAACCTTATTAGTGGTAGTGACAGGAGCCTGAGAAGAAGTGTCGGTGGTGGTATCGTTACCACCTTCAGAGGTGGTATCAGTGGTAGTAGTAGTGATGGTAGCGTCGGGATCCTTCTTAGTACGGAAGGAAACGGGTGCGCTGGGTTCAGACTCTTTGTCATTGTTGGTAACAGTAGTAACGGTTACTTCGTAAAGAGTCTTATGTTCAAGACCGGTGATGGTGTAGGTGGTTTCGGTAACCAGTTCGGTATTGACCTTTTCGCCGGCGATGTAGAGGTTATAACCCTTAGCATTCTTAGCGGCATCCCAGGTAACCTTACAACCTTCGATGGTAGCATCGGTGGTCAGAACGTTGACGGGGGGTTCACCGTTGGGGTTACCAACAGGAAGTGCGGAGCCGTCTGCCTTCTTGGCGGAGTGATAAGTAACAACGGGGAGATCTACAACAGTACAACCCTTGGCAGCGCGGGTAGTACCGGGCTTACAGGTAATGACAAAACGAACCTTGTCACCTGCGTTGACCTCGAAGGAAGAAAGAGAAGCAACCTTGGGATCAGACTTGGAAGCGGTGTCATAGTACATAACAGCATCTTCTTCAGTTTCGGGCCAAACCTTCTTGTCGTTCAAATACAGATAAACAGAGTCACCGCCGTTTTCGCTGTCGGAAGTGTTACCGGAACCGTAGGGGAAGACGGAAGCTTCGAAGGAAATAACGCCGGTAGCGGGAGCGATGAAGGTCAGGGTAGAACCTGCACCGTTGCCGGGGTGCATTGCAGTACCATTGTTTCTGATGTTACAATAGGTAGCAGCCTGATCAATGAGGGAAGCGTCAACAGAGGCACTGTAGGAGTTGGTCCAAGAGCAGAGGCCAGCTCCGGTTTCAGCGGTGAAATAAGCGCCCATGGGATAGAACACGCCGGAAGCTACGTCGAGCCACTCGTGAGTCCAGTAAGTACCAAGGGTATATTCACCTTTGATAGCGCCGGTGTCATCGATTTCCTGAGTGCCAAAGTCAGCCTCAGCAGCTTCAACGTACTTGTAGGATTCTTCAACATACTCGAGTTCAGCAGCAGAAGAAGAAACTGCAAATCCGGCAAAGCAAGAGACGACCATGGCAAGGGTCATGAGGATTACAAGAACTTTTTTCATGGGGAATTCTCCTTTTTAAAGTTTGTTGGTTATATTATATACTATTTTTTTGATCTTGTCAAGATAACCTTTTTTACAAATTTTCGTGAAAAAATCGAATTTTCCTTGATATTATCGCATTTTTTGGACATTTGGCATTTTTTTGTGTATATTAGACAAAAATTAGGCACCGATTTTATGCACCATGCACAAAACGTGACTTTTTGGTGAAAAAAACCAAGAGGCTTTCGAAAGTAAAAATAAAATTATCTACATATTATATTTATCTTATCGCAACGTTCTCCTGCGGATCAGAAAAATACTGAGGAGCGGTACAAAAAGCAGAACAAAAACAATTACACTCAACAGGATAAACCCGTTACCCTCCTCCGCAGGAGTTACAACAGACAACCCATCCTCTTCGGTATTTGTGTCCGAGAGTGCAGAGGAAGTACGAAACGTGATGCTTTTTCTCTCTGACACTTCCTTCCCCCATTGATCTACCGCTTGTACGGCAAGCACATATTCGGTATCCGGAGAAAGATCTCGTAGAATCATACACTCGTCACGGCAACTGTCTGTTCCGACCAAGTTCCCGTTCAGATAGCAAAGGTAGGCTTTACCGAAATCCGTAACGCGAATCGTTGCAGAAGATGACGTAAGGCGATCAACCATCACGGACGGGGAAGAAGGACCGTCGGGAGACGTATAGACCCTAAGGGTGTTCGACGATGCAAGAGGGCCCCATACATAAGCCTTCACCACAGTTGCATGAATCATGTAATATTCATTCGGCGTCAATCCCGTCAAGGTATAGGTCGAATCGGAAATAGGCTCCGGCATCAGTAAATTGTTATCAAGATACAGACGATACCCCGTAAGATTGCTTCCGAGATCAACCGAAAGAGTAATTGAATCATAAGTCACAGTCGTTGCACTCAAAGTGCAGAAATCTTCCGGAGCATAAGCATCTGCGTTGGCTCCACGGTATGTAACAACGGGAAGACCAACCAGATCACATCCCTTCGATTTTCTCGTTGTTCCCGGTTTCGTTGTCAGCACAAGTCGAATCCGATCTCCCGCATTCACCTCCACCGCACTCGTCTCAACAAGTACCGGCTCTGTTTTAGAAGCAGTATCGCTATAAAAACAACCATCTTCTTCCCTTTCGGGCCAAATTTTACGATCATTGAGATAAAGGGACACACAATTGCCCCCATCCTCCGACGCGGAAGGATTGTCTCCATAGGGCGCAATTGCTGCAGAAAAAGAGACAACTCCGCTTGCCGGCACCGTATAGGTAATTACCGGCCCGGCACCGTTACCGGGATGCATTCGTTTCCCATCGGAACCGATTGTGCAATAAGTCAAAGGTCCTTCCGTCCACGCCGACTCCGCAGATGCAGTATAAAACTCAGCCCAGCCGCCATGCACCCACCCTTCATCCGTGTGCGAGGTCGCAAAATAAGCGCCCATGGGATGAAAGGTTTTTGTTTCCGTATTGTAATATTCGTAAGCCCATCGACCGTCGCCGAGAAGCGCCGCACCACCGACAATCACGCCATCCTTGTCAACCGAAACTTTTCCGAAGAAGCCCTCCGAGTAATCACCGTAGAGGTACTTCTCTTCCACGTATTCAGCATAAGCAAAAGAAACGCAGGATATACTCATCGTTAAAATCAGGAAAAAAGCTAAACCGACGGTCAAGAATCTTCTCAACTGAAACACCTCCTTTCAACAGAAAAACGATCGTAAAGCAACTATAAATTCCAATATTTTTTCTTTAACAACAAGAGAATCGCGCTCAAAACCACAACCCCTCCAACACATCCGATTACCGCAAAAATCCGTAAATCCGAAGGTTCTTCGTTCTTCATATCAGGATCATCAGTGATGGGCTCAGACGACACAGATGGAGAACCATCTGAATCCGTGATAGTTTCAGAGAGGTCGGGGTCCGAGTTGTTTTCGGGAGGGTCGGAATTCGGCGCTTCAATGATAACGGGAGGCGGAAGCACACAAATTTGACCGACAACACGAAAAGCAATGTCCTCATGCCGATAGGACTGTCCCGACTCCCCTACGGTCTCCACACCAAGATACTGCACATTTCTTTGATCAACGATTGTAATGTCGAACTGCTTGTCTGTGATCAACTCTCGGTTTATCTTTTCTCCGTTTAGATAAACGTTCATCCCATAGATTTCGGGATTCTTTTCTATCTTGAGCTGATCGTATTTTACCATATAAGAAAAAGCGGAAGACTGATAGTAGCCTATGGGCAACAGGGGATCCTGCCCTTCAAAGCTTTCGTAAATCACTTTCGGAGGATCTTTCGCAAAAGAGACTGTGGACGGATTTACAACGGTTCCCGACTTCGGTTCCAGAACAAGACGGAGACGATCTCCGACCGACACGTTAATCCCGTCCAAAGAAACAGGTTTCGGATTGGTATCGGGATTGACATCAGCATAGAGGTATCCATCTTTATCCTGTTCGGGCCAAATTTTGGTTTCGTTCAAAAAGAGGGAACACAAAACGCCGCCGTCTAGTTCCGTTGAAAGACGTTGTCCGAAGATAGAAACCGCCGTATTGAACGATACAACGCCACTCTTAGGCACAATAAAGGACACGGATACCCCCGCACCGCTTCCGAAGGTTATATACTGCCCCGAATTTCGAATTCCGCAGAAAGTCAAAGGGCCTTTTTTCCATGCAGACTCGACGGTTGGCACATAAATTTCGGTTCTGCCTCCAAGCAGCCACCCTTCGTCGTAATGAGATGTTGCAAAATATCCGGTCATTGGGTGAAAGGTCCTTGCGTTCAGATCAAGATACTCAAAAGCCCAAAGATCATCAAAAACTGCTTCTCCTGCGAGGATGTTCCCGTCTTCGTCGCATTCATGATTTCCATACAAAACAGCAACAGATTCCAAATACGAATACTCAATTTGGATAGGCTCGGAGGCTTCCGAAGTTGCGACTAAAGGAATACAAAAAGACAGAAACACCGTAAGAACCAAGACAAAAGACAGGATTTTTCTCATTATAATAACATCTCCTTTCGTGCAAAAACTTGAAATTTGCGGGATAATGGCAAAATGAGAGATGGAGTGCCCATCTCTCAAACGCTTATGTTCAATTGTGGGCGATTTCAGTTTGCATATTTGCGAACGATTGCCTGCATTTCATCGAAGCATGCTTCCATGTCCGCAACGAGCTTCATCTGTGTACGAGCCCGAACCAAATTGTGATCGTCATATTCGGTGTGGAAATACTTATCACCGTCCAAATAATCCAAGAGGAAACGGCAACCGCATTCCAAGGTCATAATAATGCAACCCCAAACCATGCTGTCCACCTCTGCCTCGGTGAAAAATCCGTCAGCGCCGCCGATAAAGCCCTTGGCAAAGGCCTCAAACTTATCTTTGCAGAAATAAACCTTGCTCAAATCCTTTTCATCTTCAGCGGCAGAGTTTGCACAGAAGCGGATGGCATCGCCGAAGTCATAGGCGGCAAGACCGGGCATGATCGTATCCAAGTCGATTACGCAGAGAGGCTTTTTGGTGGCGGTATCAATCAGGATATTGTTGAATTTCGTATCATTGTGCGTAACACGAAGGGGCAGAATCCCCTGTTCAATCTGATCCACAAGACGGGTTGCTGTGGCAGTGCGGGCACGATAGAACGCAACCTCGGGAAGGGCGTTCTGCAAACGTCCGGAGGCGTTGCGCTCAATGCCGGCCTCCATGTTCACATAACGCTGACGCGTATTATGGAAGTTAACAATGGTTTCATTGAGGGTGGATCCGTCGTAATCGGCCAAAAGCTTCTGGAAATTCCCGAAAGCCTGCCCTGCGTCGGTCAAAATCTGAAGATCGTCGGCGATGTCATAGGTAATACAATCATCGATATAATCATACACTCGCCATTGTCTACCCTCATCATCCTTCCAATTTCCCTTACCTTCTGCAGTAGAATAGAAATGAAGCACCTCACGGGCAGGATCCCCGCCTGCAGCGACAACCTTTTTGCGGATGTGATCGGTGACGGAAAGAATATTTTCCATAACACCGTCCGCATCGGGGAACACATAAGTATTGATGGTCTGGACGGTATAAAGATGCCCTTTCACAGAAACAACGTTGGTCTGATTGATGTGTCCCGTCTTAATGGGCCGAATGGATTCAATGTCCCCCTCAATGCCGAATTGAGAAAGAACCTTCTTCATAAACTGTTCCATTGATATCTACCTCGCTCAAATTAATCTTTATTATGATCCTCTCCCCTATCATCAGAACGGGAAGAAGCGCCAAACGTAATAATACTTTTTCCGTATCGCCCGCGCAAACGATCCATCACCAATTCAACCTTTTCCTGCTTCTCGGAATCAACCTCTTCCTCGGAGGGAAGCAAGGAATATTGCAACGGAAAATCATTCTCATCGGAAAGGTCGCTAACCGTCACGGTCAAGGCTCGGATGGGGGCAGAGGACACATTCCAGTTTGCCTCAACAAGAGACATGGCCGCGGTGGCAATCTCCTTGGCCAAATAGGTGGGACGATCCAGCTTCTTTTGCCGCTGAACAACTGTCAGCATGGGATCCTTTACAGAAACCTGCACCGTCCGTCCTTTTTTTCCTTCCTTGCGCAAACGTCCCGCCACCGTATCGGAAAGGGACAGAAGATGCGAATAAATCTCAGACTTACCAACAAGATCCTTTGCGTAGGTTAAACCATTGCCCACCGACTTGACGGGTTCACGTTGCGCACGAACGGGAGAATCGTCCAAGCCTCGCGCATAAAGAGACAAGGTCTCCCCCGCTTTTCCGAACCGATTACGAAGAAATTCGGGATCGGCGGCCGCCAGCCTTCCGATGGTGCGAATGCCCAACCGCTCCAATTCTGCCTGCATCCGACGCCCAACATCGAACATGTCGCCCACGGGCAAAGGATATACGATCCGCTCCACATCCTCCGGAAAGATGACGGTTGTGGCATCAGGTTTTTTATAATCACTGCCAAGCTTCGCAAAAATTTTATTATACGAAACGCCTACAGAAACAGTAACCCCGATCTTGTCGCGAATTTCATTGCGCAGAAGGTCCGCCACGGTTTTTCCGTCTCCGAACAATCGTAAGGAACCGGTAATATCCAGCCAGGATTCGTCTACGCTGAAGGGTTCTACAAGATCCGTATATTTGCGGTAAATCGCATTGATGCGGCGACTAACCTCTTCGTACTTCTCATGGTGAGGAGGAAGAAGCAACAGATTCGGACATTTTTGTTGCGCCTGCCAAACAGTCTCTGCAGTTTTAATCCCCAGAGCCTTTGCTTTCTCATTTTTTGCCAGAATAATTCCGTGCCGCAATTGGGGATCACCCGCAACCGCCATGGGAACGGCTCGGTATTCGGGATGATCGATAGACTCCACGGAAGCAAAGAAATTATTGCAGTCGCAATGTAGAATTACCCGATGATCGCTCACAGATCACCACGCTCCAGCTCCGCCGCGGAAATAACACCGGAAATAGCCTTCTCAAAATCGGTCTGAATCGCTTCTTCGGAAATCGAAGCAATTTTCCATTCCCCGTCAACCTCTACAACGGTCAGAACGTGAGGATCGTCGTAGAAGGTGTCGGGTTGCCCCTGATACTGAACCGTCAGAAGAACCGTAACAACAAAGACGCCGTTCTCCTTTCGGACAGAAAGCTCGTTGTAATCTTCCAAATAATTGTTCCGAACGCCCTTTCGCAGAGCTTCCATGCGGCGACACCAGATACCGCGATGAATGTCATTGGACTTCAGCTCGCGCCCATCCTCAGCGGACACAAAACAGACTGACTGAGCCGCGGAATTGTAATTCTCGTCGATAATGTCATCCAAAAAGTCGGAAACAGCAAAGCGAAGTTGCCAACATTCGTAAGAGAAAGAAGTGTTGTCTCTGGGAATAAAGAAAATTACAGCCGTAACCACAAGAGCAAGACAAAGCATCATACAGGGAATGAGAATGATCCACTTATTGATCACGTGCTTTTTTGCAGTCGCTCCTGTTTTACGGGATGTTGATTTTTTTGCGGATTTGTTCATAGCGGCTCCTTTGATTTATGTCCATTATAACGCTGAAACTCGATCAAAGCAAGGGAAAAAGAAACAGTTTTATGGAAAATGCGCTTACATTCCCTTACTTGTCTTTATTATAGCATGAAAATGAGAAGAATGCAAGTACAACACATCAATTTTTAGAAAAAAGACAGATTCGGGAGAATTATGAATTTTCTGCAAAAAACATTGACAACAGAAACAATTTGTGATATAATTGCCTCATTACAATATAAAGTGATGTGAATCTGCCCGTGGGCGACCACCCTCGAAGTAGTCAGGACGACTGTATAATCAAACATGATACATACCACATAGGACGGTTTTAATACCCGTCTTATGTGTTTTTTTGCTTTTTTAAAAAAAACATTAGAAAGATAGGAGTTATTTTTCACTATGGACCCGTACCCTAAACTGATCATCAGCCTTGTTTTGTTGTTGATCAACATTCTTCTTACCTTGGGCAGTGACAGCGTAAAGAACCTCAATAAAGCCCTGCTGAACCGCAAAGCTGAGGAAGGAGACAAGATCGCCAAGAAGATTTCCGCAGTCCTGGAAAAACCGGGCTACACCTTCCGCGCCGCACAGCGCACCGGAAGAACCTTCTGCAAAGTTATTGCAACAGCGCTGATGATTTCCGCATACCACACCCCTCTTTCAATCGCACTGTCGGAAGCTGTACCCTTCGCCGAATTATTTTCACTGCTGATCATCACCTGCAGTGTAATGGTTGTTTTTCTTTTGCTTGCCGAAATCTATCCCATCCGAGTTGCCGAGCAAAAGGCAGATAGCCTTGCCTATAAGCTTTGGGGAACCACCCGTACCATTGCCTTCCTGTTTTATCCCCTTGCGCTCCCCGTCAACGGAATTGCCTCTCTCTTTCTGAAGATTTCCGGATTCCAGCAGGAAGCCGAGGAAGCCCTTTCGAAGGAAGAAATCCAGTCCGTAGTAGAAGAAAGCGGCGAAAGCGGACTTTTGGAAGAAACAGAACGGGATATGCTGGAGGGAATTCTCAGTTTTGACGAGAAGACTGCGGATCAGGTTATGACGCCCCGTACCGACGTGTTTTTAATCGATGCGGAACGTCCCTGGACGGAACAGATGGAAGAGGTTCTGAACGAAAAGTATTCCAGAATTCCTATCTACAAGGGAGAAATAGACAATATTATCGGCATCCTTTATCTGAAGGATCTGCTTTGCGAGGCCTACCGCGTGGGCTTTGATAAGGTTGATATTACAAACTGCATGCGTGAAGTCTACTTTGTCCCCGAAAAGAAAAAGCTGGACCGCCTCTACAATGACCTGCAGGAAACCAAAAATCATATGGCAGTTCTGATCGATGAATATGGCGGCTTTTCCGGCATTGTCACCATCGAGGACCTGATCGAAGAGGTCATGGGTGATATTGATGACGAATACGATGAAGAGGAAGAGGAAATCCGCACGGAGTCCGATGGTTCCTACATAGCGGAAGGCTCTGCCACCATCGCTGAAATCAACGAACACCTGGAAACGGAATTCGACGAAGAAGATGAGGATTATGACACCGTCGGCGGTTTGATCATCAAAATTTTGGGATACATTCCCGAAGAAAATGAGCTGCCCTGCGTTGAGTATGAAGGATATTCCTTCCGGGTTGAAAGCATTGCGGACCGCAGAATCGAGCGTGTACGTATTTTTAAATTGCAAGAGGACGAATCCTCTTCCGAGAAAGGATCCGAAGTATAAACAATGGACTTTATTCCATCTCTGATTATATGTATTTTCTGTCTGATCATGTCTGCATATTTTTCCGGTACGGAAACCGCCTATCTCAGCTTTAACCGTATCCGCATGAAGCTTTTGGCAGAAACAGACAAAAGAGCTGCGTTGGTCATGAAACTGGCCGACCGATCCGACCGCGTCATTTCTACCATTCTCGTTGGGAACAATATTGTAAACATCGCCCTCTCTTCCCTTGCTACGGTTATGTTTCTGCAATGGGATGAAACAAACGGCGCAACTATTTCAACAATAATAGTGACGGTTGTGGTTTTGATCTTTGGCGAAATTTCCCCCAAAACCGCAGCAAAGCAGGCCGCAGATGGGTTCATACTGTTTGCAGCCCCCATCCTTCGTTTCTTGATGATTGTTCTGTTTCCCATCACCATCATCTTCCAAGGAATTCAGACCATCCTTCTCAAATGCTTCCGCAGCAAGGATGAAGCCATGTCCGAAGGAGAACTGAAGACCATCGTTGACGAAGCGGAGGAAGACGGCGGAATATCAAAGCAGGAGGGCGACCTGATTCGTTCTGCAATTGACTTTAATGCGAGAGATGTTCAGGACATCCTCACCCCCCGAGTTTCCATTGCCGCAGTGGATGAAAATGACAGTCGCGAAGAAATCGCAAAGGTATTTTCCGAAACAGGTTTTTCCCGCCTGCCCGTCTATAGCGACACCATAGACAACATTCTCGGAATCCTGTTGGAAAAGGATTTCAACAATGCGGAGAATGCTCCTCTGACCGAAATTATTACCCCTGCGCTGAACGTGCCTCCCCACATGAAAATTCCCGATCTTCTACGAAAGCTTCAACAGTCCAAAACTCATATTGCCGTTGTTGTGGATGAATTCGGGGGCACGGAAGGTATTGTCACATTAGAAGATGTTCTGGAAGAATTGGTCGGTGAAATTTGGGACGAACACGACACCGTCGTGGAATCTTACCAACAGACCAGCGAAAATTCCTTCATTATCACCGGAGACACCGCTCTGCCCGACTTTTTTGAACGGTTTGGGATTTCCAACAAAGACTACGACGCGGTCACCGTCGGCGGATGGGTCATGCAGGAAATCGGACGTTTGCCCGTCCCCGGCGATACATTCCAATATTTCCACCTTGATGTTACCGTCCTCGGCGTGGAAGAACGCCGCGTTACGGAGATCAAACTGATCGTAAACGAAACCCCGGAAGAAAGCGAACAGAATGAAAACTGATCAAAGATCCGCAGGAAAACTCCTGCGGATCTTTTTTGCCCCCAAACATCTGCATAATCAGAACAACGGGATCATAACAATGAATATAAACCGAAAACAAAAAAACGAGGTGCCGCCATGTTTCCCGAACCAAACAAGATTGAGTTACTGTCCATTCTTCCGAGCCTGAACAGCGAATGCGGTGCGGAATGTGAAATCATTCTGCCCGAATATTGTCCAAACATTCTCAAAATTCTGCAGGCAACCGCAAGCGCAAGCGTATCCTCCTGCACAAAAAATGCAGACAGGCTGACCGTGGAAGGAAAAACCGAATACAACATCATCTATCTCAGTGAAGAGGATGAATGTCTGAAATCGGTCACACAACAGGCTGTCTTTTCACAGACCTTGAATCTCAATGAGACGCTTGAATGTGATCTCACCGTCAGAATTCTTCCCGGCGCATGCTCCGCAAGAGCCTTGAATTCCCGAAAAATCCATGTACGAAATACTCTTTTTATCACAGTAAATCGCTCTTGTACCCAAGAAATACAAGAGTTTTCCGACGATGGGCATTATGAGAGGAAGCTTTGCTGCAAAAAGGCCGCACAACTGCTTGAAACCGCAGAAAAAGCATTACGGATCACCGACGAATTCGAAACCGACGGAAAACAACCTACTTCTATTCTTCGCAGAAATGTGACATTTCGGGAAACAGAACAAAAACCGCTCACCGATAAAATGATTCTGAAGGCTGATATGATTCTGGACCTGCTTTGCACCGACGAAGAGGGACGACTGATCCCCCTGCATAAGGAGATTCCGATCTCACAGATCCTTGATATACCCGGGCTGATGCAGGAACATGTATGCTGCGGAGAATTTATCCCGTTACTTCTGAATATCAATATAAACGAGAACAATTCGGAACATCCGACGATTGCATATGACATTGAAATCAACGTGCGTTGCAAAACCTATCACGAGGTAGAAATTACATGGACAGAGGATGCCTTTTCGGCAAGAAAAGCCATCGAATGCGAGAAAGAGTCCATTTCGACCGAACGAATGATCAACATTCGGGAACGGGGTGCAATAAAGGAAACCGTAGAAATCGGAACCTGCACGGAATTACTTTGGACTGAGGTCTTCCCTATTCTGAAAAGCACCTTATACAAGCAGGAAAACGATCGCATTCTCTGTGAAGGCACCTGGGACTGCAGAATGTTGATAAAAGACGCAGAAGGTGCTGTAAACGCAGTGCAAAGAGAAGTGCCCTTCCTTTTGGAGATTCCGGCCGACGGCGGAAGTAACCCCATCCAAAACGACACAACATTGCTATTGACAGACCTTTCCTGGGCCATAACCGACGCATCCCACATGGAACTGCGGGGAATGTATGAGTGGAACGGGCCAATTTTTGTACGAGAAACCTCAGAAACCGTAACAGAAATTCGGGAAAAAGAAGATTTACCCCGTAAAGAAGACACAGTTACCCTCTATTATGCCGCAGCGGGAGAATCGGCGTGGACCATTGCGAAGAAAAACGCCTGTCCCTATCCGGAATTAATGCGCAACAATCAACTGGAAGAGGATATCCTGAAAGAAGACACGATGCTGGTGATTGTTTCTGCATAAAATTGCCCGTGAGTCAAAAGACTCACGGGTTTTTCATTCTTTCGTAAGAAAAATATTCAACGCAGGCAAAGCGCACTCTGCAAGTGATCTTCCCTGTTCATACCCTCGGCGCAAAACCTCACGATTTTTTTCGGTGCGACGAATTTGCAAGGGCTGTTCCGGCGCAAGAATCATAACTTTGCCCTCAGACTCCCATCGGGCCAACTTTTCAAGAGTATCGTTATACACCTGAGGACGTTTCTCCATGGCAGAAACCAGTTTGGGAAAATTGCGGTACTTCAACTTCATAAGGGGCACTGTTTTTTCTTTTCCCTTTCGATATTCCCGATGGCGGGTCAGAACCACAACAATACGGTCGCAGCCATCTTCCAACGCCCGTTCCACAGGGATCGGATCTGCAACTCCGCCGTCCAAATACATCCCGCCGTCAATTTTAACAATACGAGAGACAAGCGGCAAAGAAGCGGAAGCCCGAACCATATCCACATCATGAAACATATCTCGTACTTGTAAATATTCCGCTTTGCCGCTATTGCAATCGGTCACAACAGAATAAAAACATGTGTTATTTTTCAGATAAGCATCATTATCAATGGGATACAGTTGCTCCGGGATAGTGTGATACAAAAACTCTGCACCAAAAAGATCCCCTGTACGTACCAAACTGGAAAAGCTGCAATAATCCTTGTTCTCCAGATAATCGGTCATGACATGGTAACCGCGCTCCTTCTGCGCGCAAAGATAACTGCAAGCAAGGCAGGCACCGGCGGATACACCGTAACAGAAATCAAAACCGATTCCGTGATCCAAGAAGGTATCGAGAACGCCTGCGGTAAACACACCCCGCATGGCGCCGCCTTCCAAAACCAAACCAAGTTTCATGGATCAATCTTCCTCGCCACTCAAGGCATTATCAATGGCACTTGCCGCCGTCTTGCCGGCACCCATGGCCAAAATTACAGTAGCCGCCCCCGTAACCGCATCACCTCCGGCATACACGTAGGGGCGGGAGGTCAGGCCGAACTCATTGACCACAATTCCGCCTTTACGATTAACCTCCAGCCCCTCGGTGGTGGATTTGATCAGCGGATTCGGCGAGGTTCCGATGGACATAATAACACAATCCACATCAAGAGTAAATTCCGAATTAGGGATTTCCACAGGAGAACGACGCCCTGAAGCGTCGGGTTCCCCCAATTCCATGCGCACACAACGAATTCCTGTAACGGTACCGTTTTTCGGATCCCGTTTATCCTCAGTGTTACGATATCCGAGTATTTCGGTAGGATTACAGAGAAGGAGAAACTCCACCCCCTCTTCCTCAGCGTGTTCCACCTCTTCCTTACGGGCAGGAAGCTCCTCCATACTGCGACGATAAACGATATAGACATGCTCCGCCCCCAAACGAAGGGCGGTGCGTGCCGCATCCATAGCCACATTTCCCCCACCTACCACAGCAACGCGTTTTGCATGCTGAATGGGAGTGGCCGAATGAGGCAAGTACGCCTTCATCAAATTACTTCTGGTCAAAAATTCGTTGGCGGAATAAACCCCCTTCAAGCCTTCTCCGGGAATTCCCATAAAACGGGGCAAACCTGCACCACTCCCAATAAAAACAGCCTCGTACCCCATAGCAAACAGTTCATCTACGGTGAGGGTCTTTCCGATAACCATATTGGTTTCAATGCGAACGCCCAACTGCTTGAGGGTTTCAACCTCTTTGCGAACAATATCCTTCGGGAGACGGAATTCGGGAATCCCGTACACCAAAACGCCCCCTGCCAGGTGCAGGGCTTCAAAAACAGTAACTTCATATCCTTTTTTGGCAAGATCCCCTGCGCAGGTAAGGCCTGAAGGACCCGACCCGACCACGGCAACCTTATGACCGTTGGGAGTAGGACGATTCACAGAATCTGCGGAATGTTCATTGTGCCAGTCGGCAACAAAGCGCTCAAGTCGTCCGATACCGACGGGTTCGCCTTTGATTCCCCGCACACATTTGCTTTCGCACTGCGTTTCCTGAGGACAAACCCGTCCGCAAACGGCAGGAAGAGAAGAGGACTCGGCAAGAATCCGATATGCACCCTCAAAATTCCCCTCACGCACCTTTTGGATAAAGGCAGGAATGTGAATATTTACGGGGCATCCGGCCACGCAAGGCATGGTTTTACAGTTCAGACACCGAGCCGCCTCGGAAAGGGCCTGCTCCTCCGAATATCCCAAAGCAACCTCATCAAAATTGTGCGCACGTACAAGGGGCGGTTGCGTGGGCATGGGGTTCTTTTTCGGATCCATATTTGGCATAATTATTCCACCTCCTTAGCAAACAGATTGCAATCTGCTTCAAACGCATGGCGTTCAAAGTCACGATACATGGCAGAGCGCTCCATAGCTTCATCAAAATCAACCTCAAACCCATCAAAATCCGGGCCGTCTACACAAGCGAACTTGGTTTCCCCCCCGACGGTAAGACGGCATCCGCCGCACATACCGGTACCGTCGATCATAATCGGATTCATGGAAACCGTTGTCTTGATTCCAAAAGGACGAGTGGTTTCTACCACAAATTTCATCATCACAAGAGGACCGATGGCAATCACCTCGTCATAGGTCTCCCCTGCCTCCAAAGCAGATTTTAGGGGCTCGGTGACAAGACCTTTCCGCCCTGCGGATCCATCATCGGTCATGAGAGTCAAAGTGTCGGACACAGCGGCAAATTCTTTTTCGAGAATCACAAGATCCTTGTTTCGGAAACCGATAATGGCATGGACGGAACAACCGAGTTCATGGAATCTCTGCGCCACAGGGAGCGCAATAGCGCACCCGACACCGCCCCCGACAATGCATACCTTTTTGCGACCTTCGGTATCGGTGGGGCGCCCGAGAGGCCCAACAAAATCGCAGATAGAATCCCCTTCTTCCTTGCGATTCAGTGCCGCAGTAGTGGCACCGACAATCTGGAAGATAATACGGACCGTACCCTGTTCCCGATCATACCCCGCAACGGTCAGAGGAATCCGCTCCCCGTTCTCGTCCACGCGGAGAATTATAAACTGACCCGCCTGCGCCTTTGCGGCAACAAAAGGAGCTTTGATATCCATCAGAGTCACCGTGGGATTCAGAATTTTCTTGAAAACAATACGATATGACATGATTATTTATTGCCTTCTTTCATCATTCAAAGAGGTAAGTTCACAAAGAATCGCATGATCCTCTTCCACGCGGAAGGAAATGCGATATCCGTTGCATTCAAAGGAATAAACCCGATTCGGATCTTGTTGATACGCAGGGCGAGGATCCTCCGCAAGAACCCCACAAATCAACGCTGCATCCTCTGCGGGAAGAGAGGACAAAGCTCCGTTTGGATCGGCTACCTGTAACGCATAATCATTGACAGGGTCCGCAAACCCGCCCACCGCATCGGCAACGCAGTCTGCCGCGGGAAGGTACGGTTTGATATCATAAATAGGAGTTCCATCCATCAGATCCGCGCCGGAAACTTCAATGTACGGCCCATCGGAGGAATCGGAGATCACCGACAGAATCTTCACACAGGAAAGCCCGATTGGATTGGGACGGTAAGGGGATCGGGTTGCAAAGACTCCCATACGCCGATTTCCACCCAAACGGGGAGGACGCACGGTAGGAGACCAACGGTCGGTCTCCCCTTCGGAGAATTGCCATAAAATCCAAAGATGGGAAAATCCGTCCAAGCCGCGAAGAGCTTCGACAGAACGGTATTCCGGCTCAAAAACAATCCTTGCACGGATCTGGGGAACTCGCCCGCTTTGGCGCGGAATCCCGAATTTTCCCGGAAAAGGACTGCGAAGACGGGCAATCACCTTCAGCTTCATCTCTGCAATCATTTCTGTTTCTCCATAAGAGGCTTCAGATATTGTCCCGTATAAGAAGCCTCACATTGAGAGACCTCCAGGGGAGTTCCTTCCGCCACAATAAAGCCGCCCTTGTCGCCGCCTTCGGGCCCAAGGTCGATAACGTGGTCACAAACCTTGATCACATCCAGGTTGTGCTCAATCACAACCACCGTATTTCCCGCATCGGTCAGCCGTTGAAGAACATCAATCAAGCGGTGAACATCGGCAGAATGAAGTCCCGTTGTAGGCTCGTCAAGCACATAGACCGTCCGACCCGTAGAGCGGCGGCTCAATTCCGTTGCCAGCTTCACACGCTGGGCCTCGCCCCCTGACAGGGTTGTGGAGGATTGACCAATCTTAATATAACCAAGGCCCACATCAAACAATGTCTGCAGTTTACGGCGAAGCGTCGGGAAATTCTCAAAAAACTTCAGACCTTCCTCTACCGTCATTTCCAGAACATCATAGATGCTCTTACCCTTGAATTTGATATCCAGCGTTTCTCTGTTGTAGCGCTTTCCACCGCACACATCGCAGGGGACATAAATGTCGGGCAAAAAGTGCATTTCGATCTTGGTCACACCGTCACCTGCGCAAGCCTCACAGCGACCGCCGTCCACATTAAAAGAAAAGCGACTGGCGGTATACCCCTTCGCCTTTGCATCGGGAGTCTGCGCGAAAAGCTCTCGGATTTCATTAAACATCCCGGTATAGGTGGCAGGATTGGAACGGGGGGTACGTCCGATGGGGCTTTGGTCAATATTGACCACCTTATCCACCAGCTCCAACCCATCCACGCCGTCGCTCTCCCCCGCAACCTCATGGGCACGATTTAGAGCAGACGCCAGAGTTTTGTAGAAAATCTCATTGATCAAGCTGGATTTCCCCGAACCGGAAACCCCTGTAACACAGGTAAAAAGTCCGACGGGAATCTTCACATCAATCCCCTTCAGATTATTCTGACGGGCATTGCGGACGGTAAGAAATCTGTCACCGACAGGACGCGTTTTTTCGGGGATTTCAATCCTCTTTCGCCCCGAGAGGTATTCTCCCGTAATGGAACCATTGCAGGTCAAAATTCCATCATATTCTCCGGAATATACCACTTCACCGCCGTGCACGCCGGGACCGGGGCCGATATCCACCAGCCAATCCGATGCACGCATGGTGTCCTCATCATGCTCGACCACAATCAACGTGTTTCCGAGATCACGAAGATGCTTCAAGGTCTCAATCAGTTTTGAATTATCCCGCTGATGAAGCCCAATGCTGGGCTCATCCAAAATATACAAAACACCGGTCAAAGAAGAACCGATCTGCGTGGCCAAACGAATACGCTGAGATTCACCGCCCGACAGGGTGGCAGAAGAACGGGCAAGGGTCAGATAATCCAATCCGACACTTTTCAAAAATCCGAGACGGGAACGAATTTCTTTCAAAATCAAATCCGCAATGGAAGCTTCGCGGGGAGATAACTCCAATCGATTGACAAAATCCAGAGCATCCGAAACAGAGAGGTGACAGAACTGATCAATGTTCAATCCCCCTACCGTAACCGCAAGAGAAAGCTCGTTCAATCGGGCTCCGTGACAGTCGGGACAGGGCTTGTTGCTCATCATCGCCTCGTATTCGGCCTTAACATAAGGGCTGGAGGTAGCCTTATAGCGGCGCTCAATGGTAGGAATCACACCTTCAAAGCCTTCGCATCCGTAAAGAACCTCCTGAACGGTCTCGGGTTGCAGGTCCTGCATAGGAGTGCTGAGTTTGTCGCCATGTTTTTTATAAATAGCGGTCACAGCCTTCAGCAGATAAGGGCTGGTGGAAACACTGCCGAAGCCCATTGCGCTGATGGCGCCGTCCAAAATGTTTTTTGTAGGATCGGTCAGCACACGGTCGGGATCAATACGCATCAGATAACCGATACCGCTGCAGGTTTTGCAGGCGCCCATAGGATTGTTGAAGGAAAACATACGGGGAGTCAGCTCCTCGATGCCTATCTCATGCTCAGGGCAGGAATAGCGTTGAGAGAACATACGGTCTTCCGTTCCGTCGAACACCACAACAAGTCCCTTACTGATGCGAGATGCGGTTTCACAGGAATCGGTAAGACGGCGGCGGACATCCTCCCGCACGGACAGGCGGTCCACAACAATTTCGATATTATGCTTTTTGTTCTTTTCCAACGGAATCTCATCCATCAGATCACATATTGTCCCATCCACGCGAGCACGAACATAGCCATTCTTTCGATAATCGGCAAAAAGCTTTGCAAATTCACCCTTCCGACCGCGAATGACGGGAGCAAGAATCTGAATCCGCGTTCCCTCGGGATAGGTCATAATACGGTCTACAATCTGATCAAGGGGTTGCTTTTTGATTTCAATCCCGCAAACGGGACAGTGTGGGATCCCGATCCGCGCATACAAAAGGCGCAAATAGTCATAAATTTCGGTGGTCGTCCCCACCGTGGAACGAGGATTTTTGGACGTGGTTTTCTGATCAATGGAAATGGCCGGAGAAAGACCGTCGATACTGTCAACATCAGGCTTTTCCATCTGTCCCAAAAACATGCGGGCATAGGAAGAAAGGGACTCCACGTAGCGTCTCTGTCCCTCCGCATAAATCGTATCAAAGGCAAGAGAGGATTTTCCCGAACCGGAAAGCCCCGTAAATACCACAAATTTATTACGCGGCACAGTCAGATCAACATTTTTTAAGTTATTCTGACGGGCACCACGGATAACAAGTTCTTCAACCATGTTATTTGCCTCCTTGCAATCTGCGGATTTCATCCCGCAGCTTTGCCGCCGTTTCAAAGTCAAGTACCTTGGCGGCATCGTTCATCTCGCGGCTCAGTTTGTCGATCAGACGGCGCTTTTCTTCTTTGGAAAGGGTTGCGGGATCCACCTTTTTCGTTTTTTCCACGTCCTCCTTGGAGAGGGTTGTGAAATTCATACCGCCGTCGATCTTCTTAACAATTGTCTTTGGAACAATTCCGTTGACACGGTTATGCTCGGTCTGAAGGGCACGGCGACGCTCGGTTTCCCGAATGGCGCCCTCCATTGCGGGCGTAACAGAATCGCCGTACATAATCACCTTGCCCTCCGCATTGCGGGCGGCGCGGCCGATGATCTGAATCAAAGACGTTTCGTTGCGCAAAAATCCCTGCTTGTCCGCATCAAGAATCGCCACCAGAGAAACCTCGGGAAGGTCGATTCCCTCGCGCAAAAGATTGATTCCGACCAAAACATCGAAGTCTCCGCTGCGCAGATCCTTCAGAATCTGTATTCGATCTAAGGTCTCCACATCATGATGCAGATAGCGGACACGAATATCCATCTTTGCCAAATAATCAGCCAATGATTCCGCCAGCTTTTTCGTGACGGTCACCACCAAAACCCGTTCTTGTTTCGCCACACGGGCATTGATTTCAGACAGAAGATCGTCAATTTGTCCTTCCGTGGGACGCACGGAAATTTCGGGATCCAGAAGCCCTGTAGGACGAATGATCTGCTCCACAATCTGCGCCGATTGGGTTCGCTCAAATTCCGCAGGAGTTGCGGAAACATAAATCACTTGATTCACCCTCGCATCATACTCATCAAAGGACAAGGGGCGATTATCGAAGGCGGAGGGTAAACGAAACCCATAATCTACCAGACTTGTCTTGCGGGAACGGTCCCCGCCGCCCATACCGCGCACCTGAGGCAGGGTAACATGAGACTCATCCACGAACATCAGGTAATCCTTGGGGAAATAGTCTAAAAGTGTATGGGGCGTGGATCCGGGCGCACGGCCCTCCAAAATACGGGAATAATTTTCCACCCCTTTACAGTACCCCACTTGTTTCAGAAATTCCACGTCATACATGGTGCGCTCGGTAATTCGTTGTGCCTCAATCAATTTCCCTTGGGCCGTAAACCAGGCGGCTCGCTCTTCCGTTTCCCGCAGGATTTCCTCAATGGCCTTGTCCATCTTTTCAGGGGTGGTAAGGTAGTGCACGGCGGGAAACACGGCGTAATAATCATATCGGGCGACCAATTCTCCCGTAATCGGGTCAATCTCGGAAATACGGTCAATTTCATCGTCGAAGAATTCCACACGAATGATGCTTTTCTCCGAATCGGCAGGGAAAATTTCCACAATATCCCCATGCACACGGAAGGTTCCGCGGGCAATATCAAAATCATTGCGAGTATAATGAACGGCAGTCAACTCCCGTAGCAAAACCTCGCGGTCCTTGATCTGTCCGACACGTACCGAAACTACCTGAGAGCGGTAGGATTCGGGATCCCCGAGAGCATAAATACAGGAAACACTGGCAACGATAATCACATCCCGTCGCTCAAACAGTGCCGAGGTGGCAGAGTGACGGAGACGGTCGATTTCATCGTTGATACTCATATCCTTCTCGATATAGGTATCGGTGTGGGCAATATATGCTTCGGGCTGATAATAATCATAATAAGATACAAAATATTCCACCGCATTGTTGGGGAAATATTCACGAAACTCCGAGCAAAGCTGGGCGGCAAGGGTTTTATTGTGGGCAAGAATCAAGGTAGGACGATTCATTTGCTGAATAATGTTTGCCATGGTGAAAGTCTTTCCCGACCCGGTAACCCCAAGCAGTGTCTGGCGCTTCTCCCCGGCCTTCAGCCCGCGCACCAAAGCTTCGATAGCTTTTGGCTGATCCCCCGTGGGGCGATACTCCGACGCAAGCTCAAAATGATCCATACACACACCTCCCAAACAACACTCCGGAAATTACAGTTCCCTATTTTCTTTCATTCACTCGTTTTTACCCGCTTTTTTTAAGCAAAACTGATGATAAACAAACCATTCGCTCCAATAAAACAATCCGCAGCCCATGGCATAACAGAAAATATCCTCAAAGGAAAAAGTCATGCCCATCCATATACGGAAAAATGAAATATTCTGCAAACCAAGCAATGTTACATAATCCAATCCCTGCAGAAGCTCTACTCCGCAGGCAAAGAGAAATACAAGAAAAGGGATCCAAAAAGATCGTTTCGGGAAAAACAACTTGAAAAAGCAACAGAGAACCACTACAATCAGGACATCCCCGCCGTAAGGACGGATAAAACTGTCCTGAACAAACAGAGCAATCAACAAAACAAGCAACGAAAAAAGGAGAAAAAGTCCCCCGTACAAAACACGCAATTTCCGATTCCGCACAATCCCATCCCCTTTCGCTGTATTACATTTTATTATAACACATAATTTATGAAATAGGAAGAACCCTTCGAAAATTGTCAAAAAAATATCATAAGATCTACGGATTTTCGGAGCAAATTGTGACAAAAACCCATATAATGGAGCAGAAAACCAGCAGGAGGGCATATATCATGAACGGCACATTTATCCGCACTTTTCTCGGAGCCAATTCCGCCTCGGGATTCGCTTCTCTTTACGACGCATTTACGGAAGAACATCGCACCCTTGTCATCAAAGGAGGACCGGGCAGCGGAAAAAGCGGCATAATGAAGAAAATCGCCGCTGAGGCGGGCAAGCGAGGGTTGTTTGTCGAATATTGTCACTGTTCGTCCGATGCGGACTCACTGGACGGGATTTTGATTCCGGAAAAGGACTTATGCGTTGTGGACGGAACCCCACCCCATGTAAGCGAGCCAAAATTTCCGGGTGCTAAGGATGAACTTATCTATACGGGCCAATTTTGGGATTCGGAAAAGCTTCGGGATTCGCTGGAGGAAATACGGGATCTGAGCGGAAAAATCCGAGGTTGCTTCGGGAGAGCATACCGTTATCTTGCCGCCGCGGGAAAAGCGGCAGAGGAAATCCGATCAACAACAAACAAATTAACAGACCATAAAAAAATCCGAGCATTTGCCACGGATTTGACAGAACGAAACACAAAAAATCTACACAAAAAAGGGACTGTACACCCTCGTTTTCTTTCGGGGATTGCACCGCAAGGACTGATCATAAACCGAGACACCGTATACACTTTGGCAGAAAAGGTCTATGTTTTGGACGATCCCTATCGCATCGGGCAATGCTTTTTGGATGCGGCCATCGAATCCGCACTGGTCCGAGGGCAAACCGTATATGTATTTTACGATCCCCTTTGCCCCTCCATACCCGAGCACATCGCCCTTCCCGACGCCGGAATCGGATTCGTTACTTCCAACAAGGTACACCCATTCGAAGCTCAAAATGCCTATCAAATCCATCTTTCACGGTTTTCGGAAATCGACAAAACCGCCAAAGAATATTGCCGCAACGCGGAAAAACTCCTCGATTCCTGCACAAAAGAGGCAATTCAGTCTCTGCAACGAGAAAAGGCCTACCATGACGACCTGGAAGAATACTATGTGGAAGCAATGGATTTTAAGAAGCTGAATTCTTATACAGAGAAGATCATTCGACGTATTTTTGCATAAAAAGACAAAAAGCCCTTGACAAAGACGGAGAAACATGTTATAATACAGTTGTTATATATCGGTCCACAAAAAAACCACACGTTACACAACACTTGTTTCAAAAAAAAGGAGACTCACAATGCCGCCGAAAGTCAAAAATTCCAAGGAAGAGATTTTGCAGACCGCACTCAAACTGGTACGTGAGCAAGGAGAACAGGGATTCAACGCCCGTGCGTTGGCCAAGGCCCTTGACTGCTCTACCCAGCCTCTCTACTTCAACTTCGGCTCCATGGAAAACATCAGAAGCGAAGTAATCCGCATGGCCACAGACCTTTATAAGGAGAATATTGAAAAGGAGATTGCCAAGGGTAAATACTCGGAATACGAGGCAACCGAAATTGCCTACATCCGTTTTGCCCGCAAAGAAACCGCCCTCTTCAAGCTTCTTTTCATGGGAGAACACACTCCCACCGCAGAAGAAAGCGCCGCGGATTTGGCGCATTTTGCCGAAATGATCCACAAGGAAACGGGCATTCCCAAGACAGAAGCAGTCTTCTTCCATCTGGAAATGTGGGCTTGCGTGCACGGCTTGGCAACAATGATCGCAACAAACCGCCTCGCATGGGACGGAAAGCTGATCAGCAGATTACCCTCCGATCTGCAGGAAGGCCTTTTGGCAAAATTTGAACCGGAAGAAGTTGAATAAAAAAACAATCGCACCCGCTAAAATCAAATTAGCGGGTGTTTTTTTGTCTTCATATCAACAGAGAATTCACGCAAAATACAATAAATTTAAACAAAGCTGAACATTTGTTAAACCACTATTTTCGCAGCACATGACGAATGGCAAAAAGTTGTAAGCGTTTGGGAAGTATGTTCAGCAGGAGCAACAACGGATTCCGATTGATACTGTATGCGAAGGACGGTTTTTTCTTGTTCAGTATTTTCAGAACCTTTTTTCCGATTATTTCAGGGGAAACGCAGCGAGCCTCCACCCGATTCACAATCCTTCTAAACCGATCGGCGTTACAAGTGTACAGCTCTGTCCTCTGACAAAACCGCTCCAGCGCATCGGTAGATACATTCAACATTCCTGTATCAACGGCTCCCGCACGGAGCACCGAAACGGATATGCCAAGCAACTGCAGCTCCATGCGCAGGGAGTAGGCATACTTATCCAAGGCGCCCTTTGTGACGGCATAGATGCCCGTAAAAGGAAGCGGGTCAAGGGGAGCGAGTTCACTTGTGGTGATAAGAATCTTACCTCCTTGTTTCAACAAAGGAACAAAATGCTTATTCACAAGAAATGCGCCGTTAAGATTGATCTCAAAAATTTTACGGAATGCATCGGAATCCATTTCCACAAGAGAATCCAACATATAAATCCCCGCAAAATGCACAATCGCAAAGAGGGAATCGGTATATCTCCGCACTGTCTCTGCCGCAGAAATCACATCCCCCTCGCAGGCAAGATCGGCTTGAATGGGGATCACCATATCCTCCGCGGCACCAACGGTTCGATCAAGAGCAAACACACGAAAGCCCCGCGCCTTCATCGCAAGAACCGCAGCCCGCCCCATGCCACCGTAAGCACCCGTCACAAGAATATCTTTCATGCTTTTTCCTCTTCTTGCTATATTATGATTTAATTATAACACATGATTCGAAAAAAGTCAACTGTTTATTTGTTCTGCGGGGCAATAAAGCAGTTCAACGGATAGTTAATTGCAGAAACAGATCTTCTTATTGACATCCACGATATTTTATGATATAATTAAAAAAAAACTAAGTTTAGGAGATCAAAAATTGACAAAAAGAGAATTCAAGCGATCCATGCGGCAGGGGCTGGGACGTTGTATTATTACCTTGTCCGAAGAGAAAAGTATCGAAAAATATAAAGATATTGTTCTCTGGGGATGTTTACACAACCTGGCGCATGACCCTCAGTGCGAAGGAACAAGAGCAAGTTACATCTATGAAATGACAAAATTTTTCAATGATGAAGACTATTTTTTAGTACCGTTGATTTCCGCATTTGAAAAGTTACCGCACAAATCGGGGTGGACATTCTCCCACATGGCAAGCATCCTCACTCATTTTTCCGAAAATGGAAACAGAGCGGCCAACGATGCACTGCTGAATAAGTTTCACAAACTCTTGGTTGTAATGAAAAATCGACGGAGCAATTGTGCATACAACCAAGCGTGTTCCAATCTTGAAAGTCTTTGTGTTTCTTTGGTTTCTTTTGAAAATGAGCAAAATCTCCGAATGATTGCTGAGAATCTGGGTAAACTGTTTCGAACCAACCCTCGTTACAACTGGGATACTTTCTACTGGCTTTACTCTGTGTTAAATTTCGACTACGGAAACAAACACATTCGATCGTTATTAAAAAACCAATCCGAAAACATTCTGATTTTCTATCAAAACTATCTGGAAGCACAACAAGAGTTTCAGAATAACATTCCGAAGCAAATACAGGTTCCCACTGCGGCAGATATAATGGAAGACGTTGATTCTTCGGATACATTGTCTCGTACGCTAAAAATTCGATTTCGTCATCAAGCCGATGCTGAAGAGAAGCGATTACTTGCACAGGAAATCATTGATGAAACAAATCTTGATAAAAAGGCAGAATTACTTTCCGCATTCGTCCTTGAGGAAAAAGGATTCCCTTTGCACCACGGAGAAATTATCCGGTACTCGAAAAGTGAACATATTCGTTTGCAAGAAATTGCGCTTGATGTTCTTGTGACCTGTCAAAGCGATGAAGTACGACAATATGCGTTGAAACTATTAAAACAAAGGAAACATGTCGATCACGCATTGCAAATGTTGATTTGTAATTACAGACCAGAGGACAAACACCTATTACTAACGGAGCTGTACTGTCTGAAAGTAGATTACAAGTTAACATCGGATTGGCACGATATTGGGCTAACAATCCTCAGAACAATCGATCAAGGCGTTAAACTGCCGAGGGAATTTTTCCTTTATATCTACAATACAACCCTTTGTTCCTTCTGCAGAGAATCCGCAATTCGCCATATGGGAAAACATCGTTGGCTGACAAGGGACATTATTGAAGAATGTCGCTATGACAGTAATTATGATATTTCAGAGTATATTAACCGCTATTATCCTCCCAAGGAAACGAAAACGTCTCCCCTTTCCGAATAATCTTCATATAATTACAAAAACAATCCCCGACAGGTTTTTCCCTGTCGGGGATTGATCAATTACGGGATATTCCGCAGAATCAGTCGTTCAAAGCAGCCTGTGCAGCGGCGAGACGAGCGATGGGAACGCGGAAGGGAGAGCAGGACACATAGTCCAGACCAATCTTATGGCAGAATTCGATGGAAGAGGGGTCACCACCGTGTTCACCGCAGATACCGCAGTGGAGTTCGGGGTTGACGGGCTTACCGAGGGTAAGAGCCATATCCATCAGCTTACCAACGCCGGTCTGATCCAGCTTGGCAAAGGGATCGTTCTCATAGATCTT
>JAGAOU010000013.1 GCA_017623595.1 Clostridia bacterium
AAAAGCCATGTCCCGACGGATTCCATCCGTCGGTGGGGTTTTGTAAAGAAGAAGTTCATTGCAGAGGATCGGCCTTTACGAAGCCGACCCTCTCATGAGGAGCAAGCAAGGGAAGAAACAAGGTTTTGTTTCATGCGCATCTCTCGAACGATGCGCAATAAATAAATTGTGCGCTTCGCAAGCCTTCCCCTAGTAGGGGAAGGGGGACCGCGACAGTGGTGGATGAGGTTGACACCGCGAAAGATACTATTCTTTGTGAAGTTCTTCTTTTGACAGTTCCAACGCCTCGTCGATGCACTGGCAGACCCATTTGAATTTGTCTCTTACTTGATAATTTTTAAATCGAATTACGGTAATTCCGTAATGTTTCAGAAATTCCGTGCGCTGGGCATCGTTTTCCAGCCCTTCCTCGGTGTAGTGCTGTTTTCCGTCCACTTCGATGACCAATTTTGCTTCAGCGCAATAAAAATCTGCAATGTATTTTCCTAAAACTTTTTGTCGCAAAAATTGTTTCGGATGATTTTGTAAAAAATCATACCAAAGATGCTTTTCCGCCGGGGTCATGTTTTTCCGAAGTTCTTGGGACAGAGGAATCAAATCTTTATTGTATTTACGCTTCGGGTTCATAATAGTATCATTCTCCCGGTCAACCTCATCCACCACTTCGTGGTCCCCCTTCCCCTACTAGGGGAAGGCTTGCGAAGCGCACAATTTATTTATTGCGCATCGTCCAAGAGAGGATCACTTTTAGGTAAAGAATAAAGATTTTTTCAATTTTCCCCAACGAATGTAATTCATCGACACCGGACTTTTTTTCTTTTCGGAAGAAGAGAAGAAAAGGAATACCCGTCGCCTCTAATTTAAATATCAATATTCACCGCATACTGGGCGTTTTTCTCAATCCATTCCTTGCGGGGCTCCACCTGTTCGCCCATGAGGATAGAGAAGACCTCGTCGGCACGAACGGCATCGTCCAGGGTGATGCGGCGCAGAGAACGCTTTTCGGGGTCCATGGTGGTGTCCCACAGCTCGTGGGCGTCCATTTCACCCAGACCCTTGAAGCGGGAGATCTCAACCTTGGCGTTGGGATTGTCGGCACGAAGCTCTGCGGAAACCGCATCCCGTTCCTCGTCGGAATAGGCCACACGCACCGTCTTGCCTCGGGTCAGCTTGTAGAGAGGCGGCACGGCGGAATAGACATATCCCCGCTCGATCAAAGGCCGCATGTAGCGGAAGAAGAAGGTCAAAAGCAGAGTACGGATGTGGGATCCGTCCACGTCGGCATCGGCCATGATGATAACTTTATGATACCGCAGCTTTTCAATATCGAATTTCTCACCAATGCCCGCCCCGAGAGCAACAATGAGGGGATAAAGCTTGTCGTTGCCGTAAATTTTATCGGCACGCACCTTCTCCACGTTGAGCATTTTACCCCACATGGCGAGAATGGCCTGGAAACGGGAATCACGCCCCTGAATGGCGGAACCCGCAGCCGAGTCACCCTCGACGATGTAGATTTCACAGAGAGAAGGATCTTTTTCATTGCAGTCCTGCAGCTTGTCGGGCATCTGCCCCGATTCCAGACCCGTCTTGCGGCGAATGTTTTCCTTCGCCTTGCGGGCGGCTTCACGGGCGGTCTTGGCGGTGATGGCCTTGTCCAGAATGACCCGTGCCACGGAGGGATTTTCTTCCAGATATTCCGCAAACTTGGTGGAAACCATCTGAGAGACCACCTGACGCATTTCGCTGTTGCCCAGCTTGGTCTTGGTCTGCCCTTCGAACTGAGCCTCGGTCAGCTTGACCGAAATGATGGCGGTCAACCCTTCGCGGAAATCTTCCCCTTCCATGGGAGGATCGTTTTCCTTGAGGATTTTATGAGCGAAGGCATAGTTGTTCAACACTTTGGTCAGAGCCGTCTTGAAGCCCACCTCATGCATACCGCCCTCGGTGGTATGGATGTTGTTGGCGAAGGAGAGCATAAGGGTGTTGTAGGAATCGGTATACTGCAGACCAACCTCTGCCGCATTGTTCTCATTGACGGCGGTGATGTGAATGACAGGGTGCAACCCCTCGGTCTTGCGCTGGTCATTCAAAAATTCCACAAAGCTCTTAACGCCGCCCTCGAACTGAAGGTCGGACACCACGGGCTCTTCGCCCCGCTCATCGGTAAAGATGATGTGGATGCCCGCATTCAAAAAGGCTTGCTCACGAAGACGCTTGAGAAGCACGTCATATTCGTACTGAAGGGTCTCAAAAATCTCACCGTCCGCATAGAAGGTGACCTCGGTGCCTGTCACATCGGTATCGCCGATGACCGCTACGGGTGCCTCGGGCTTGCCTCGGTTGTAGCGCTGATAATGCAGGTGCTTTCCGTCGCAGACCCGCACCTCCATCCATTCGGACAGGGCGTTTACCACCGATGCACCCACGCCGTGAAGACCGCCGGAGACCTTATAGCCCTCACCGCCGAATTTACCGCCTGCGTGAAGAATGGTGTAAACCACTTCCACGGTGGAAATGCCCATCTTGGGATGAATGCCCGTGGGCACGCCGCGGCCGTCATCCTTTACGGTGATGATATTTCCGGGACGGATGGTGACGTAGATATTTTTGCAGTACCCCGCCAAGGCTTCGTCGATGGCGTTGTCCACAATCTCGTACACCAAGTGATGCAGACCCTGCACGGAGGTGGAGCCGATGTACATGCCGGGGCGCTTGCGCACCGCTTCCAATCCTTCCAGAACCTGAATCTGCGTTTCGTCGTACTTCGCGCCGGTGGCGGGTACGTTATTGGTCAGTTCGCTCATATTGTTTCCTTTCTTAAAGGGATATTGTGAATGCTGAATAGATAAAAGTTGTGAAACTGTTTTTAAGAGAAACCCCTTCCCTTCTGACTCCCTATTCCTCCATGCGTTTTTGCAGGGTGGAGGAGGCCAGCTGGGAGAGGTAGACGGTGGTTTTTTTGCCGTCGGCGCAAACGAGGAAAGACTTGGGCAATTCATAGCCCGCCGAGATCACCTGTCCCGCTTTTTCCGCTTTGGCCAAAAATTCACGGGTGCGGGGACCGTAGGTGGTCTTGTCCAAATCAAAAATTCCCACAATCTGTCGGGGATCAATCAAATATCCGGCGCCGATGTGAAGCATGCGGTATTTCATTCTTCCACCGCTCCACTCTTGATGCGGAAAATCTTGGCTTCCGCAAAATCTCCCGTGTCTTCACAGCAGGAAAGAATCACCTGCCGCCCACGGATGCGCTCGATAATATAACTGCGGCGGTAGGGATCCAATTCGGAAAACACATCATCGAACAGCATGATGGGATATTCTCCCGTTGCCTTGCGCAACAAATCCGCTTCCGCCATCTTCAATGCCATGACGCAGGAACGCTGCTGGCCTTGGGAGGCGTAAATTTTGGCGTTTTCCCCGTTGATATACAACTCGAAATCATCCCGATGCACCCCCGTGGAGGTGTGGCCCGAATAGAGATCCTTTTCCCGATTCTGCTTCAAAGCATAGAAGAAGCGATCCTCCAAAGCCTCCATGTCACGGGTGGGCATGTTGCAGACGGTTTTGTACACAATGTCAAGCCGTTCCCGTCCCCCCGAAATTTCATCCATGACCCGCTGGGCGAAGGGCTGCATTTCGGTGATAAATTCGTGCCGCTTCCATGCGATTTTTGCCGACAGAGAAGCTATCTTTTCATCCCATATATCCAGAGCGGATTTGGCATCGAACCGTTCACGATATTGCTTGAGCAGGGCGTTGCGCTGCTGATGAACTTTATTGTATTCATTGAGAAGGGGAAGCATGAGAGGGTCGGTCTGACATAGGGCCAAATCGAGAAATTTGCGGCGTAATTCGGGCGATCCCTTCACCAACGACAAATGATCGGGGTAAAAGAGAACCGAGGGAAATTGGCCCACAATTTCACGGGGACGCACCGCCACATTGTTGAGAAAGATCTCACGGCTCTTATCGTCATAAAACTTCATGACGGGACGGTACACACGGCCGTTGCGCTCATATTCGCCGTAAATGGCGGCACGGTGCTCTCCGATCCGCAAAAAAGGCTTGTCATCGCTGACACGGAAGGACTTGCAGGCAGAAAACAACCAAAGCGCTTCAATGACGTTGGTCTTCCCTTGGGCGTTGTCCCCCAAGAGAATATTGACCCCCGGTGCAAAATGAAAGTCCTGCATCTCGAAGTTTCTGAAATTTTGAACTTGTAAGGATTTTATAATCACTTCGGCTCCCTGCTTTCTCGGGAATTTGTAAAGGGTTTTCCCTCTTTCTTGCTCTTTCTGAGAGGGTCGGCTTCGCAAGGGCCGATCCTCTGTGACCGAGCCTTAACTTTACCATATTTCCCCGACGAATGCAATTCGTCGGCACTTAGAGAGGTTTTTCTTTGGTACTTTCTTTTTCCTCTGAAAAAAGAAAGTACATCCCTTCGTCTCTCTTTCTTTTACCCCTTCAGATGCATGGGGGAGAGCATGAAGATGAAGCGGTCACCCTCCACGGGGGTCACTTTCATGAGAGTGTTGGGCTTGTTGAGGCCGATCATGATTTCATCACACTCGGCGGCGGCAAGAATCTCCAAAATATACTTATTGTTAAATCCGATCTCCAGATTGGGCCCGTCGATGACCGCTTTGATCTGATCGGTCATGGTGTTGCCTGTAGAGGAACGGCAAGAGGTGATGATGGAATCAAATTCAAAGGAGAAGCGGACGGGAATGCGGATCTTTTCGTTGCTGAGAAGGATGGAAGCACGTTCCATGGCCCGCTTCAGTCCGTCAATCTTCAAGGTAGCCACCGTGGCAAAGGAGTTGGGAAGAATCCGCTCGTAATCCAGAAAATCCCCTTCCAACAGACGGGAGATAACCACCGTGTTGCGCAATTCAAAAACAATTTGACGGTCGGCCAGGGAAATGCGCACCATATCGTCACTGTCCGATTTCAGCATGCGGGTCAGCTCGCTGACCGTCTTGCCGGGAACCACAAAGCGGAAGGGATCGCCGTCATAAATATAAGGCTCCTTGCGGATGGCCAGTTTATACTGATTGGTGGCCACCAATTCCAGCCCGCCCCGTTCCACACGGAACTGGGTACCCTGCAGAATGGGAGTGGCGTTGTTTTCGGATACGGCAAAAAGGGTCTGACGGAGCATGGAAGAAAGCATGCTTTCCTTCACCTCGATGGTCTTATCCTCCTGAATCATGGGAAGGATGGGGAACCCTGCCGCATCAATACAACCGATCACAAAACGGGCGGCGGCGCAGGAGACGGTGAGGTTAAGATGCTCGTCCATCTTGAATAAAACCTTTTCATTGTCCATGGCCCGCAAAATATCGCCGAACATCTTGGCGTTGACCACGAAGGTGCCACCCTTGGTGACCTCTGCGGGAACCTCGGTCTCGATGCCCAGGGAGAGGTCATAAGCAATCAGCTTCATTCGTCCTTCTTCGTAGCATTCCACCAGAATCCCTTCCATAACGGGAGAGGTGGCTTTGGGCAATACGGCGCGGGAAACGGTGTTGACCGCTTCCAACAACAGATTTTTTTCACAGGCAAAGATCATGGCGTGTATCTCCTTATAATGAATGCAAAGTGCAAAATGAGGACGGGTACGATTGGAACGGGGACGGGGGTGTTCTTTCTTTTTTCGGAGGAACCCCCCTTTCGACAGGAGTGCTCCCTAACTGCAAAACACAGATTTCAAGAGATCTCTTTCTTTACAAGACAGTAAGTAATATATTGTAGTTATAGTAGTAGGGGCTGTGGAATTCGTTGAAAAGGCTTTTTTTTCGGTAAAAGACAAGCAAAATTACGCCTGCACCCCCTGTGGACAACTACAGGAAAATTAAGGAACAACTTTTTTCGTGAGCAGGGGATGTGGATAACCTTGGAGAAGATGGGAAAACTTTGGAAATCTTTGTGGATATTTCGGACTTTTCAACAGGTAATTCACAAAAACATGTGGAAATGGAAAAACGGTTTTCTTGGATTTTTTTGATTTATGTGAGAGGGTTGGCTTTACTTTTCCCGAATGGTCTTGATAATATCGTCAATACGCAGCTTCAGGTTGGGGTTTTGGCGGATTTTGTATTCGATGCGCTCGATGGCGTGATGTACGGTGGAATGGTCCCGATTGCTGAATTGCTTGCCGATTTCGGGCAGAGACATGGAGGTGATCTCCCGCATGATGTACATGGCCACCTGCCGCGCGTTGGTGAATTTCTCCAAACGGCGGGTGGAGCAGATCTCGTCTATGGTCACGTCGTATTCTCTGGAAACTTCCAAAAGAATCTTGTCAATCAGAACGGGCAGGGGTTGATTTTCATTGGTGATGTCGTTGATGGCCGACTGAGCAATGGCCATGTTGGGGGTGGAGTTGGAAATCAGGCGGTATGCCATCATCTTTTTCAGAACCCCTTCGATCTGGCGAATGTTGCTCTTCACATTGTGGGCAATGAAGCTGATCACATCGTCGGTCAGATTCATGCCGTAAAACTGACAGCGCTGGCTGATAATCGCCGCCTTCAGCTCGTATTCCGGCTGCCCCACCGACACGATAACCCCCGATTCAAAACGGGACCTCATGCGATCGGTCAGAAGCTGAATATCTCTCGGCGGACGGTCGGACACCAGAATGATCTGCTTGTTTTCGGAATACAGGGCTTCGAAGGTATGGAAAAATTCGGTCTGTGTGGATTCCTTGCCCCCGATGAACTGTACATCGTCCATCATGAACAGATCCACTGTCCGATATTTGTTCTTGAATTCGGTTTGGGTGTTGTTCTTCACCGATTCGATGAATTCGTTGGTGAAATCCTCACTGCGCACGTAAAGGGAAACCTTGTTGGGATAGCGCTTGTGAATTTCGTTCTGAATGGCAAAGAGAAGGTGGGTCTTACCAAGACCGGTAGAGCCGTAAATAAACAGGGGATTGTATGCCCCCGAAGGATTCTGAGACACCGCAAGGCAGGCTGCATGAGCGTGACGGTTGGATTCCCCCACCACAAAGTTTTCAAAGGTGAATTCGGGATGGGCAAGGGTGGCGGTGATCTGTTCGATGCTCTCCTCTACCTTGGATTCGGGCTGAGGAATGGTCGCCGTGGGGGTCTGCCGCTTACGTTCCTCGGGAGTGAGCACGTTAATGGTGATTTCAAAGCCAACCACTTCACTCATGGCGGCGGAGATAATGTCTTTGTACTTTGACATAACAATATCCCGCTGGAAGGGAGAGGGAGAGATCATCACCGCGGCGTCATCCTCATAAGCAACGGGCTCCAGGGTGCCGATCCACATTTCCAGAGCATTTTTGGAGACCAGCTGCTCCAGCTCAACCAGGGTTTTTTCCCATACGTTTTTAAAAGTCATTCCATTTTCCTCCGGTTTTGAACGTCATGGTCCTATCTAAATATTTAAATGCAGAAAAAATATAAAAAAGTTATATATATAATAACATATAAAAATTAAAGAAACAAGGGGATTTTTGAATTTGTTAAAAAAAGTTGCGTTTTTTTTCTCCCAACCCCTTGACAAATCGGTAAAATTTATATATAATAATGAAAGAAATCCGCTAAGGGGGTATTATGCCCCTTAGGCTTAACCACCGGAAGGAGGGAAACAGACATGGTAAGAACCTATCAGCCTAAGAAAAGACAGCGCAAAAAGGAGCATGGCTTCCGTAAGCGCATGAAGACCGCCAACGGTCGCAAAGTGCTCGCCAGAAGAAGAGCGAAGGGCAGAAAGCAACTGACCTATTGATGAGAACCACAGAAACAATTTGCGAAAATCGGCTGTTCCGCCGCCTTTATAAGACCGGAAAGAGTGTGGTGACACCTCTTTTCGTTCTTTACGTGCGTAAAAACGGACAGAAACACAACCGATTGGGCATCACCACCTCCAAAACGGTGGGAAAAGCGGTGCAGCGCAACCGATGCCGTCGGGTACTGCGGGAGGCTTACCGCCTTTTGGAGCCGCAGATTTGCAGCGGCTATGACCTGATACTTGTCGCCCGGACAAGAACGGGACAGGTCTCCATGAATGCGGTCAAGGATTTGTTGGAAAAGACGCTGAAAGGTCAGGGAGCGATGAAATGAAAAAGATCGCCCTGTGGCTGGTACGATACTACCGCCGTCATATCTCTCCTTATAAAAGACCCTGCTGCCGATTTGTGCCCACCTGCTCCCAGTATGCTCTGGAAGCCCTGGAAATTCATGGCTTTTGGAAAGGGAGCGCCTTGTCACTGTGGCGGATTCTGCGGTGTAACCCCTTCTGCAAGGGAGGTTATGATCCGGTTCCGCCGAAAAACACAACAGGCAAAATGTAAAAATTCCTTTTCGGGATCCGGGATTTTCTCGAAAAGGATTTTTTGTGTTTGCCCGAAGTTTCCGGACAGGCAACGGAAACACGACGCGGAGGAAACTCCTGCCGCGTGTTCTGCCGCAAAAAGCGGTTCCTGAGACGGGAAGACCGTCTTTCACTCGATTTCAGATGTTCCCCGAACCGGGGAAGGAGTACAAGATGTATTTGTTTTTAGACAACCTTATGGAGATCGTGAACGTTCCCCTGGGCTGGATCCTGTATCTGATCCATTGGCTTCTGGGCAACTACGGTTGGTCCATTCTTGTGTTTGCGGTGCTGGCGAAGTTTATGATGCTTCCCTCCGCGATCAAGACTCACAAAAATCAGATCCGCATGCGTGAGATTCAGCCGAAGGAAAAGCGGATCCGCGAAAAGTATCACAATGATACCAAAAATCCGAAGCTGCAGCAGGAGCTTCAGGATCTTTACACCAAGGAAGGCTACAGTCCCATGGCGGGATGTCTGCCCACCCTGCTTCAATTTCCCCTGATTTTCGGTCTGTGGAACGTGGTTCGTCAGCCTCTGACTTATATCTGCGACATTCCCAACAGCCTTTATTCCACCACCGAAAAGCTCCTCTCCGCAGGAGACCGTACCGTTTCTTCCATTCACACTCTGATCGATAAAATCGGCAACCTTTCCCACTCGGATACCGACGCCCATATGACCGAGGTGGAGCATTGGGTTCTTCCCGGAAGAGACGAAATTCAATCCACCCTTGAGCTGAACGAAATTTACATCGCCGACGCGGTGAATCAGAACGCATCCTCCATCGACGGTCTGACCGAAACATTGGGCGGTCGCACCATGATCGATACGGAATTTTTGGGCATCAATCTGGGCGAAAGCGCCTCCAACCACGGGCTGATGAGCTGGTTTATCCTGATTCCCATCATCGCCGCCCTTTCCTCCTTCCTGGTCTCCTTCATCAGCATGAAGGTCAATCAGGTCAACAGCGAAGCCAATCCCACCAGCAAGAGCATGAACACCATGATGTATATCATGCCCCTGCTCTCCCTCTGGATCGGTTATACCATGAATATCGGGGTTGCCCTCTACTGGGTTGCCACCAACATTCTGTCCCTTGCGCAGACGATCCTTCTTCCCCGCTTCCTGAAAAAGAAGGAAGAAGTGAAGCCCGTGAAGGAAAAAAAGCTGAATTATACGCAGATTGAAAAAATGAAACGTGATGAACAACAGAATCTTCTCAACGGCGAAGCGACCGACGAGAACGACAAATAATGAGGATTGAACATGGAAAAAATTTATACAGGTAAAACCATCGAAGAAGCGGTGGCGAAGGCAAGCGAAGATCTTGGCCTGATCGTAGGCGAATTCAGCCACACCGTTCTGGAATACGGCTCCAAGGGCTTTCTCGGCATCGGAGCTAAGGATTTTGTCATTCAGGTGACCTATACTCCCGATCCCTGCCGGTGTGTGCGGGATTATCTGGAGGGCCTCTTCGAAAAGATGGGCATTGTGGACGTTGCCACCGACATCACCATCGAAGAGGATACCGTGATGATTCAGGTGACGGGCGACGATGCGGGGATTCTGATGAAGAACCGCGGCGAAGGCGTGGATGCGTTGCAGCTGCTCCTTTCTCTGATTGTCAACCGCGATTGCGGCGAATATTACAAGATTTCCTTCAACGTAAACGATTATAAGGAAAAGACCAAGAACCGTCTGGAAGCCCTCGCGCTGAAGACCGCCGCACAGGTGGTGAAGAACCGTCGCAAGACCACCCTGCCTCCCATGACCTCCTTCCAGAGAAGAATCATCCATTCCAAGCTTCAGGATTATAAGGACATCACTACTTATTCCATCGGAGAAGATCCCAACCGCCGTGTTGTGGTTTCTTACTGCGGTGAAGACGGCCCCGCACCCCGTCCCGACCGTAATCGCGGTCAGCGCAACGATCGCGGATTCCGTTCCGATCGCGGTCCTCGCCGTGACGGAAACCGTGGCGGCAAGGGCGGATACGGCAACAAGCGCTCCTTCGATCGGGATCGCAAGCCCCGCCATGAGTATGTCCCCGAGGGTGAAATCTACACCGGACCCATCGCCCACTTCCCCGGTGAAAAGTTGTCCGGCTCCGCCGCAAAGGCTGCGGAATCCTCCGCAACCCCCATCACCGGCGGCACTCCCTTCACCATGGATTCCAAGGAATAATTTCAAGAAAATAACAAGAAGCTCCCGGCCGTATGGCTGGGAGCTTCCGTTTGTCGACAAACCATAAAAAGAATCTTTTTGTCCCATACAATCCTTCCGTCTCGCCTATGGCGAGCCAGCTCCCTTTACACAAGGGAGCCTGACCATTGCGCACGAACTTCCTATTATTTTACTGTCTGAGAGCGGCTCTTGAATAGCGAAAAAACATTGAGAAATGCACAAAAATAAAGCCTCCCTTGTGTAAAGGGAGGGGGACCGCAAAGCGGTGGAAGGATTGTTTCGGTTCAAAAGTTACCTGTTATTCGCAAATAGAA
>JAGAOU010000014.1 GCA_017623595.1 Clostridia bacterium
ACGCAACTGTTTCCGAGAGTAAGTATGTCAGCGCATTTACCGGCGGTATCGTAGGTTGGTCTGTGTCGGGCTCGGTGTACGATTGTACCCACAGTGGTGCATTGACGGAAGGCGACAGAACCGGGCTTGACGCTTTGGAAAATGCAGCGTTTTATACAGGACGCATCGCAGGACTTGCCGACAGCAATGCTCAGATCTGTGTCTGCAACACCGCAACCGCCGACGCCTCCTTCCCCCTGATCGGCAACGGCTCCACCACCCCCTGCCCCCACTCTTAACAAAATAAAGAGGAAGCAACCGCGGTTGCTTCCTCTATCTTTAGAATTCTGTTTGGTTTGATTACAGTTTTGCCTGCTCTTCCACCTGAGACTCGGCGTCAACGGTGAGAGTTTCGGCGTATTCGATGCGACGGATTTTGCAGTTGGGGCCTACGGTAATGTTGGTACCACGCACGATGTCGCATTGGGTGTCCTGCAGTTTCACGGTATCGCCTTCGATAAGTTCTGCCCGCAATGTGTTGCACTTTTTTCCGTAAAACAACTTTTGGAAGAAGGATTTTGGCCCCTTGCCCTGCACCTCAATGGTGGTGCCGCCGATGGTGGGAATCTGCATAATACCGCCGTCACCGTCGGGATACAAAGAGACTTGTTCCCCGTTCAGGGTCCCTCCGATTTTTGCGCCGCCCGTCAGAACGATCTCTTCTCCTTCCACGTCACCGTCGGTGCGAATCGAACCCGAAGAGCGAATGATTTCCCCTGTGATGTTTCCCCTTGTGGTGAGGGCACCTGCAATGCGGATCTCTTTGCCTTTGATTTTTTGTTCCGTATGGCAGCTGCCCGCTACCTTCAGAACACCGTCGGCAATAAGCGTTCCGTCGCAGGAAAAGGATCCGGAAACCCGAATATCTCCCGTACTGTGAAGATCTCCGTTGGCCTTAACCGCTCCTGCACATTTGAATTCCGCACAGCGGATGTCACCGGTTATTTTCGCCGAACCGCTGATGGAAATAGCATCATACTCGCCTCCGTTGAGTACGCCGGAGCCTGCAATTTTCATATCCATAATTATTCCTCCCGTTGTGCTTGCGTTTGTAGCGCAAGAATTGATTCTGTGATGTTTTTTCGATTTCCCGCATTGTCCTCCCAAAAGATTCCTTTCAGATCCTCAACGGCATAGGTTCGGGTTCCGCCGGGAGTAACAATGACCAGCTTTTCCGCCGTTTGCGAGGGAGCAAGCTTTGAGGCAAGATCGTCCAAGGCGAGATCTTCCTTTTGGGCGATGATCAGATCGATGCGTTCGCAGATGGTCTTGCGGTCAAAAAAGGTTTCCTGCCCCGTAACCGTGGACTTTTTGATGAACCATTCTTCGGGGATCAGCCCCTTCCGCTTCCAACGGTACAGTGCACCGTAGGAGATTCCGTACTGTTGCAGAAGCTCTTTTTTGGAGATCAGATGTTCCTCCATGACCTTCCTCCTTTTTCTATGTAACATTGTTACGATGTCAAGAGCATTATAGCATAACATTGTTACATTGTCAAGAGGCCTTTCCATAAGTTTGCATTTTCTTTACATTCATCATTCGCCACGAAAACACGATTTCCCTCTTGACAGATGGACAAAGATGTGGTATAATGAAAAAAAAGGGGTTTACGCACATGCCTGATAAAAATACCTTTAAGATCCGTACCAAAAATCGCAATCTGTTTCTGAGAGTGACGAAGGGGCACTTTGCAACCAGCCACAGTCACATCAATTATTATATTGACGTGTCAACCCAGAAAACCCGTCTTTCCGAAGCTCAGGCCGTGGCACGGGAGATCGTTGCCCACTACAATCAAAGCACGATTGTGGACACAATTCTCTGCCTTGACGGAACCGAAGTCATCGGTACCTGCCTTGCCCATGAATTAACCAAGGAAGATTTCGCAAACATGAACGCTCACCAGACCATTTATGTGGTCACCCCCGAGCATACTACGGGCAGCCAGCTGTTCCTGCGTGACAATTTGGTTCCCATGGTGGCAGGAAAAAATGTTCTGGTTCTTGCCGCATCGGTAACAACAGGCTATACTGCTCAGGCTGCCGTTGAAGCCATCAAGTATTACAGCGGTCGTGTTTCGGGCATTGCCGCAATCTTTGCAACGGTGGAAGAATGCGCAGGATACCCTGTCTGTGCGGTATTCAATCCCAAGGACCTGGGTGACTACGCCAGCTATCCTTCCCACGAATGTCCCATCTGTAAAGAGGGCAAGAAGATAGATGCTCTGGTCAACAGTCACGGCTATTCGAAACTGCAGTTCTGATCGATTCGGCACCTTCTTCGGAGGGTGCCTTGTTTTTTAGAAAGGGTGTTATTATGTGCAACATTGCAGGTTATGTGGGCTCTCGTCCCGCCGCACCGATTCTGATTGAAATGATACGTCGCCAGGAGGGGCTTGCGGGTGGCTATTATACGGGGCTTGCCACGATTCACAAAGGGAAGCTCTATTATACCAAGCTGACGGGGGATACCGACCGTCTGGTTGCGATGACCGAAGCCTCGAAATTGCCCGGCACCATCGGAATTATTCACAGCCGTTCCAAATCCGGGGGCGGAGACCTGTGGGCTCATCCCTTCGTCGGATTCAAAGAAGGCGTGCCTGACCTTGCCTATGTGGCCAACGGTACGGCGGGGTTTGGTAAAGGACGCACCGAAGAATACAGTCGTTTGGCGGAGCGTCTCATGGCGGAAGGGTATCCCATGCCCTCCAAGGTGGTGGACGATAATCCTCGTTATCAGAAGCTGTCCGACGGATCGACTGTTCATATGAGCGATGTGATGTGTCAATTGATTCAGCGGAATCTGGACTGCGGATCTGCTCCCGTGGAAGCCATCACCGATGCCTTTTGCGAAATGCCCAGCGAAATTGTGGGACTGATTCTCACTCTATCCCATCCTGACCGCATCGTTTGGTCTCGGATCAACTATCCCATGACGGTTGCCTTTGCGGCACACGGCGCCTACCTTTCCAGCGCCGCCTTGGCAATGCCGAAGGATTGCGGAGAGGTGAAGGAGATTCCTGCCAATTGCGCCGGAGAGGTTTTTGCAGATCGCTATACTGTGGTTCCCTATAAAAATCCCCCCGCAACCGTAGCCCCCATCACCGCACAGGTGCGTGCAAAAGCATATGAAGCCGTTGTTGAGACTCTGAAGCAAGTGCATCCTTATTCCGATCTGACAAAGCTTGTCCAAACGTTTTTCGATCCTGCCGACTGCTGTCCTCGTGCAATGCTTACCTATGACATTCTGTATGCGTTACATCGTAAAGGAATTTTGCATCAGGAAATCAAGCGGGTGGAAGGGGCTATCGAGGGCCTCGACGCCCCCAAGCTGTATTTCAAATTGAAGTAAATCTCCATAATAAGAGACCGCATCGTGAGATGCGGTCTCTTATTGTTGTTTCTTGTTATTCTTGTTTCGGTTGGGGACCGACGAGGTGCTCCAGACTTTCCATGGTGGCGATGGGGTCATAGGTGGTGTAATGAACGTGAAGGGTATCTCCCACATCCATGCCGCCGAAGTGACGGTCCTTTCGATCGGGGTTGCGATAAACCGAAAGAATCACGCAGGAGGGAGGCCACAGAATGTTTCGCACTTCCTTGCCAACCACAAAGGCTCCCGGTTGTACGACCACATCGGTTTCTACGATTTGCGGTGTTTTTCCCTTCCGTTCTCTCTCCACGCGGCCTGCGATGACCGTTTCGCTGAAGCCTTCGATACCCACCACTTCAATCACGAGATAGGCAAAGGTGACGCCCACGGCCACGGGAAGAATATTGGAAAGTCCGCAGAGGGCTTCCACGGCAAAGGCCACGGCGGTAAGGGGAATGCGGGAGGAGGCACCCAGGAAGGAGGCCATGCCCACGGTGGTGAGAATCACGGTATACTCCTCGCCCAAAAGGCCGAGTGTCACCAACCCTTTTGCACAAACAAATCCGAGGATGGCGCCGAAGGCCAGGGAAGGCACGAACAATCCCCCCGTCACACCGATATTATTGGCGACGATGAGAAGGACGGCCCGCAGGACAAAGCAGATCAGAAGAAGGTACCAAACGCCTTGCCCCTCCAGAAGATGATGGATAATCTCATGGCCGGAGCCTTGGGCATCCCGATAAAAGAATCCGATCAGAGCAATAAGAACAAAGACGGAGAAGGTCATCAGCCGATAAGGAATCCTCCGTCCCAGTTTTTTGACAAGATCCCATACTGCGCGGTACACCCTTGTAAACGCAATGGCAACGCCACCGCAGAGCAACCCCACCAAAAGGGGTGCCCAAAGAGAGGATAGCGGCAAAACTGCATCCACCGTGAAGGAAAACAACCTTCCGTCCATTCCCGTCCACTGACACAGAGCCTCTCCCGTGGCAGATCCGAAGATTACGGTGGAAGCGGAAACCATGAACAACATGGGGGAAAAGCGGCGATGCGCCTCCTCAAAGGCGAAGAGAATGCCTGTCAGAGGTGCCCCCGTTGCGGTGGCAAATCCGGCGCAAGCGCCACCTGTCATAATATAGCGATCCCATGCAAGATTCTTTCGTCCGAAAATCCGCACTGCGCCACGCCCTACGGCGGTTCCCATCTGCACGCTGGGCCCTTCATTGCCCAAAGGGATTCCGCACAGATAGGTCAGCATGGAGGAAACAAAAACAAGAATCAGACTGCGAAGCCAGCGAAAGGACAAAAGTCCCCGCAGTTGTGCTATGGCGGTGGGAATACCGCCGCCGCGGCAATTGGGCTCCCAATAGAGAATCCACGCCGCAAGTGCACCCAAGACCGCCGCCCCCAAAAGCAACAAAGGAAGCCATTGAGGATTCGCCCGAACAAAGGTGTAGATTTTTTCCGACACCTCGATAATCTGATTTGCCGCCACTTTGAAGCCGAAAATCAAGCTCCCGGTGGCAACACCCGTGACCATGGAAAAGATAACGCAAGGCAGAAGAATGTTTTTGATATATGTAATCCGCGGATTGTTCAATCGAAACACCTTCCTTTCAAAGCAATGCGAAAATCAAAACCGAAACGGTTTATTTCAGCAATGTAATTTTAATGATTTTTATTGATATTATCGTGTTTTTTATTCGGAAATCGTTACTTGACCGAAATAGGTCTGCATCTGTTCCTCCGTGAGGGCAAAATAGCTCTGCAGATCCTCCAGAACCCGCTTGGTCCGTGCCCCGTCCCGTACATATCGGCGAAGACGCTCCACGGCGGAATTCCAGCCCTCCACACTTCTGCCCCAGCGCTCCCGATCCCGAGGAATCTCTGATTCAATGGTGCCTGCCAGAGTGTCGATGGCAGCAAGAATGGTTTGTTCGTTAAGGAAGGAATTCATCAATTCCGCATACCGCTTCAAAAAGGCATCTTTGCCTTCTTCGGATGCAACCAAAGCACGGAAGATCAGATGATCTCCGCCCGAGGTGGAAATGCTGGTCAAGGGTGCGTCGGTGGTGTGATAAAAGGCCCAGTCCAGGTCAAAGAACATCCAACGCCATTTGCCGTCTCCCTCCGAGGAGCGATAGCGGCGGATGTTGGCCGTATCCTTGTCGCCGAAATAGGAGCGGCAAATATACCAGTCCATCAAACTTGTGGCGTCGATGCGTTCACAGAGCCATGCATAATTTTCGGAGGTAGACATATCGTTTGTGCTGACATAATTGCGAATTTCCTTGAACAGCTTATCCGAACCGGTCTGACGATATGCCCCCGAGGAATAGAGAATATCCACCGATTCGGGGGATACGCCCAAATGATCAGCAACGTAATCGTCGTTAAACCGCTCTCTCAGATAATAAATTCCCCAGTATTCGCCGCCCAGATAAAGCACTACCGGCTTGATTGCCTGGGCCGCCAAAGCGGTGGTCCCGTCCACAAGGCCGGTGCAGAGTTCATCCCGCATGACAGCTTGATTCCAGTCCTCACTGCCGCCTTTCAGAAGTAAAGAGTCATATTCCTCAAAGGGACGATCCTCGAATAGGGGGTATTTCAGCTTGCCCGCACCGTATTCGGAACGGAAGCGCAACTGAAAATTCTGTTTGGGAGCGGTGCGGCTTCCGTTTCCGTGGAGACGGAACCCCACGGGCACGGAGAACCTCTCCTCTCCGTTTTCAATCAGCGTTACAATTCCATCGTATTCATAGGTCACGTCGATGTGATTCAGAATCCCCGCTTCCTCCCCCGTCAGACGGTCCTGAGGCAGGGATACCGAAACAATGGGAAGATCATGGGTGCCGCCGATGATATAGGTATAGGCGGCCGGGGCGCTGCTTCGGGTGCCCTCGACACAGAAGGTGCGAACCGTTACAACCCCTTCAATGAAAATCGGTTCGGTATAAACGGCAGATTCCAAGGTGGGACGACTGCCGTCCAGAGTATAATAAACAGTGCCTGCACCCTGCAGCGATAAGGAGATAGGCTCTCCGTAAATTCCGGAGGGCAGATTTGCCGTGGGGACGGCAAGCCCTGCCCGATAACCTTCCCCATTGACGGCGCCGAGGGTGGGTACGTCATAATACAGCAATTGTTTTTCGGTTCTTCCGTAGCTCTTGTCCCGTTCCAGATCTGCGGGAATGGTCAGAACGTCGGTAAATACGCCGCCCTTGGAAAGATAGATCCGTTCTCCCGAGGAGCTGATTTTAAAGGATGCATGGTTTTCACCCAAGGAGTTCACGCCCGAGCAATATACCACATAACACTCTCCCGGCGCCAGAGTAACGGCAGGGAAGGTATATCGGGTCGGCTCGCTTCGTTTGTCGGAAAGCGTGTATTCCCCAAGATTTAAGGGCGCGTCCGATCGGTTAAACACTTCCACCAGATCGTAAAATTCCCCATCCACGGGCAACAGAGACCCGTTGGAGGAAACAATCTCACTGAGGATCAGATCAGGCAATGTCAGCCCTTCCAGATAGGCAAGGTGTCCCTCCTCCGTATTCGCAAAACCGGGGGTTGGATACGGACAGACTCCCTCTGGTGAATAGGATTCCCCATCCTCCGTCAGAGGAAATGCAAGTTGATCAATAATCTCTCCGTTGCAGGTCAGATACACCGTTTCCCCCTTGGAGGAAAGGTGGAACGCTGCGGAATCCTCCAATGACACCGCCAAATATCCGTCGGCGGGAATGCGAAGTCCCGCAAGAGACAGCATTTCGGGCAGGTTCGGCGTATCGGTCAGAAAATATCCGTCCAAAGACACCTCGGTGTCCTCCCGATTGTACAGCTCCACCCAATCAAGGTTATGCCCCATGCAGAGCGTTTTGTTGTCGGGCATCACCTCGGTCAGATGCAGGTCATAGACTTCCACCTTCTCGGGCTCTTGTTCGGGGGGAAGATCGACGGGTGGTGTGGGAACGTCTCCGCCGGTATCAAAAAGCCCGGGGAGAAGCAGCACGGTCGCAATAACAACGGCCAGCGCCGCGGCAATCAAAAGAAAACGTTTCATAACAATCCCTCAAAAAAACGGATGATGTGTGTTCTACCTTTCTATTATAGCATACTTCTGTCGAAAATACAAGAAAAATTTCGGTTTTTTCAAGATTTTTTTCAATCCGATCTGTTTTTTCGGGAAAATCGCCTTGACAGAAATCTCTTTTTGTGCTATAATCACCTTAAACAGGAATAAAAAGCGTAAAACAAGAAAAGAAAAATCCTTTTTTTACGATTTCAGACAGAAGGTGATTGCCATAAAGCCAACGTTAAAAATCCGCCCCGTCGAGCGGGACTTCACTGTTACGGGATTCTTCACCGCATTCCGATTCAACTGGGACGGCGAATTTGTCTTTCACGGCGAAAGTCATGATTTCTGGGAAATCGTGTTTGTCTCCGAGGGCTCTGTGGAATCGGTTGAAGACGAAAACATTTATCTGGTCAAGGAAAATCAACTGATTCTCCATGCTCCTTTGGAGTTTCATCGCATTCGCAGCGCAGAAGGAGAACGGCAAAAGGGGATTATTATGTCCTTCAAAACCGCAGGTTCCCTGCCCGAAGAGTTGAAGGACGGCGTATTCACCCTAAAAGCCGAAGAAAAAGCGGAATACACAGATCTTTGCCGAGGAATCATGAACTTTGTTCAAGGTAACGGTACCTATTATACAGGACAAGAAGTGGCGGATCATCTGGCGGCATTTCTGATCCGTCTCAGCCAAAAGACCCCCAATCGGGATCTTGCCAGCTCTGTGGGTGCCTCTGAATATCACCGAATTGTTTCCAGTATGACCGATCGGGTCTGTGAAAATCTGACACTCACCGATTTTGCCCGTATTCATAACATCAGCGTCAGTTATTTGAAGCTTCTTTTTAAAACCTATGCGGGCATCAGTCCAAAAACCTATTTCAACCAAATGCGTGCTCGCCACGCCGCTCATCTTCTGACTCAAAACCATACTATTGCCGAGATCGCAGAAAAAATGAACTTTTCCTCGCAAAATTACTTCACCGTCTTCTTTCGCAACTACATGGGCAGTACGCCCTCCGAATACCGCAAACAACCGTAACCTTCCAAAAAAAAATTCACCGCCGAGGCATTATGTTCTCGACGGTGATATCTTTTTGTTAAGAGTGGGGGCAGGGGGTGGTGGAGCCGTTGCCGATCAGGGGGAAGGAGGCGTCGGCGGTTGCGGTGTTGCAGGCGCAGATTTGAGCATTGCTGTCGGCAAGTCCTGCGATGCGTCCCGTATAAAACACTGCATTTTCAAAAGCGTCAAGCCCTGTTCTGTCGCCTTCCGTCAATGTGCCGCTGTGGGTACAACCGTACACCGAGCCCGACACAGACCAACCTACGATACCGCCGGTAAATGCGCTGACATACTTACTCTCGGAAACAGTTGCGTCTGCGCCGTAAACAGTTCCGTTATTGGTGCACCCGCTGATTGTTCCAAAGCTTTTTCCGACGATGCCACCGACACTGATTTGCTTGTTGAGCACACCGTCAACCTTCTGAAGCGTTCCTGAGAAGGTGCAATTTTCGATGCTGCCGTTTTCATCCAGAAAACCGACTATTCCACCAAGGCAGATATTGCTTGTGTGCGTGGTGGAAACTGCAGCGGAAACAGTAAGATCTTTTACCGTGCCTTTCAAATCAGAAAAAACTCCGGCATATAAGGAATCGGTTGCATGCAACCCGCCCGAAACCGTGTGGCCGTTTCCGTCGAAGATGCCCGCAAAGCCCTTGATGGGTGTCCATGTGTCTGCGGTTACGTTGATGTCTGCGTTCAGTTGGTAGTGTTTTCCGCTACTTTCGTTTGCCAAATCCAAGTGCTGCGAAAGGTAGAGCAGATCTGCGCCGTTGTTGATGAGATAGGGCGATGCTTCCGTGCCGCTTCCGCTGAGAGATTGGGCGGCTACGGTAGTGTTTGCAAGGGATTCGGGAGTTTGGGAGGGAGCATTTCCGCCCGGTGTCTGCGAATTTCCCGTGTCGGAACTTTCCGAATCCTGCGTAATGGTGACGATTACCGACCCGACGGTGACATTGGTTGCCCCTTCGGTGAAGGACTCAGGAAGATTTTGCGTACTGAGGGTGAGGGTTGCGGTGGCGGTGGGAGGATTGTCGATATCCGTTCCAACGGCGGTGGGCAATCGGAGAGTGCCGTTTTGCACAGTGCCGTCCACGCCGTTTTGTGCGTTTTTCGTGTAGGAAACAGAGGCGTTGATGGCGGTGTTTGAATGATTGATTACGGTGATTTGATCGCCCCCTGCGGTGACGGGTGTCCAAGCGGGCGATACCCCTGCCTGCGGGGTGATTTCATATTTCAGCGTGTTCGGATTCCAGGTTTTGACCAGCCCCGATTCATAATTGAATTCCAGACTGCCCCA
>JAGAOU010000104.1 GCA_017623595.1 Clostridia bacterium
AAATTGCCGCGGTGTTGAAGGAATTCGGCAAGCCTTTTGGGGTTTCTACCGGATTCAACGAGGACTTTTTGCAGTATTGGGTGGATTTGGGCGCCACCATCCTCTTTGCGGGCAACGATGTTGGTTACGTCCGCGAGGGCGCCATCGCCGTGCGGGAGGGCTATGAAAGGCTGACCAAAAACGCCTGACCACCCCCGAGTAAAGTGCAACGTGAGAATGGGGTGGAGTACTTTCTTTTTTCGGAGGAAAAAGAAAGCACATATTTCTTCCTTAACTTTTTCGATAGACAACGCTCCCGACCGTGAGGTCGGGAGCGTTTGCGTTATTGATAATCCTTTGTGAAGGGGAAGACCTTGTAGAACTCGCGGGTTTTGAAGGGGACCTCTTTGATGATGGGGCGGGAGGTTCCGTCGTCATTTTTCTTGAACAGGAGAATCCGCAGGGCCTTGCTGGACCAGTCGTAGGAGGTGTTTCCTCCCAAGCCCGCCGAGGTCTGGATCACCGTGCCGTCGGCAAAGCTTGCAACGCCCTTCAGATGGCGAATGGAAAGGGCTGCCGCATTTTCATAGGATTTGGTGACGGTTCTTGTCTCCGTGTCGAATTGCCACAAGCCGCCCCCTGCGCCGATCCAATATTTCCCCGGCTGCCCCAGAACGGGGGAGATCACATGTCCGCCGGAGTCCTTCCCCGCAAGGGAGACACAGGATTCCTTGATACGTTCCAGCGTTGCTTCCCGCGTCCCTGCGCCAACCACCTTGAAGCAGGCGATTTCCGCATTTTCCATCACCCACAGGCATTCGTTTTTCGGATCCCACATGACGCCGTGGGAGGAAGGGGAGGGAACCTCGCAGGAGGGGGTTTTTGCCCCGGAGGAAAGAGGAATATATGCCAGCTTCCCCGGGGTGCTTCCGTTGCCCGAGCAGGCAACCACCACGTCTCCGTTGGGCATCATTTCAATGGAATGGGGGCCGTCGCCCACCTTGTATTCCCAAATGAGGGATTTTGCTTCGTAGTCGATCACGCCCGCCCATCCGTTGGAGGAGCTGGCAATGACCACGTCCTTGCCGTAATAGGGGGAATAGCGGTATTTTGCCGCATCGATTCCCGCGCTTGGTTTGATGGTGCACTTAGTGTCATAGTCCGAGCTCCACGCCCAAACAACGCAGCTGCGTCCTGTCAGCAGATCCAAATTCCCGTCGGTTTTGTTCAGATCGAAGACCACAAGGCTGTGCCCTCGAATATCGGTGGCGAAAAATTTGTGTTCTATGCTTGTATCAAACACATAATCGTCCCACGTCACCGTTTCCGTGACGGAGGAGGTGGTGTTTTTTTCCGTATCGGTGTCGGTATCGGTGTTTGTACTTGTTTCCGTCTCGGAGGTTGCGCTGTCGGTGGAGGTGGTTTGCTCCGTGGATTCGGAGCCCTGCACCGAGGCATTTTCCCCGCTCTCACCCTCGCCGCAGGCGACGCAGGACAGGGCCAGCACACAACAAAGAAGCAGTGCAAAGATGCGTTTCATAACAATCGTCCTTTCCAACCCATTTTTTATATTATACCATGTCCGCCCCCGATTTGTCAACCCCTTTTGTGCCCGCTTTTCATTTGATCTCCTGCTCCAAGGCCTTGAATTCATCGGTATCAAAAAATTCAATCAGCGAAATGCCGAAGCCGTCGCAAAGCATTTTCAGGGTCACGATCCCCGGATTTTTGCTTTTTCCGTACAGAATATTTTTAATAGAGGAGGGCGCAACGGCAGACATCGTGACCGCGAAAATGGATTTCTTCAAAAATGCCTTGGGAATCAAGTGACTGATCTTTTATGCTCATAAGAATACAGAAAAAGACCTTATTTTTCTTCCTGAAAAATAAGGTCTTTTCGTCGTTTGGTGCGATCAGTCCAGGGTATCGGAGATTTCGTCTCCCATGGGGCGAAAGAGCAACGAGATGGCCCACACGCCCGCGATGCCCACCAGGGTGAATACGATGCGGGTCAGCAGGGCGTCGGAGCCCCCGAAGAGCCAGGACACGATGTCGAATCCGAACAGACCGATGCTCCCCCAGTTCAGCGCACCCACGGTGACCAGAAGGATTGCAAGCTTGTCGAGAAGTGACATTTTCAGTTCCTCCGTTTGTTAAAAAAATCGGAAAATCAGTCTTTCCGCCTACAGTTTGTCCCTTCCGGAAAAAAATATACAAGATTCTCGCAAAATTTCCGTTGACATTTTCAAAAAAATGAGGTATAATAGAGTTGTACACACAACCTTCCCCTGTTCCGAAAGGATGATTTTATGAAAAAGTCATTTTTTGCTCTGCTTTTGGTGGCGGCGCTTCTGCTGATCCTCGCCGCATGCACCGTCGAGCCGACGGAGGAGAGCAATCCCCCCGAAGAGCCCTATGACCCCGCTCCCTTCCTGTCGCTGGCGTCCCCTGCCGACGGAGACAGTCAGGGGCAGATCAAATGCGTGCTGAACAACGCCAGCACCCTGGATGTTTCCGTGGGCGGCATTTTTGTGATCACCGCCAAGGGAAGCACGGCGGGAACCGGTCAGCTTGCCAAAAAGACGGTGGCGAAAAACAGCCGAGCCGAGCTGGTGCTTGACATTTCCCATCTCACCCTTGCCGACGGAGAATATACCTTCACCGTGACTGCCTCCTGGACCAACAGCAACGGGACGGTTTCCTCCAAGGATCTTTCGGTGAATCACACCCTTGCACGGGGATCGGTGGATCCCGACCCCGACCTTACCGATCGGGACGTGAAAACCACGCCCATCGCCGATCTGACCCCCACAGAGCAGGAAACGCTGGCCCAATATCTCTTTGAGCATTATGTGCCCTATTGCTACGGCGTGTTTGACAGTACCGCCGATCTCTCTTCCGCTTCCCTTTGGGCGTCGATTTATGCCCTCAACGGTGCCGTGGACGGGGATGCTTCCGCCGCAACTCTGACGCGGGAGGATGCGATGAAAAAGGCGGCACGGTATTATCCCGGCGCTACCTTTGTGCCCGAGGATATCCGCATGTTCAACAAGGAAACCCAGACCTTCATGCCCGCTCCCGCTCAGGATCAGAAATACAAGCTTCTCTCCTTCGAGGTCAAGGAGGATCTTATCGTCATTTATTATGAGGACATCCCCGAGGACACCGATCAGGCTCCCGGGCAGTATGCCACCACCCTGAAAAACAGCGCCGAAAGCGGCTACTTCTCCTTCGTCTCCACCCTTCGTGTGGGCGCCGTGGGATAATTCATATTGAAACAAAGGAACACAAGCATCATGAATCCGATCGAATTTGCACGCAATCTTTTCACCCTGCGCATGGAACGCCGCATGACCGTTGAGGCTCTGGCAGAGGCGCTGGGCGTGACCCCCGAAATTATCTGCGAGTGGGAGTGTGCAAAAACCTCCCCCTCTCTGGATCAGATGAACCGTCTGGCCAAGGTGTACGGCATCCCTCTGGATGAGGTGATCCGCAACCCCAAGCCCCACAAGCCTGTGGAAATTCCCGCTCCCACCCCCGCTCCTGCCGAGGAGCCTGCCGCCCCCGCCGAGGAGCCTGTCCCCGAGGCAGAGCCCGAACCGATTCCCGCGCAGCCCGCAGAGCCCCGTCGCACCAAAAAACGGCGGAGTCGCTGGGCAGATGCGGCAATTATTGCCCTCCTGCTGGCCATCATGGCCGCCGCCACCGTCTTTCTCATCAACCCCGAGTGGTTCCCTTGGCTCAACGGCTGATTTCCCTGCAAAACGACACATATAATACACCGCGCCTCCCGCTTTACGGGAGGCGCGCAGTTTGTCGACAAAGTTAATAAAAAAGGTATTCTTTCTTTTTTTTCAGAAGAAGAAAGTAAAGAAAAAGTTTCAGCCCCGACGGATTTCATCCGTCGGAGGAGGTTTTATATGGTTGTGGCTCAATTACAGAGGATCGGCCTTTAGGTCTCCGACCCTCTCATAGAGAGTAAGTAAGGGGAAAACAGGTTTTTATTTCACGCGCAGCTCTCAAACAATGGATAAAAGAGCAATGTGCCTCGTCCGAGATTGCCTTTCTTTTAGCGCCCCCTTGAAAAGCTCGCCCTCAGTCCTCGCCGTCTCCTTCCCGTCACAGAAAGGGAACGGGGAACTGCCGCACCACCGTAGTGCGGCGGCGATAAAAATTTCTGTTTAGGGTTTGTCGATAAAAGAATATACTCTCCCCGACCTCCCCTCTGAAGTTCCCGTCTGCCTGCGAGGGCAGAGATATTTGAAATTATTTTAAATAATATTTCCTTTGTCTTGACTTTTCGCTCAAAATGTGGTATCTGTGAAGAGAACAAACATATTTTCCATCCCGTGCGGAGCCGAGTGTGCCTCGGTTCGGAAAGGATTGCCCTATGGATTCTGTTGTGCTGGAAAACCAAGCCTTTCGCCTAACTCTTTCTTCCTTTGGCATGGCGGAAAGTCTGGTTTTGAAAAAATGGGGAACCGAATGCCTTTTTCGTGACGATCCCTTGCCCTTTTTCACCCTAACCGAGGATCGACCCTACAACAACGAGCTTAAGCTTGCCCATCCCCACAAGCGCACCACCTATGCCGCAAACCGTATTCGGTATGAGGGCGGGCGATTGATTGTGGGCTTTGAGCAGATCGCCCTTGAGGCGGTGGTAGAGGTGACGGTCAAGCCTTCATATATGGTCTTCACCCCGGTGGATTTTTTGGCGGGCCCCAAGGCCTTTGGGCTGGGAGTGTCTCCCATGCTGCCTCCCGTTGCGGCCTTTCGGCTGGTACAGCTGCCTCTGATTCCCCGAGATCGGTTCGGGGAATGGCTGAATGTGTTATGGGACCAGACCGTGGCGGTGAATGTGCTGTCAACCTGTCCGACCCCATGCGTCGGTGAAGAGGATCGCCGCGGATGCAAGGTTCTTTACGGGGAAACCCTGCGGGAGACGGGGCTGAAGCAGGGCGGTGTTGCCCTGATTGTGGCAGACCCCAAGGATCTTTTGGATGTCATTGACGGACTGGAGATCGACTATGACCTCCCCCGAGGCGTGCAAAGCCGCCGTTCTCCTCTCATCAACCGTTCTTATTATTGGGCCGGAGACGTCAACCCCAATACGGTGGACGAGCATATCGCCTATGCCCGCAAAGGCGGTTTTCGCTTCATGAGCCTCTACTATTCCTCCCTTCTGAACGGGGGGCGGAAGCTGGGCGAATATGACCGATTCCTCCCCTCCTATCCCAACGGACGGGAGGATTTGGTGGTGATGCTGAAAAAAATCAAGCAGGCGGGCATTATCCCGGGGCTTCATGTGCTTCACACCTATGTGGGCATGGATAGCCGATACCTTACCCCCAAGGCCGACCATCGGATCAATCTGACCCGACATTTTACGCTGGCGCAGGATCTTTCCCCGGAAGACACCACCCTTTTTGTGGAGGAAAACCCCACAGATTGCCCCGAATTCGAAAAAGCACGGGTGCTTCGGTTCATGGGAGAGCTGATCCAATATGAATCTTACACAACCGAGCCGCCCTACCGCTTTTTGGGCTGTCAACGGGGATACAACGGCACCCTTCCCCGTGCCCACGAGAGGGGAACCATCGGCGGAATTCTGGACATCAGCGAATTCGGCGCCTTCGGTGCCTACGTGGATCAGCGCACCTCTTTGCAGGACGAGCTTGCAGAGGGAATTGCAAATCTGTACAACGCAGGCTTTGAATTCATCTATTTCGACGGCTCGGAGGGGGTGAATTCACCCTTTGAAATCAACGTGTCCCTTGCCCAATGGAAGGTCTATCGGAAATTGAATCCCCCGCCGATTTTCTGCGAGGGGGCGGCAAAATCCCACTTTTCATGGCATATGCTCAGCGGAGGCAATGCCTTTGACGTATGGCCCGCAGAGGAATTCAAAGCCATGATCGCAGAGCATCCCGCAAAAGAAGCACCCCGCATGCAGCAGGATTTCACCCGCTTGAACTTTGGTTGGTGGTCCTGCAAGGAGGATCAGCGGGCAGATATTTTGGAATACGGTACCGCCATGGCGGCAGCTTGGGATTGCCCCGGCGCATTTATGGCCTCCGTCCATCGGCTCAAGGAGCACCCCCGAGCCGATGATCTGTTGGAAACCCTGCGTCGCTGGGAGGAGGCCCGTGCCACCGATTTCCTTACGCCCGAGCAAAAAGAATCCCTGAAAGATCCTCATAAAGAGCATACCCTCCTCCTTGACGAGACCGGGGAATTGGAATTGGTCCGCTGGGAGCAGATTCCCGATGCCTTTGGAGGATCTCCCGACGCAACGGCCTTTTATTTTGAGCGGAAGGGGAAGTCCTGTGTCGCATTGTGGCATAACAAGGGACAAGGCAAGGCGACCGTCGCCCTCAACGGTGCATCGGTGAGCTATCTGGAATCCTTCGCCGCTCCCGCGCTTGCGTTGCAATCGACGCAAAAAGGAGTTCTTCTCCCCCTGGACCGCAAACGGTATCTGATCACCGACCTGCCCGTCGCCGCGCTGAAGGCCGCGCTGACCGCCGCGACCCTGGAAGAATAAGCCTGCCACGGAAAGACGGGAAACAAAACCGTGCTTGCAAAATGGCAAGGGCAGAGAAGCGTTTCCCCTACACGAAAGATTCTTTACAACAACCCCCCCCTCGGTTGCAACCGAGGGGGGTTGTGCATATTGTTATCAAAGGAATGCAAGCCGTGTTTTGCGAAGAAACAGAGCCGATTAATCGACGGTCAAGACAACCTTGCCCACGTTTTCGCCACGGTAGAGGATGTCATGGGCGGCCTCGGCCTCTTGGATGGGCAGAACCTTGTAAATGGTGGGCTTGACCTCCCCCGAGGAGACCTTGGGCCACACCTTTTCCACCAATTCCGCCAAAAGCTGTGCCTTGACCTCGGGGGGGCGGGAGCGAAGGGTAGAGCCGATGATGCGCACGTTGCGGACATAGATATTTTTCAGATCGATTTCGGTTTTGGTGCCCGCCAAAGCGGCAATCATGATCCACCGTGCCCCGTGACGGAGATAGTGGATGCACTTGCCCATGATTTCCCCGCCCAGACAGTCGATGGCCACATCCACGGGATGTCCTTCTTCCAACTGTTGTTTCAGTACGTCTGCAATGTTTTCCTTGGAGGTGTTGACCACCACATCGGCCTTGAGGTGGGCGATGGATGCGGCGATTTCATCGGACAAAACGGTGGTAATGACCCGTGCGCCAAAGGCCTTGGCCATGGGGATGACCACGCTGGCAAGGCCGCTGGCCCCTGCGTTCATCAGAAGGGTATCTCCTTCCTTCAGCCCGCCCTCCCAAAAGAGGTTCAGGTAGGCGGTGGCAAAGGCTTCGGGGATGGCCGCCGCCTCCACAACCGAGCAGTTTTCGGGGATGGGCATGAGCATATCGTATTTTATGTTTGCATATTGGGCATAGCCGCCGCCCCCCAACAGGGCGCAGACCTTATCACCGATCTTTCGGGAAGATTTCTTGGCGGCTTCTTCGCCCATCCCGATGATGGTGCCCGCAATTTCCAGTCCCATCCATTCGGGGCATCCGGGCGGAGGAGGATAATCCCCTTCTCGTTGCATCAGGTCGGCACGGTTCAGCGCCGCCGCCTCGATCTTCACCAGGCAGTCCTTGGGACCGCAGACGGGATCGGGCACATTGACCCAGCGAAGGGATCGATCATCGTTTACCAAAATTGCTTTCATGTTTTTTCTCCTTTACAGTCCCATCTCGTCCCGCAACGCCTTCACCGAAGCGAGAAGGGGTTGGGCATGGGTGGTGTGAGCATCGTGTTCGCAGACACAAAGATACATGCAGCAGCCCAGCTTGGGGCCGATGCGGCGCAGAATCCGACTCTTGCCGCCGCTGAGGAAGAGAAAGGGCACCGAAAGCGTTTCCTTCAGAAGCAGGCAGATGCGCAGATTCTCCACCTGCTGCTCCTCGGTTTCCGCCCCCGTGACGATCTTGACGATATCCGCCCCCCGTTCCTGCTGGGCGAGGGCAATTTTCAACACCTCTTCGGCGGAGATAAACTTCAGCACGTGGCAGGACATCAACACCTCCGCTCCCTTGGCGTGCAGATCGGCGATGAGCTTTTTCTGCTTTTCCACCGCCACGGGATTTTCGGAGAATTCGCCGGGCGTAGGATCAAAATAATCGTTCATCACATCAAACAGCGTTCCGCCCAGGTCGGCCATATGGAGCAGCTCTTCCGCCAAATCCTCGTCGGTGCGCCCCTTGTTTTTGCCGCTCCGATAATTGGTCACGTAAACGGGACGTCCCTGCATCTCGGCCAGGAGACTGCGATAAAACTCATCGTTGTGATATTCTGCGGGGAAGGATTCCATCTGAAGCCCGAAGGCGTCTCCTCCCGCCGCAAGGGACTTGCGAATCCGTTGCACGGCATGATCGGGGTTGGGCGTCTGAATCATGACGGTCAAAAGGGGCTTTTCGTATTGCAAGAAGGTAGGTTTCATCTCTCAGCCCCTCCCCATGGCGTTTCTGCCGCCGTCGATCATAATATTTTCCCCGTTGATAAACTGCCCCTTGTCCGAAGCCAAAAACAGGACCAGATCAATGATTTCCTGCGGCTCTGCCGCCCGTCCCAAGAGGGTTTTCATGTTGGCCATGGCGGCGCGGGTCATGACGGGCCCCGGAGACACACAGTTGCAACGGATGCCGTATTTGGAGCCGAATCGGGCGATGGATTTGGTCAGCCCGAACATCAAGCCCGCCTTGGAGGTGGGATAATCCATGCCGTAGCCGTCACCCTCCTGCCCCGTGATGGAGCCGATGTTGACGATCAGTCCCCCCTGCTGCTCCCGCATCTGCTTCAAAACCGCATGGGCAAAATAGAAGGGGCCTTTCAGATTCACGTCAATGCCCCAGTCGTAGACCTCAATGGGCACGTCGGGGAATTCGGGATATTTTTGCCGATCCACCTTCTGCATGCGCACGGCGGTTCCCCCCGCAAAATTGCAGAGAAGGTCGATACGGCCGAAGGCTTCCACCGCCTTGTCCCGTGCGGCGCAAACCTGCGCGTAATCCCGCACATCACAAAGAACGCCGAGGGCTTTTCCCTGTCCTTTTTTATTGATCTCGGCCACCTTTTCGCGCAAGGCGGCTTCGTTGACATCGCACATGACCACGTTTCCGCCCAAGGCCGCCCAATTTTCGGCAAAGCAAAGTCCCATGCCCGAGGCGGCACCGGTGGAGATGGCTACCTTGTCTTTAAATTCCATAACTTAAACCTCACAGGTCTTCAAAATCGTTTTATAAAGATCCAATTCATAATCAAGGGAATAGGGATTTTCCTGTTCCCCCCGCACATAGGAGGCGAAGGATTCCATCATCAAATCGTAACGCCCCTGCACCTCGGAGCGGACAAAGGGACTGTCGGCGCTCCAGGCGGAATCGGTGACCTCCCGCTTTTCGCAATACTGTCCCGCCTCCGGGCCCACCTCCAGCGGACGGATTTCCACCGTGCCCTCGGTGCCCGTCACCACCAGCTGGCGGCGCAGAAAGCCGCCCCGTTCAATGTCGGTGGTTTTGGCGAAGGATACACCGTTTTTGTATTCAAATACCGCCATGCCGAAATCGCAGGATTCGGTGATGCCCTCGTATCCCGTGGCTTTGTTGAAGGGAATGACACGTTGGGGAAGCCCCTGAAGCTGCAAAATCAGATCGGTGAGATGACATCCCAAGAAGAACATCATTCCCCCCGGCAGCTCCTTCAGCCATTGACGTACCCACAGGGGATGATAACAACTCATCTGAGCCTCCACGCTGACAATTTCCCCCAGTTCCCCTGCCTTCACTCGACGGATCAGATCGCGGATGGTGGGATTGTAGCGATACATATACCCCATATGGAACACCGTGCCCTTTGCCCGAACGGTATCAAGAAGGGCTTCAAAATCCGCAAGATCGGCGCCGCCCGGCTTTTCCATATGGATATGCTTGCCCGCCTCGGCGGCCAATTTTGCATATTTTGTCAGATAGATTTCATCGGTTTCCACGGTGACCGCCTCAATGGTGGGATCGTTCAGCACCTGCTCCAAGGTCAACTCGGGATAACCGTCGAAGTGTTTCATCTTCTCGGGCAGACGCTCCCGTTCCCCTTCCGGAAGAACATAGCCCGCAATCTCGAAGCATTGGGGGTGCGTTTTCAGCATATGAAAAATCTGAGGCCCGTGGCTGTGGGTGTTGACGCCGATCTGGGCGATGCGGATAGGTTTCATTTCAAACGCCTCCAGTCAAATTGATGGATGGGGAAGGTTTTTTCGGCGGCAAGGCGCTGAAACACCCGGGGAGCGTCCTCGGGAGAAGAGGTCTCTTCCACAAAGGAGGCAAGAGATAGGCGTCCGTATTGGGTCAATTTTTTCAGGGTCAGCATATCGTCCCGTTCGGTCCACCAGCCGGAAGAGGAATCCTCTCGCGGACGGGCGTTGGTATGAGCCCCCACAAGGGTAATGCCGGGACCGTGCACCTTGCGATAAAAGTCCACGGTAAAATCGCTGACACGGGTACAGCCCAAAAGGGCAACCCGCCCCTTGAGGGCCATGCAATCCAGAATTCCGTTCAAGCCTGCACCCACCCCCGTCACCTCGATGCCCACATTGGCACCGCCGTGGGTGACCTCCTTCACCTTTTTGGCAAAGTCGGGGTCATAGGGATCGAAAGCATAATCGGCGCCGAACACCTTGGCCCGCTCCCGCTTTTCGGGATTGGGGTCCACTGCCACCACGGGCACCGCTCCCGCCGCCTTCAGCAGCGCCACGGCAAATTGACCTAAAATACCCTGCCCCATGACAATAGCGCTTTCCCCGATCTCCAGCCCACATTTGCGGATGGCCGCAAGAGGAAAGATGGAAATGAAAAAGGTGGCCGCCTCTTCAAAGGGAAGATCATCAATATGGATCAGTTTTTCTTCTTTATAGGGGCAATATTGGCGGTATTGTCCGAAGGTCCCCGCCACACGGTCCCCGATTTTGAATTGCGTGACCGCCTCGCCCACCGCAACCACCGTCCCCGCCGAGCAATAACCCAGATGCTTGGGGAAGCGCGATTCCTTCGGGGGCTTCGTCCAGTCCACGGTGTCGCTTCCCAAAAGATTGGCTCGCTCGGTGCCGCTGCTGGTGGTTGACACGGCCAGCTCCACGAGAACCTCGTTGGGCTTCAGCTCCACCACAGGCTCGGAAATCAGGGCCGCCTTGCCTCGCTCGGTGAACACAATATTCTTGCTCTGCATAACAGATTCCTCCGTGCTTTTTTGTTACTTTTATTATACCACATTGACAAATCGGTGAAAATATGTTATTCTATAGAAAAGAAGGTAAAATTCTCTTTGTTTTTGAGGCGATTCTCCGATGAATGATGTAGTTTTCTCCAAATCCTTTCGTTTTCATCGATTTTCCTACGATCGGTACCATTACACCGACAACAGCCGCGGTGCGCCCTATCACTACATTGCATACATGGAAAAGGGGCGCTGCAAGATTGTTTCCGAGCGGGGAACACGGGAGTTTGAGGCGGGGGATGTGTTTTATATTCCCATGGGGTTGAAATATCAGTCTTATTGGTATGGCACCCCCGAGAGCACCTTTTTGTCCTTTGGCTTTCTTCCCTTCCCCGAGGCGGAACAAAAGCATTTCTGCCTGCAGAAGGTGCCCTGCCCCCAAGACCTGACCGATCAGATCCGTGCCCTCCCCCTGCAGGAATCTATGGACAGTTTTCTTTTGGGACGGTTCTATACCCTGCTGGCAAAGGTGATCCCCCTTTTGAAAAGCGGATCCTTCGACAGTGCAAAAACCGTGTATCGGGATGCGGTGGACTATCTTACCCGTCATCCCCAAAGCACCGTCCCCGAAATCGCAAGGGCATGCAACGTCAGCCAATCCCTGCTCTACGCCGTCTTCCAAAAGGTGGCGGGGAAATCCCCCAACGCCCTGCGGCTGGAAATTCTCACCGACCGCGCCGTGCAGCTTCTCATCACCACCGACCGCCAGGTGCAGGAAATCAGCGACTCTTTGGGTTTCTCCTCCGTCTCCTATTTTCGCAAAATCCTCAAGGCCCACACCGGTAAAACCCCCTCCCAAATCCGCCAATCCTCTACAATCTTTTAACCCTTTACTTTTCTGTATATCAAAAAAAATCAACCCGATTCCGTCGGGTTGATTTTTTGTGCGGTTATTTTTGAAGCTTGCCTTTGATAAAGCCGTAGCCCCGTTGTTTTCCGAAGGTAGCGGTCAGAGCGCTTCCGTCGGAGGTCAGGGTCAGTTCGGTGTTGGAGGCAAGGATTTCAAGATCGGTCACGGGGACGGGAAGGGTGTAGGTCAAAGTGTCCTCGGCGGAAACCTCCCGCAGAAGAACCAGATACACATCCTCTCCCTTCACGGCGCAGAAGCCGGTGATGGACTGTCCGTCGGGCTCCTGTCCGATGGGCGAAACATCGGCGGTGGCGAGGGCTTCGCGGTGCTCCTTCCATACGGGGAAAATCCGCGCCAGCTGTGCCTTGCGCTCGGCGGTCAAAAACTGCATCTCCATCCAGAACAGAGGGTTGGATACTGCCACGGAGGCGAAAAGCCAATCCAGATCATAGTACACGGGTGCATAACGGTCGATGCCGTATGCCTCCACCGCCAGATCGGGATTGACGATCTCAAACTGGAAGCGGCAGGTGGGCAGATAACGGCTCAGATGCCACAGGTTGCGCAGGGCACGGTGGGGATAATAGGTGGTGGTCTTCACATAACGGTTTTCGATAAACAGAATTCCGTGCTCCGCCCCGCAGAGATACCCCAAACGGATGCCGTTGGTCACGTCCAGCTCCACCTCTGCATCGGGACCGAAGGATTCGATGGTGTTGACCATATCCAGGAAAATGTCGCACTCCTCCCGATTCAGAACCGAAAGCATATCCAGCTTGAAGAAGCGCATGCCCCATTCCTCATAGGCCTTTTTCAGCACCTTCAGATCCCGCTCACGGCGAACAAATCCGTCACCCGAGTCGGGAGCAAACCACAGGCCGGGCATGACGCCCCGCTCCTTGGCATAGGCGGTGATGGCGGCCATGCCTTGGGGGAAACGCTCGTAATTCAATTCCCACATGGGATCAAAGAAGCATCTGCGCCCCTGAGCATCCTTCGACGCACCGGAGGGAATGATCGTCTGCCAGCCGTCGTCGATCTGCACGATGTCCACACCGATTTCGGCGGCGGTGTCGATCTCTTTTTTCACAAAGCTTTCGTACACGCAATCCCGTGAATTCATATCGCCCCAGGTGTTGGACATAGTAATCAACGTCTTGCGCTTGTGAATCTCCCGATAGAGGGCACGGCAAACCTGCTCGCATTCCCCTCTCTTGCACGGGGTGACGGTGACGGGATAGCCTCCGTCCTCCACGGTCAACTCCCCTGCCTTGATGGTAATGGTGGGGATCACATAGTCGGGAGCCTGCACGGTGATGACAAAGGCATTGTCGGTTTCGGGGTCTTCCAAAAAGAAAATACGCCCCTCGGCGGTCAGCAGGTTGTCTCTGTGCATATAGAGTTTTCGATCCGACACGTAACAATCGTGGTAATCGGTCTTGTCAAACAGATTGACGGCACGGATAATCCAATGCTTTCCTGTCAGCTTCATAAAAATCCTCCCAAGACGCAATCGATGTTTTTTTCATTATAACAGATTTTTCATGGAATTGCAATACCGAAATGGGACGAAACTCCGAAAAAATGTCCCCCCGAGAAAGGTGTTCCCGTCCGACCGAGGGGGAAGGCACTTGACAAACGGGGGAAAATCGTATATAATGTAAAGGCTTTGGTATGCTCAAAGGGCGCACGGCTGTTTTCCGTGCGAAACAGAAACGTGTACGGCTGTTTTCCGTGCAGAAAGAGGATTATATTATGTTTACACTGTTGAAGACCGAAGGGGCGGCCCGTCGGGGGCGGTTTGAGACCGTTCACGGTACCATCGAGACCCCTGTTTTCATGAACGTGGGCACTGCGGCCGCCATCAAGGGCGGACTTTCGGCCTACGATCTGAAGGAGCTGAACACTCAGGTTCTGCTCTGCAACACCTATCATTTGCATCTCAGACCGGGGGACGACATTGTGGCCGCCCAAGGGGGATTGCACAAATTTACGGGCTGGGACAAGCCCATCCTCACCGACAGCGGTGGTTTTCAGGTCTTTTCCTTGTCATCTCTGCGGAAGATCACCGAGGAAGGGGTTACCTTTGCCTCCCATCTGGACGGGCACCGTATTTTCATGGGCCCCGAGGAGAGCATGCGGATCCAATCCCACCTTGCTTCCACCATCGCCATGGCCTTTGACGAATGTGTGGAAAATCCTGCGGAATACGATTATTCCAAGCGATCCTGCGAGCGCACCTTCCGTTGGTTGGTGCGGTGCCGGAAGGAAATGGAAAAGCTGAACGCTCATCCCGACACCATTAACAAAAACCAAATGCTCTTCGGAATCAATCAGGGCTGCACCTACGAGGATCTGCGGATCAAGCACATGAAGCAGATTGCCGAGCTGGGGCTGGACGGGTACGCCATCGGCGGCCTTGCGGTGGGAGAGCCTGCCCCCGAAATGTACCGCATCATTGAGGCGGTGGAGCCCTTCATGCCCAAGGACAAGCCCCGCTATCTCATGGGGGTGGGAACACCCGTCAACATTCTGGAGGCGGTGCACCGCGGAGTGGATTTCTTCGACTGCGTCATGCCCTCCCGCAATGCCCGCCACGGCCACCTGTTCACCTCCCAAGGGATCATCAACATCAACAACGAAAAATACAAAAACGACGATTCTCCCATCGATCCCGCCTGCGACTGCCCCACCTGCCAACGCTTCTCCCGTGCCTACATCCGTCATCTGATCAAGGCCGACGAAATGCTGGGGGCCCGCCTGGTGGTGGCCCACAATCTGCGGTTTTACAATAAACTCATGGAGGATATCCGCTTCCATCTGGATCAGGGCACCTTTGAAAGCTTTTATCGGGAAAAGAGGGAAATCTACGGGGTCCGCATCTGATTTTTGCGTTTGTTTGCAAAAGCGTTCTACTTTCGCCCAAGAAATCTTACAATTACCGCATATAATAAATCTATTATATTTGTACATCAAATTTTCGGAGGTATTCCTATGAACTTTTTCAATTTTCTGACCGCTACGGCCACCGACGCCAACAATCAGTCCGCATCCGCAGGCTTTATGGGCGTTCTTACGTCCATTCTTCCCTTCGCCGTTATCATTCTTGTGTTCTACTTCCTCATGATTCGTCCTCAGCGCAAGCAGCAGAAGGAACAGGATCAGATGCGCAACAGCATCGAGGTGGGCGATCAGGTCACCACCATCGGCGGCATCGTGGGCATCGTTCGTCAGGTCAAGGACGACGGTGACATTTATGTTATTGAAACCGGCGCCAACAACGACCGCATGACCATCCGCAAGTGGGCCATCCAGTCCAAGGATACCATTTCCGAATAATTCGGTTCTCTTTTTCCTGCCTTCCGCATATAGATGAAGCAAACGTCTTTTCGGGAGGATTTGCATGGAACAGACCGCACCCCTTTTCATCCGCACACTCAAGAGCCTTTTGTTGGGCTTGCTCCTTGCCCTTGGGGGCGCGGGCCTTCTGATGTTTCTCTTCGCCGCCCTGCTTTCCTTGGGTATTCCCGACGGCTTTTTGCCCTTCTTTGCGCACACGGCCATGCTTTTGGCCGGGGTGATCGGAGGCATCGGGGCCGGTATCAAGCGGGGAGACAAGGGTCTGTTGATGGGGGCGGCCACGGGAATGGCGCTTTTTGTCCTGCATCTGGGCGTGACCCTGCTTTGGGGCAGCGTGTCCCTCTCCTGTCTGACCTATCTGGCCATGGAGCTGATGGGCGGCTGTCTGGGTGGGATTCTGGGCGTCAATCTGCGAAAATAAGACCTACGGAGGTACTTGCCGAAGCGACTCGTCTGAATCGGCAAGTGCCTTTTTTTGAAAACGAAAGGACAAGCATATGGACAGACTTTTTCAGGAATGCTACACCTCCCGTTTGGGAGACACGGGATCGGTGCTCCCCTTTTTCTGGCAACACGGAGAGGATCACGAAACGCTGAAGGCTGAAATGGATGCCATCCGCAAGGCAGGAGTGACGGAGTTCTGCGTGGAAAGCCGCACCCATGAGGAATTCTGCCAAGAAAAATGGTGGATCGACTTTGAATTTATTCTGGAATATGCCCGCAATCACGGCATGCGGGTTTGGCTTTTGGACGATAAAAAATTCCCCACGGGCTACGCCAACGGATATGTCGAAGCCCATCCCGAGCTGCGCCGCAAAATTCTCCGTCTCGACTATCGGGATCTGACCGGACCTGCAAGAGGAACCCGCGTCCTTCCCGTCCCTCTGCGGACCGATATGGAGGAATCCTTCGTTTCCATTACCGCATGGAAGCGGAGCGCCGATTTCCGCACCGTGACGGGTAAGCCCGTGGATTTGACCGACAAGATCGGGGAGGACGGAATCCTGAACTGGGAAGCGCCCGAGGGGACCTGGCGGATTTATTATGTGATCTCCTCCCGCAATTTGGTCTGCAAGCCGGGATACATCGATATGCTCTCCGCCGAATCCTGCAAGGCCATGCTTCATGCGGTATACGAGCCCCATTATGAGCATTTCAAGGATTATTTCGGCAATACCTTCCGCGGATTTTTCTCCGACGAGCCCTCCTTTGCCAACGGTCATGCCAGTTATCACCATACCCTCGGCACAGAGGACCTGCAGATTCCCTGGCGGGAGGACCTTCCCCGTCTGATCGGAGAAGAAATCGGAAAATCGGAGCGGGAGGTTCTGCGCTACCTGCCCGCATTGTGGCACAATCTGCCCGCCTTTGCCCCTGCGGTCCGCGCCGCCTACATGGATCGGGTGACGCGCCTTTACGACGAGAATTTCACCAAAATGCTGGGGGATTGGTGTCGGGAGCGAAAGGTTCTGTACATCGGTCATATCATTGAAGACAACGACACCCACCAGCGGCTGGGATACGGTGCGGGGCACTTTTTCCGCGCCCTGCGGGGACAGGACATGTCGGGGATCGACATCGTGCTCCATCAGATGATCCCCTTCAATACGGACACCGTACATACGGGTCCCGTCTGCGGCAAGCAGCTGGATCCCGAATTTTTCAACTACATGCTGGGCAAGCTGGGGGCATCCCTCGCCCACACGGAGCCCCATATGGAAAACCGTGCCATGGTGGAAATCTTCGGTGCCTTCGGCTGGGCAGAAGGCGTGGGATACATGAAGTATCTGGCCGACCATTTCCTGGCCTGCGGCATCAACCATTTTGTGCCCCATGCCTACACGCCCAAATATCCGGACCATGACTGTCCGCCCCACTTCCATGCCCACGGCCTCAATCCTCAGGAGCCCGCCTTCGGACTTCTGATGAAGTATATGCAAAAAATCTCCCGTCTCACGGCGGAATCGGTGCATAAGGCCGACGTGGCGATCTTTTACAACGCCCAGGGCGAATGGACGGGAGGCAAAAACACCCTGACCCATGCCACCTGCCGCCGCCTGACCCAAAATCAGATCGACTTTGACATTCTGCCCGAGGATATTTTGGAAGAGGCTCAGGTAATCGATGGGCGTTTGGTTGTGAACCAGGAGACCTACGGAGCTTTGGTCGTTCCCTACGGACAGATCCTTCCCAAAAAAATCCTGCAGATCTTTGCCCGTCTTATGGCGGAGGGACTGCCCGTCCTCTTTGAGGACAAGCTCCCCGCCCGTGCGGCGGAGGGCGGATCGGCCAAAAAGATTCTGGGCGATGCCACTACCGTTGCCGCAAAGGATTTGACCGCAACCCTGCGCAGCATGGATTTGTGGCATGTGTCCGCCGCCGACCCCGTTCCCACCCTGCGAAGCTATCGGGTGGATCGGGAGGACACCACCGTATACCTGCTCTTCAACGAGGGCGCAACCCCCATGGATACCTTTGTCACCTTTAAGGGTGCCGAAACCCCCGTTTTCTTTGACGTTTGGAACAATAAGGTGACCAAGCCCGAAACGAAAAACGGAGCCCTGCGGATCAAGCTCGCCCCTGCAGGCGCCACGGTGCTGCTCTGCGGTGACGGTCGGGATGCGTTGCCCCATCGGTATGATCTTCCCACCCTTACCCCGGTGGCACCCTCCTGGACAATCTCTCTGCTCGATGCGGGCACAGAGGTGTGGAAGGAATATGCAAAAACCGAAACCCTCTTCCCCTTCAATACTCCCCAACACCTGCCTCGCTTCTGTGGAACGATCCGCTACGAAGCCGTCCTTTCCGCCACGGGAAGGGAACAGATCCTGGATCTGGGTCTTGTAGGGGAGATCGCCTCGGTTACCCTCAACGGACGCAAGTGCGGCACCGCAGTATCCGCCCCTTATGTTTTTGAGATCGGAAAAGCGATCAAGGAAGGGGAAAACCTGCTGACCGTGGAGGTGGTCAACAACCCCGTCTATCGGGAACGGGATAAGTTCTCCACCTATATTCCTCTGCCTCCCTCAGGGCTTTTGGGACCGGTAAAAATTGGTTAACAAAAGCGCCGTTTTTTCTCTGTTCTTCGGGAATACTGAAAGAACAGGGAGGAAACGGCGATGGAATTTATTTTCTACGGTTTTGTGTTTTGGCTTGGGGGAACACTCTATCAGACCTTGGAGCTTTGGTGGCGCAAGCGCACCCATGGGTCCATGTTTTTGGCGGGCGGTTGTGCGGCGGTGTTGCTGGAATTTCTCTGCAACGGTCTGTTTTTTGCCTTTCCGCTGATTCTTCGGTGCCTGTTCGGGGCGATCATCATCACGGGCGTGGAATTCACCTTCGGATGCGTGGTCAATCTGGGCATGGGACTGAAGGTGTGGGATTATTCGGGCTACCCCTGCCAGATTTTGGGACAGGTCTGTCTGTTCTATTCGGTGCTTTGGGGGATCGTATCTCTGCCCGCACTGCTGATTTTGGATTGGCTGCACCGCTTGATTGTATAAAGAAGGAAGATTATGGATTATTCGCATATTTTATGGGATTTCAACGGTACTCTTTTGGACGACGTGACCATCGGCATCGAATCCATCAATGCCCTTCTGCGCCGTCGGGGATTGAAGCCCCTGGAATCCAAAGAAGAATATCAGAAGCATTTCCGCTTCCCCATCGAGGACTATTATCGCTCCGTGGGGTTCGATTTCGACAAGGACCCTTACGACCTTCTCGCTCACGAATGGGTGGCGGAATATCGGGCGCGGGAACGCACCGCCCCCCTCTGCCAAGGTGCGAAGGAGGCGCTGGAATACATACAATCCCGCGCTCTTCCCCAAATTCTTTTCTCCGCAACCCAAAAGACCATGCTCTGCGAACAGATCGAGGATCTGAACATCGCATCCTATTTTACGGAAATTCTCGGCAGTGACAACATTTACGCCGAAGGGAAAACCGCCTTGGGCGTGGCTTGGGTGCAAAGGGCTCAACCCCGCCGCGCATTGCTTGTGGGAGACACGGAGCACGATGCCGACGCCGCAAAGGCCATGGGCATCGACTGCGTTCTGATCGCCAACGGACACCGCTCCGCCGCCCATTTGCGGGCCACCGGATGTCCCGTTTTCCCCACGCTTCCCGCATGGCTCGCCCACCTGAAAAACACTCTCTGACCGCAAAAACCACCCTCGCAAAAAAGCCTCCCGTGCACTGCGCATCGGGAGGCTTTGTTATGGGTTCAAACGTGTCGGTATCGCAGCGGGCTGAGGTGTTGCGGTTTTTGGAGATAACTCAGCCGTTCAGGGCTTTGATGAGGTTTTCCGCATACATGCTGAAGCCCAAAGCGTTGGGGTGCAACGCATCGGCGAAAAAATCCCTGTTATGGGGCACGAGGGACAGACCGTCAATGACGGCAATGCCCCGCTTTTCGTATTCCGTGCGGATCACATCAATACATTCGTCAAAGGTGCCCATGGGCTTGACCCAGGTATCGTACCGCCAAATGGGGGTAATGCCTCGGATTTTTTCGCTCCCGTAAGCGGCAACCGCCAAGTCCAGATACTCGGCCGTGGCCTTTTGCAGATCTTCCAAGGTCTTATAATAGCCGAAATCGTTGGTACCGAAGGCGATAAAGACCAGGTCGGGATCAAAATCGACAGGAGATTCGAAAACAGGGAGATGGAAAATACCGCCGCCGACGCCATGAATGATGCAATCCGCATTGAAATGCAGAGAGGTGCGCCATGCGTAGGAAAGGCTGTCGATGCCCGAATTCCAGCCCTGCGTGATGGAATCCCCCAGGAAGAGGAATTTTTTATCGTATTTGTGGGGAGCGACCGTGGCACCGTCGGGCACTTCCATGCCGCACAGCTTGCCGATACATCCGTCATGGGAGGGGAAAATCAGGGTAATGCGGTGGAGATCTCCGTCCAAGGTCACCGAAAAGTCCTCGGGCTCATGACTTCCCGCAAAGCGGTCGGCCAAGAGACCGTCGATCAGAAGATCAAAGGTTTTGCCTATGAGGGTAAAGGTCACTTCTTCTCCATCGGTTACAAAGTCCAGACGGATGCCTGTGGATGCCTCGGAGCGAATGCCCAAGTCCTTCCGAAGGGAATACCAAGCCTTGCGGATGGGGGTAGTGCATTTGTAGGGAGAAAGCACGCCCGCCTCCTCGATTACCTCCACGGCGCCGAAGAGAATCTCTTTGATTTGTTCCGTTGTCAGTTTCATAATGTAAAATCCCCTATTTTAGATTTCATAGGTCTTCCAAACCTCTCCTCCAAGGGTTTTCCATTGGAAGAGCCCGTCTTCGAGGGTCATATACCCCCGCGGAGAATTTTCCTTGGGGATGGAGACCGAGCCGGGGTTGAGATAAACCCAATCCCCGTGATCCACGCAGGCAGGCACATGGGTGTGTCCGTTGAGAAGAATGCTTCCTTTGGCAAAGGGAGGAGGATTCTGCTCTCCTGCATGGTGGCCGTGGGTGGCATAAATCATTCGTCCCTGCTCGCAAAGGAGCATATAATCCGCCAGAACGGGAAATTGGAGCACCATCTGATCCACCTCTGCCTCACAGTTGCCCCGCACGCAGAACAGAACCTCTCTGCGAGCATTGAGAAGGTCGATCACCTCCTTGGGGGCATATCCCTCGGGCAGATCGTTGCGGGGCCCGTGATATAACAGGTCCCCCAACAGAAGAAGGCGGTCGGCCTCCTCCCGATCAAAGGCGGCGAGAAGCTCCCGACAAAATTTTGCCGAGCCGTGAATGTCCGATGCGATCATCCATTTCATTTATTTCATCTCCAGAATCATTTCCATGGCAAAAACGCAGGACCAGGAGAAATTGGGGGCACATTTCCCTTCTCCCGTGAGGGGATTGTAGTTCTCATGAATGGTTTCGTCCTCATCCATCCAGCGAAGCAGGGTGTCTCGAATGCCCATGGAGGTGGAACGGAAGCCGTAATCATACAGCCCCTTGATGGCAAAATAGGCCACGTTCATCCAAACAGACCCGCGCCAATAGCCCGTGGGGTTCATCTTGGGATGATCCTTGGATACGGTGGGCATGCAGGGATAAAGTTTTTCCTTGTCCGCCGCCAGAGCCTCCAGGGCCGCCGCCTGGGCGGGGGTGGCAATGCCCACCCAAAGAGGCATGAAGGCCGCAGGGGTCAGCACGCGGGCAAAATCCTTTTCCTTGAAATTCCAATCCCAGAAGCACTGATCCTCTTCGCACCACATGACCTGCTGCACACGGGCAGTCAGTTCTTTTTCACGGGCGGCCCATTTCTCCGCATCCTCGGTCAGATTCTGACGAAGAGCAAGATACTGCATGGATTTGTAGAAGGAAATCATAAAGCAGTTCAGATCAAGGGGATACATGTATTCGATGGCGCCGTCGTCAAAGCGGATGGAATCGTCCAATCCCGATTCCCAACCGATGTAGGTCAGACGCATTTTCCCCTGCTCCGAGGTGGAGTAGAAGAAAAGTCCGTCCTCCTCCCGGAAGCGTTGGGTGCGCCAAAAGTTTTCGTTGAGCACCAGCTTGGGATACATTTTTTTCAGAAAGCGATCGTCGGGGCAGTTGCGGTCCATGCGTTCCATGGCCCATGCCCACACGGGCGGCTTGCCGTACTGATCCATAATGCGGTTGTCCCGTTCGGGGGTGAAAATTACGTCGGGAAGCATCCCGTCTTCCTTCTGAAAGAGGAAAAAGGCCTCCATCTGCTCCTGGGCCAATTCCGCATCAAAGCGGGAGACACCCACCATGTGGAAGGCGCTGTCCCAGTTCCAAATGCCGGGGAAGCAGGTAGCCAAGCCGTTTTTGGTTTGTTTTTTTGTGTAAGAGGGGCAAATGCCACGATAGGGATTCCAGAGGGAATTTTCTTCTTGAGGAACCACATTCTGCATCAGGATGCGGGAAGCCTTGTCCAACAGGCGGTAATCCCGTGCCGATACGGTTCCTTCGTATTTCTTCAGCCAATTTTTACGCAACATAGCAGATTCCTCCGAGGTTGGTTTTGAATTTATCTTCATACTACCACATAAATTAGACATTTCCGTTACAAAGAAGCTTGTAATAAAAATGTTACATTCCCCATAAAAAAGTCAAACCCCTTGCCCACCCTCGGACACGCCTCCCTCGGTGGGCAAATTCTTTATAAATCCTATTATATTTAATAAAAATTTCACATTACCCCCTTGCAAAAAGCGGATTTTTGTGGTATAATATATACCTGTCGGACGATCCCGACAAAAACCGGATACAGGGGTATAGCTCAGCAGGTAGAGCAGCGGTCTCCAAAACCGCGTGTCCTGGGTTCGATCCCTAGTGCCCCTGCCAGAAAACGACAGATTCCGACAGGAATCTGTCGTTTTCAACTAAATCCACCCTTGCGGGTGGGTGAAATATTGCTTCGCAATGTGAAATACGCCTGCGGCGTGTGAAATTCGCCTCGACGGCGAGTGGGTGGATTTAATTTCACTTGATGCG
>JAGAOU010000105.1 GCA_017623595.1 Clostridia bacterium
CACCATATCAAAGTAGATCAGGTCGTCATCGGTTCTTGCACCAACGGCAGGATGGAGGATATGGAAGCCGCGTATAAGATTCTGAACGGTAATAAGGTTGCAGATGGAATCCGTTGCATCATTATCCCCGGCACAATGCAAATTCTCCGTGAATGTGTAGAGCGCGGATATTATACCGCATTCATTGATGCGGGCGCAGTGGTTTCCACACCCACCTGCGGTCCTTGCCTTGGCGGTTATATGGGAATCCTTGCCGCAGGCGAAAGATGTATCGCCACAACTAACCGCAACTTCGTCGGACGTATGGGTCACGTGGATAGCGAGGTCTACCTTGCGTCTCCCCATACCGCCGCCGCAAGCGCGCTGACCGGATATATCACAGAGTACAAGGAGGAAAAGTGATGAACACACAAGGAAAAGCTTTCAAATATCCCGATAACGTGGACACCGACGTGATCATCCCCGCACGTTATCTGAACACTCCCGACGCAAAGGAGCTTGCCCTCCATTGCATGGAGGACATCGACACCGAATTTGTTAAAAAAGTTCAGGCAGGCGACGTGATGGTAGCGGGTTGGAATTTCGGTTGCGGCTCGTCACGCGAGCACGCACCGCTTGTTATTAAAACTTGCGGTACGGGTTGTGTTATTGAAAAGAGCTTTGCGAGAATATTCTACAGCAATGCTATCAATATTTGTCTTCACATTCTGGAATGTGAAGAAGCAGCTGATGAGATTAGCGCAAATGATGAAGTCAAGGTTGATTTTGACACGGGTGTGATCGCTAACCTCTCCACGGGAAAGACCTATCAGGCGCAACCCTTTCCCCCCTTCATTCAGAACATCATCAAATGCGGCGGACTTCTCAAATCCTTGAAGGAGGGCGAAAACAATGGTTAAAAACATAGCAGTTATTCGCGGCGACGGCATCGGCCCCGAGATCGTAGACCAAGCACTCAAGGTGCTTGACAAGGTTGCCGAGCTTTACGGACACACCTTTAATTACACCGACGTAGATATGGGCGGCTGTGCCATTGACAAATACGGTGATCCGCTTCCCGAGCACGAACTTAAAAAGTGCGTAGAGTCAGATAGTGTTCTTTTAGGCGCGGTTGGCGGTAACAAGTGGAATGACGTTCCCGGACATATGCGTCCCGAAAAAGGACTTCTCAGACTTCGTGCGGGAATGGGCGTGTATTCCAACAACCGCCCCGCAAAGATCTGGCCTCAGCTTTCGGACGCATCTCCTCTGAAAAAGGAAATTGTTGATAAAGGCATTGATTTCATCATCGTCCGCGAGCTGATCGGCGGTATTTACTTCGGTGAGCACAAGACCGAGGGCGACGTTGCTACCGACGTTTTAACGTATAGCGAATCCGAGATCGAGCGTATCGGAAGAATCGGATTTGAAACGGCACAGAAGCGGAACAAAAAGCTCTGCTCCGTTGAAAAATCCAACGTGCTTGATTCCAGCCGTCTTTGGAAGAAGGTCATGCACAGACTGGCCGAGGAATATCCCGAGGTTGAGCTTTCGGATATGCTGGTTGACAACTGCGCCATGCAGATCGTCAAGAACCCCGCGCAATTTGACGTGATCGTCACTGAAAACATGTTCGGAGATATTCTTTCCGATGAAGCCTCGATGATCACGGGCTCGATTGGCATGATCCCCTCGTCAAGTCTTGGCGCAACGACTTGCGGACTTTACGAGCCAATCCACGGCTCTGCTCCCGATATCGCCGGCATGGACGTTGCCAATCCCATTGGAACAATACTTTCCGCCGCTATGATGCTCCGCTTCAGCTTTGATATGCCGTGCGAAGCAGACACCATTGAAAACGCCGTTTCCGCTTATCTCGACGCAGGCTATCGCACAGCAGACATTATGAGCGAGGGAGGAACTTTAGTCGGCTGTAGACAATGTGGCGAGCTGATTATTCAAAATTTAAGAAAGGGGTGAGAATATGCAACTTTGCGGATCAGATATTCTTGTAAAAACCTTAATTGAACAGGGCTGTGAAACCGTCTTTGGATACCCCGGCGGTCAGATATTGAACGTATACGACAGCCTTTATAAATACCAAAATGAAATTAATCACGTTCTGACCGCTCACGAGCAAGGCGCGGCGCACGCGGCTGACGGCTATGCGAGAACAACAGGTAAGGTCGGTGTGGTCATCTCTACATCAGGCCCCGGTGCTACAAATCTTGTAACAGGTATTGCTACCGCATACCTCGATTCGATTCCTATGGTTGCCATCTGCGGCAACGTACCGACAACACAGATTGGAACGGACAGTTTCCAAGAGATAGACATTACGGGTGTGACGCTCCCCATCACAAAGCATAATTACTTTGTCGGTAACGTAGAAGATTTAGCAGACACTATTCGCGAAGCATTCCGACTTGCCAAGTCGGGCAGACCCGGTCCTGTGCTCATCGACGTACCGAAGGACGTTCAAATTGCAAAATGCGAGTACGAACCGAAGCCGCCCGTGGAGAAGGACGAGCCCTTCTCCGCGAAGGACGTTCGCATCAGAGAAGCGGCAGAGATCGTCAATTCTGCCAAACGACCTTTCATCTACTTTGGCGGCGGTGTGATCACGTCCAATGCGCAGGAGGAAGTTTTAGCTCTTGCGGAAAAGATCGACGCGCCCATCGGTTGCTCCCTGATGGGGCTGTCGGCAATTCCCACCGACCATCAAAGATTTCTCGGTATGCAGGGAATGCACGGTCATTACGCTTCTTCTATGTCGATGCACAATGCCGATGTCATTCTCTCTCTTGGCGTTCGCTTCAATGACCGAGTTACGGGCAACCGTACGAAATTTGCCAGAGGTGCCAAGATCGTTCACGTTGACGTGGACGGCTCGGAGCTCAATAAAACAGTAAGCTCTGTTTGCGGTCTGCGCGGAGACGTTAAGCTTACCTTGCAAAAGCTCCTTTCCCTTTTAAAAGAGGAGGTCAAGCCCGAATGGATGGCAAAAGTCGATGCCTTTCGCAAGGAAGAAGAAAGTTATCTTGACAACCGCGAGGGCTTAACGCCTCGCCGAGCAATTTTGACCGTAAACAAATACCTCGGTGAAAATACGGCAGTATGTACCGACGTGGGTCAGCATCAGATGTGGTCGGCACAAAGTCTGAATTTCAAAAAGGCAAGGCGCTTCGCATCAAGTGGAGGTCTTGGCACTATGGGCTACGGCTTCGGAGCGGCCATCGGTGCGGCGTACGGCACGGGTGAGCGTAGCGTGCTCATCAC
>JAGAOU010000106.1 GCA_017623595.1 Clostridia bacterium
CTCGGATATCACTTACACCGCCGCCGACATCGGCAAGACCTTTAATTACACGATCACCGAGGTCAAGGGCGATGTTCCCAACATGGTTTATGACCAAAGTGAGATCAAGGTTTCGGTGGAAATCACCGTCACCGAGGATGGGGTCATCGTTCCCGTGATCAAGCAGGACGGCAAGGCTGTGGAAAAGGTGGAAGCATCCTTTACCAACACCTTTGTTCCCGCTTCTGTTACCACCGTCTTCTCCGTGAAGAAGATTCTGACCAACAATACCAATGAAGTGATCGGTCTGGACGGCTTCGAGTTCAAGCTGGTGGGCGACGGACTGTCTGCACCTCTCACCGTGAAGTCCGATGCGAAGGGCGACGCTTCCTTCTCCGCGCTGACCTACACCGCCGCGGATATCGGCAAGACCTTCAACTACACCGTCACCGAGGTGAAGGGGTCTGTGGAATACATGGACTACGATACCTCCGAGATCAAGATTTCGGTTCAGGTTACGGTTAACAATGAGGGCGAGATCGTTCCTGTGATTCAGGTGAACGGCGTGGCCGCAGAAAAGGCCGTTGCCACCTTCACGAACCTGTACCACGGCAATCCCAACACCTCCGACTACGGTCTGCAGATGTGGATGCTGCTGGCGCTGGTGGGCTCCGGCATCATGGCGGGTGGCGTGCTTCTGAAGAAGCGCTTCTCCGAACAGGAATAATTGAATCTGTGTGATCTTCGGGAAGAGCCTTCGGGTTCTTCCCGAATCCTTTTGCCGAATTCGCACAAAAAGCGACCAAATGGCAGAAAGGGGTTGCATTTTTCTCGGTTTTGTGGTAAAATCGTGTTGTGAACTTTCTCAGGGAGGTTTTTTTATGGAAAATATCATTGAAATCAAGCAATTGAATAAAACCTTCGGCGACGTGAAGGCGGTGCAGGACCTGTCCTTCTGCGTCAAGGAAGGGGAGCTTTTTGCCTTCCTCGGGGTTAACGGGGCGGGAAAATCCACCACCATCAATATTATGTGCGGTCAACTGGCCAAGGACAGCGGATCTGTGGTTATCAACGGGTTGGATCTGGATCGGAATGTGGATCGGATCAAGGCCGATCTTGGGGTGGTGTTTCAGAATTCGGTGCTGGACAGTGCGCTGAGCGTCTACGACAATCTGGAAAGCCGCGCCGCTCTGTACGGGATTCGGGGTGCCGCTTTTCGGGATCGGTTAAGGGAACTTTCGGATCGGCTGGAGTTCGGCAGTCTTTTGAAGCGGAGCGTGGGTAAGCTTTCGGGCGGACAACGGCGGCGCATTGATATTGCCCGTGCTCTTTTGCACCGTCCCAAAATTCTCATTCTCGACGAGCCCACCACGGGGCTGGATCCTCAGACCCGCAAAAATCTGTGGGATGTCATTTCCGATCTTCGAAAAAACGAAGGAATGACCGTATTCTTGACTACACATTACATGGAAGAAGCGGCGGATGCGGATTATGTGGTGATTCTGGATAGCGGGAAAACCGCGGCGACGGGAACTCCCTTGGCGTTGAAAAATGCCTATGTGGGCGATTATCTGACCCTGTACGGCGTGGAGGAAGGTGTTGTAAAGGGATTGGGGCTGAACTATGAGCCGGTGCGGGACGGCTTCCGCATTGTGGTGCAAAGCACCGCTCAGGCAACGGAGCTGATTCTGAAGAATCCCGATGTATTCCGTGATTATGAATTGGTAAAAGGAAAGATGGACGATGTGTTCTTGTCCGTGACGGGCAAAAAACTGACGGGAGGCGAGAACAAATGAGCACGGTTTCGATTTTGATCAAGCGGAACACAAAGCTGTTTTTTAAGGACAAGGGAATGTTTTTCACCGCTCTGATTACGCCCGGGATTTTGTTGGTACTTTATGCTACCTTTCTAAGCAATGTCTATCGGGACGGCTTTACTGCCGGTTTGCCCGAGGAAATGACTCTGTCCGAGGATCTGATTCAAGGGCTGGTCAGCGGTCAGTTGATCTCTTCTCTGTTGGCGGTTTCCTGCGTGACGGTGGCCTTCTGCTCCAATTTTCTGATGGTGCAAGATAAGGCCAACGGGACGGTGAAGGATTTGCGAATTTCTCCCGTAAAGTCTTCGGTGCTTTCCCTTTCCTATTATATTGCCACGTTGTTGTCCACCCTGCTGATTTGTCTGGTTGCCACGGGATTGTGTCTGTTGTATGTGGTAAGTCAGGGATGGTATCTGGCGGCGACGGATGTGCTGCTTCTGTTTTTGGATGTGGTGATTCTGGTATTCTTCGGCACGGCCTTATCCTCGGTGATCAACTTCTTCCTCTCCTCTCAGGGGCAGATTTCTGCGGTGGGTACGGTGATCAGTGCGGGCTACGGCTTCATCTGCGGCGCATACATGCCCATCTCCTCCTTTGGAGAGGGCTTGCAGAAGGTGGTTTCTCTGCTTCCCGGGACTTATGGCACCTCTCTCTTGCGGAATCATGCGTTGCAGGGCGCTTTTGCGGAGATGGAAGCGCAGGGTGTCCCCGTTCAGGTCACCGATTCTCTGCGGGAACTTTTAGATTGCAGAGTCGATTTCTTCGGACACACCGTTTCGGAACCGATGATGTATCTCATCCTCGGCGGCTCGGTGGCAGTGCTGGTGCTGGTGTACATTCTGTTGAATGCTCTGAAAAAACCGCGGTAATAAACCAACGGTTGACAGAAATTTTATTTTTTCGGTTGACATTTGGAAAAAAATGTGATATACTGTTAAAGCAATCTGAAAATATTTTAAGAAAAGGAGGCGATCAACATGTCTGAAATGAGAACAAGAATCCATCGAGATCTGGAGCTGAATATGCGTCGGATATGCATCGCCTTTGAATATCGGAGTTGAACCGTTTCTGTAGGCTCGTCTGTGCACATCCGACCTCGGGTGTGCACTTTTTGTTTCTCTGCACCCGAAAAGGGTGCTTTTTTATTGTAGAGAGGTTTTTGATCCGATTATGAACAGAATTTCAATTTCCGAAAAAATCAGAGAACACCGCCGAAAAAAGGGACTGTCCCAGCGGGCATTCGGGCGGCTGATGGGGGTCTCGGCGCAGGCAATCTGCAAATGGGAGCAGGAGGCTTGTTATCCCGATATCACCGTTTTGCCCCGTTTGGCGGAGCTTCTCGGATGCTCGGTCAACGATTTTTTTGAATAAAAGGAGAGCAGCATGCCGTCGCACGCTGCTCTCGCTGTTATTTGAGGATGGGCTGGATTTGTCTTCCGTCGAAAACCGCCGCCACCGTTTCGGGGATGGCTTCCATGTGTGCCACCAGGGAGGATTCCTTCTGTAACGGATCGTCCTGCCCGAAGGGGACAAAGAAATATCCCTTGGTGTTCAGCAATGCACCGATGTTTTTTGCGTTGCCCGTCAAACCGTCATTGGTGGATACAGCGATGACGACGGGGCGGTTGTTGCGTCGATGAGCCTTGGCCGCCAGGGTTACCGAGGTGTCGGAAATGCCTGCCGCCAGTTTTGCTAAAGTGTTCCCCGTGCAAGGGGCGATGACCAGCAGATCCAGCAGCTTTTTCGGACCGATGGGCTCTGCTCCCGCCACGGTGTGAATGATGGGGCGGTTGCAGATCGCCTCAATTTTTGTGCAAAAATCGGTAGCTTTCCCGAAACGGGTGTCGGTTTCGTATGCCACGGGGGATAGGATTGGAATCAATTGATATTGTTCTGCCATTCGCTCCATGACCGGCAGAATTCGATGAAAGGTGCAGAAGGATCCGCACAGAGCAAATCCTACGGTTTTTTTATGTTCCAAACGAGGTGTCACTTCCTTTCGCTTTCATCTCAGACAGTAGAAGAATCAGGGTTTTTGCCAAATCTTCTCCTGCCGTAAGAGGGGCGACCTTTCCCGGAAGGGCGGGACCGGGAATATAATGGATTCCCATCTCCTCGGCCAGGGAGGGATCCATTCCGTAGGGAGGGGAGGCCAGCTCAAGAATACAAAGATCCTTTTCCCTCTGCTCCAGAAGGGGACGGTCGATGAGGGGAACGGGAACCGTGTTGATCAGCCCGCGAAATCCCTTCAGGCGTATGGTTGCCGTGTCCTGTGTTCCGCACCCTGCCAATGCGGCGGCCACCCGATCCTTTTCCTTTCGGGCCGCCACCGTCACCTCTGCCCCCAAGGACAGCAGAAGCCGGGACAGTCGTTTCCCGATAGCTCCGTAGCCGACGATGAGAATCGGCATGCCGAAGAGGGCCCGATCCGTGTTTTGGATCAAAAGACTGAGGGCTCCTTCTGCGGTGGTGACGGCGTTGCGCAGCTTCAGCTCTTCCGATAGGGACAGATCGGTATAATGAGAGAAGGGATTCTCTGTCAAAGGACCCCCGATGACGGGAATTTTTTCGGGGTTAATCCCTGTTTCTGCAATCAATTCCGTAAGGGTTGGAGGGGCTTTCAGCATCGGAGCATTAAGCCTTCCCTGTTTCAGGCAGGGGAAAGGGAGAATCAAGGCGGAAAAAATGCGCTTTTGCAGGGGAAATCGATGGGTGACGGCATAGGTTTCGGTCGAATATCCTTGGTTTTGCATATAGGAAAGGGCGGCGAGGGTGCGTTGATCTCCGCCCGCAAACAAGATCGGATCCATGGCAATTCCTCCCAAGAAAGGTCTGTTCTATCCTATGCAAAAAGAGGGGGAAATGCTCTTGACATTCGGCGGGGACTATGTTATAATATAAGAAAAAACGGAGGGTTGCTATGTGTAATATTGCGGCTTATGTGGGCACCAAGCCCGCGGCGCCTCTTTTGATTGATATGATTCGCCGTCAGGAAGGGTTGAACGGCGGTTTTTATGTGGGGATTGCCACAATCCACGAAGGAAAGATCCATTACCGCAAGGTGAGAGGGGATCTGAATCGTCTTCTGACGGAGACCGATGCTCTTTCCCTGCCCGGCACGGTTGGGATTGCCCATACCCGCACGCCAGGGGGCGGAAATGAGGAATGGGGGCATCCTTTCGTGGGGATGAAGGACGGAGAGCCCGTCACCGCATATTTGTTGAACGGTTCCCGCGGTTTCTTTGCAAGCGTGCCGCGCAATGTTCTCATGGCGGAATCTCTGATTTCCGATGGGTACAGCTTCCGTACCCGTACCGTGGGTGAGATTGCAAAAGAGCATACTCCTCTGCTGTCTGACGGAACCTGTGTTCACACCTCGGAGATTATGAGCAATCTGATTTTGCGGAACATCGATCGGGGTATGGCAGAGCCCTTTGCCATGGAGGCCGCCATGATGGATTTCCCGCTGGAATGTGTAGGGCTTCTTCTTTCGGTTGCCCACGGGGACCGTATTGCCTATTCCCGCTTCAATATGCCCATGAATCTGGGCTTTGCGGACCACGGATGCTACATGGCAAGTGCCGCCCTGTGCTTCCCCGAGGACGCCGCATACCCCTTGCCTGTGCCCGCGGGCTCTGTGGGATATGTGTATAAGGATCATTACGAATCCTATCCTTATAAGAAGCTCCCCGCCACCCTTGCGCCCATCACCGCGCGGGTGCGCAAGGAGGGATATGATGCGGTGGTGGCCGCCCTGCAGGAAGGAAAGCAGACCGTTCCTGCGCTGGCGAAGCTGGTTGCGCCTCTGTTTGATGCGGCCGACTGCGTGCAAAAGGCAATGTTGGTGTACGATATTCTCTATAGTTTACATCGAGAGGGACGGCTGAAAATTGAGATTGTCACCGTTCCCGGTGATACGGAGGATCTGACCTCACCTCGATTTGATCTGAGTCTTTAATGGAAACAACACAATCCCCCGACCTCGGTCGGGGGATTGTGTTGTTGAAAGAGTCAAAGAAAAAAACTTTTATATCCTGCCGAGTTGCATCGGACGGAAGTTTTTTCTGAATGGAGGTGCCTTACCGAGGCTCGGTTCTCACAAAGCATTACCTTTGTAGGGATCTTGAATCTTCTGCGCTGTCGGCAACACGGATTGACCGTTTTATACAAAGTCAATGCGTCCCTGCCGCAGACGGGTGAGAGCGGTGGCACTGCGGGAGACCGCCTCGGTGGCATCGTGGGAGCGGGCCACATAATCCATGACCTCGTTTTTCTGTTCGTCGGAAAGAGATTCGAAAAAACGGGTGGCCGTAAGGTCCTCGGAAAGCTCTGCGGCAAAGGCTCGCAGAACGATTTTCTTCTTCATTACAACACCTTTCTTTCCTTTTTAGTGTGTCCAAATCTGTCCTTTTTGCCATAGAAATTTTTACCTTGTGACAAAAAAACGAATTCTTTTGTGGAAACTGTACAAAATTCACGGATTAAAATTGGAAGAATCGCCGAATCTTGTTTCTTTTTCATAAATACTCTTTACTTTTTTCCCATAATATAGTATAATATATTATCGGGATTTTTCAGACCGGCTGCAAGGTCGGAGAGATCCCATCCGACAGAGGCGGCAAGATCCGCCCGCGGGAACGCGTCCGACACAGATTCGTCGGGGCGGAAAGGAGATTTGAAGATTATGCAGTACAAAACCGAAAACATTCGCAACGTATGCCTCATCGGCCACGGAGGAAACGGCAAAACCTCACTCGCGGAGGCATTGCTTTATTATACGAAGGGAACCGACCGCCTCGGAAAGATCGCTGACGGAAATACCGTCTGTGACTTTGATCCCGAAGAAGTCAAGCGTGGCTCCGGCGTTTCCGCCGCCCTCGCACCCGTAGAATGGAAAGGAAATAAAATCAATCTCATCGATACCCCGGGGTACTTCGATTTTGAAGGCGAGGTTATGCAGGGGTTGAAGGCTGCCGATTCCGCCGCCATCGTTGTGTCCGCCAAGAACGGCCTGCACGTCGGAACCGAAAAAGCGTATAAATATTGCCAGAAATATAATCTTCCCAACCTCTTTGTCGTTACGAAGATCGACGAAGAAAACGGGGACTTTATGAAAGTGTATACCGCTCTGCGTCAGCAGTTTGGTATGCGTGTCTGCGCCCTTACCTATCCCGTCATCGGGAACGGCAAGGTTATGGGTATGGTTGATCTTTTGAAGATGACCTACCGCACTGTGGAAGGGACTAAGGCCAACGATGCTCCCATTCCTCCCGCACTGGAAGATACCGTCAAGCGTTTGAAGGATGAGCTGAACGAAGCTCTCGCCGAAACCAACGAAGAGCTGATGGAAAAATATTTCGAAGAAATTCCCTTCACCGATGAAGAAGTGCAGACTGCCCTTTCCGTGGGTATCCGTCGTCGCGCACTTCTGCCCGTTCTGTCCTGCTCCAACGTGACGTTGAACGGTCTGGAATCCATTCTGAACGCTATGGTAGAGGTTCTTCCCGCACCCGTTCCCGTGGAAGCCGCAGGTACCGGTGTTTATATCTTCAAGACCGTTGCCGATTCCTTCGGCAAGATTTCCTACTTCAAGGTTCTTTGCGGTTCCTTGAAGTCGGGCATGACCCTCAGCGACGGCAAGACCGGCACGGGCGAAAAGTTCGGCCATATCTACGTCATGAAGGGCAAGAAGCAGATCGAAGTGGAAGAACTGCAGGCCGGTGATCTGGGGGCTGTGACCAAGTTGTCTGCCGCTACCGAAAGTGTACTTACCTCCGCAGGCAAGATCGACATCGATCCCATCGAATATCCCGTCCCCAATCTGAAGATGGCCGTTTACTCCAAGAAGAAGGGCGACGAAGAAAAGATTTCTCAGGGTCTGCAGAAGATGATGGAGGAAGACAGAACCTTCACCTTCACCATGGATCCCGAGACGAAGGAACAGGTCCTCTGCGGTATGGGCGAAGCCCAAATCGAGGTTCTTTGCTCCCGTTTGAAGACCCGCAACGGTGTGGACGTAGAGCTGAAGGCTCCCCGCATCGCTTATCGTGAAACCATCCGCAAGAAGGTTAAGGTTCAAGGTAAGCATAAGAAGCAATCGGGCGGTCACGGTCAGTACGGTGACGTTTGGATCGAATTCGAGCCCTGCGTCAGCGAAGAACTGGTATTCGAAGAAAATATCTTCGGCGGCGCCGTTCCCAAGAACTTCTTTCCCGCTGTGGAAAAGGGTCTGCGGGATTGCACCGCAAAGGGTGTTTTGGCCGGTTATCCCGTGGTTGGTCTGAAGGCCACGCTGGTAGACGGCTCTTACCATGACGTCGACTCTTCGGAAATGGCGTTCAAGACCGCCGCCGGCATTGCCTTCCGTGACGGTCTGCCTCAGGCTGCTCCCTGCATTCTCGAACCCATCGGATTGATGAAGGTGGTTATCCCCGACGGCATGATGGGTGACATCATCGGCGATATCAACAAGCGCCGCGGTCAGATTATGGGTATGGATCCCGCCGCCGATCAGGGCTGGACCGAGGTTACCGCAGAAGTTCCCATGTCCGAAACCTCCGCTTATGCCATCGACCTGCGTTCCATCACCCGCGGCAGAGGTGTGTTTACCCTGGAATTCCTGCGCTATCAGGAAGCTCCCGCCAACGTGGCCGAAAAGGTCATTGCCGACGCCAAGGTTGTTGCTGAATAAAACAGAATATGCAATAGAAGGAGCCCGACCGCATGGTCGGGCTCCACAGTTTGTCGATAATCCATAAAAGGAATCTTTTTATCCCATACAATCCTTCAGTCTCGCCTATGGCGAGCCGGCTCCCTTACAAGGGAGCCTGACCGTTGCGCACGAACTTCCTATTATTTTACTGTCTGAGAGCGGCTCTTGAATAGCGAAAAAACATTGAGAAATGCACAAAAATAAAGCCTCCCTTGTGTAAATTTGAGTTTACAAAAAAACCGGTTTGGACTTTTTCGACAGGCTGAGGAGCCCGACCATATGGTCGGGCTCCTTTGCATCTTTGTTATGCTTTGTAGCTGTCCTTCAGATTGACAATAAGGTTGAAGACATTGTCGCTGTGCAGGTCGCGGCAGAAGTAGCCGTTGCGGACAAACTGGAAGCGATCCTCCGCCTTTGCTTCTGCCAAAGCGGGTTCCACCTTGCAGTTGGTCTTGACGGTGAGGGAGTTTGGGTTGAGCAGATCCATATAGGTCTGTCCCTCGGGCAGATCGAAGACATTTTCTTGGGTGAAGAGACGGTCGTACATCCGAATTTCCGTATCAACGGCGTATTCGGTGGAGACCCAATGGACGGTGCCTCGAACTTTACGGCCGTCGGCGGGCATGCCGCAGCCCGTTTCCAGATCGGCGGAGCATTTCAGCTCGATGACCTTGCCGTTTTCATCCTTCACAACCTCGTCACAACGGACGATATAAGCCCCCATCAGACGGCATTCGCCGTTGGGTTTGAGGCGGTGGAATTTGCCGGGAGCGTCTTCCATAAAGTCACTCTGTTCCACATAAAGGGTACGGGTGAAGGGGACCTGACGGGTTCCCGCAGATTCATCCTGAGGATTGTTGGGCAGGGAGAAATATTCTACCTTTCCTTCGGGGAAGTTGGTGACGGTGACCTTCAGCGGATCAATAACGGCTACGCGGCGGGGGGCGGTTTCGTTCAATTCCGCACGAATGCAGTGCTCCAGAAGACCGATATCCACGATGGAATAGGCCTTGGCAACGCCCGCCTTCTTCACGAATTCCAGAATGGAAGCGGGAGTGTAACCGCGGCGGCGCAGACCGCACAGGGTGGGCATACGGGGATCATCCCAGCCGTCTACGCGACCGGTTTCCACCAGCTGGCGCAGAAAGCGCTTGCTCATGACGGTATAGGTCAGATTCAGACGGGCAAATTCTCTCTGCTTGGGACGGGGACGAATGGGAATATTTTCCGTAACCCAATCGTAGAGCGGACGGTGATTTTCAAATTCAATGGAGCAGAGGGAATGGGTGATGCCCTCAATGGCGTCCTGAATGGGATGGGCGTAGTCGTAAAGGGGATAGATACACCATTTGTCCCCCTGTCTGTGGTGGGAGGTGTGGACGATGCGGTAGATGGCGGGGTCTCTCAGGTTGATGTTGGGGGAGGCCATGTCGATCTTTGCCCGCAGAGTCTTTGCTCCGTCGGGGAATTCGCCCTGCTTCATCCGCTCAAAGAGCTCCAGATTCTCTTCTACGGAGCGATTGCGATAGGGGGATTCCTTGCCGGGCTCGGTCAATGTACCCCGATATTCCCGCATTTCTTCGGCGGAAAGATCGCAGACATAGGCCTTGCCTTCTTTGATCAGTTCTACGGCGAATTCGTAGCACTTGTCAAAGTAGTCGGAGCCGTAGAAGGTATCGTCGGGAACGGTGCCCAGCCATTTCAGGTCGGCCTGAATGGCGTCCACGTATTCCGTGTCTTCCTTGGCGGGGTTGGTGTCGTCCAGGCGGAGGTTAAATTTTCCGCCGTATTTTTTGGCCATGGAGTGGTTGATCCAGATGGCTTTTGCGCTGCCGATGTGCAGATATCCGTTGGGCTCGGGAGGAAAGCGGGTGTGCACGTGGTCGGCTTCTCCGTTGCGGAGATCTTCGGCAATGATCTCGTCAATAAAGTTGGTAATTTCTTCCATGTTTGTCGTCCCTTTCGGTGATTACAGCTCTTCGGCTGCCTTATTCAGACGGGCAAGAACCTTGTCTTTGCCCAAAATGTTCATGACGGCGAAGGTGTCGGGGGAAGCGGTGCGCCCCGTGACGGCCACCCGCAGAACAGCGCTGATGTCTGCAACGCTTCCGGGGAAGGCGGTGGGGTCGGCCTTGTATGCCTTCATATCCACGGCGTAGCCCATGGCCTCGGTCAATTCCTTGACTTTGTTGAACCATGTCTGCTGATCGTCGTTTTCGTCATAATAGTTGGCGGGATATTCCTGCAGAACTTTGAGAATATCTTCCTTGGGCATGGTTTCGGGGAAGGGGTAATCGGTGGTGAAGGTCTCGTCGAAGAAGAAGGCCATGTAATCGGGAACATCGGACCAAACGGTGAAGTCCTTGCGGGGCTTTTTGCCGCCGCGGCCGATGGAGAGGATTGCCTTGGAATAGGCGGGATCCCGTGTGAGAAGGGCATGGAATTCGGGGTTGTATTCCTTTGCCCAAGCCTCGGTTGCCACGTACACTTCCTCGCCGCTCATCTTGCAGATCAGATTCTTGGAAATGTCGTTGAGCTTGTCGATGTCAAACACCGCTCCTGCGATGCCCATTTTTTCTGCCTTGAACTTGAATTCGTCCAGATCCGCCTCGGGATTCTTGCGGCGCCATTCCTCAAAGTTGGAGTTGAGCACCGTCATCAGGTATTCGATAACGCAGGCAGAGGGATAGCCCTGCTGCAGGTAATAGGTCAGCCGTGCTTCGGGGTCCTTACGCTTGGAAAGCTTGCGTTTGGAGCCTTCGTCGAACTTCAGCATATGTGCGGTATGCACGTATGCGGGCTTTTCCCAGCCGATGGCATCAAACATCTGCAGGTGATAAGGGAAGGTGGAGAGCCATTCTTCGCCGCGAACCACATGGGTGGTGCGCATGAAGTGGTCATCCACCACATGGGCAAAGTGGTAGGTGGGAATGCCGTCGGATTTCAGAAGAACGATGTCGTTGCAGTTTTCGGGCATTTCGATTTCGCCCTTGGCCAGATCTTTGTATTTGATACGGTTGCCGTCCTTGCCGGGGGAGCGGAAACGGACCACATAGGGCTTTCCTTGGTCGATCAGAGCCTTCGCTTCTTCCACGGTAATGTTTGCGTGGGCGGCCCATTCGCCGTAATACCCGTAGTTTGCGCCGGCCTTTTCCTGCTTATCGTGGATGGCCTGCAGGTCTTCTTCTGTGCAGAAGCAGGGATATGCCAAGCCCCGTTCCACCAGATCCTTGGCGATGGTCTGATAGATTTCGGCCCGATCCCGTTGACGGTAGGGACCGTATGCACCCTTATCCTCTCCTGCAGTGGCACCCTCGTCAAAACTGAGACCGAAGGCGTTGAGGGAGGTGAGGATCACATCCACGGCGCCCTCCACTTCCCGTTTTGCGTCGGTGTTTTCGATGCGCAGATAGAAAACGCCTCCGCTTTGATGGGCAAGACGCTCGTCAATCAGTGCGCCGTAAAGATTGCCGAAGTGCATAAATCCGGTGGGAGAGGGGGCGATGCGTGTTACCATGGCACCCTTGGGAAGGTCCCGCGGCGGATAAATGGCCTCATAATCCTCGGGGGTTTTTGTGATATGGGGGAACAGCAGTTGTGCCATAAGGCGGTTTGTTTCGGTACGTTCCATGACAGAATCCTTTCGGTTTCTTGGTAGATTCACTATAATAATATATTATAACACATTTTTAACAGGATTTCAAGATGGTTTTGCAATTATTTTCCAAGTTTTTTCTGACTTGTTACAGATTTTCGCAAAAAAGGATCTCCGACTCTTTCTTCGAAGATAAGGACTGCGGCTTGCTTGACAATTTGCGAAAAAAATGATATAATTGCGTTAAGAAGGGACAAGTTGGTTTTTGCAAAAGGGTTGACCTATGAGGAGAGATGTGTTGTGAATCGGGAACAGGTTTCCGTGGAGCGGATTCAGCAAGATATTATGAAGTCTGTTATGTTTCATGACGTCTGCGGTGCTTTCGTTGTGATTCCCGTGCTGTGGGGGTGCTTCATGTTGATTGCGCTTCCGTTGGAGCTGATTTTTACATCGGTTCCCTTGGGATGGATTGTAACTGTGATTTTTTTGATTTTGGAGCTCTGTTATCTTGCGGTGATCTGCGGCACGCTGATTTGTGTGAAAACCTTGAAATTTACGGTGCGAACCGAAACGCTGGCAGACAAAGAGGAAGAGAAGTTTCGAGGTCGGACGTATACTCCGCCCCGTTTGCGGTTTCGTTGCGGCGCGATGCCCCTGCCCCGTGCGCAACGATACTATTCATGGTCGGCTGCGAATCTTATGAACAGTCGAGATCTGTATAACACCTCTCACCTCGGAGACTCCTTTGCGGTGGTGATGCTTTGGAATAAAATCCGAGTGATTTACAATCTTGATATCTTCGATGTGCAATACCCTCATGATTGACAGAAATGCAAGTTTTTTACCGCTTCTTTGAATTGCCACGAAAAAGCCGTTGACTTTAGGGACGGAATATGGTACAATAAGAGTGAAAGAGAGGCTTTTTTATGAGCAGCAGAGGAAAGAAAAAGGCAAGTCGCATCGATGGGAGTAAGTCTGCTTCCGTGACGAAGGTCCCAACAAAGAAAAAAATGTCCCCCAAAAAGAAATGGACCTTAATGGTTCTCAGCTTTCTTTTGGGAATTTGTTTGGTTTTGGGTATTGCCGATCTGGTGGTGTCCTGGTCGGTGGTTCATACGTTGATCCATCCCGAAAAAATCGGATGGAGCGATTCTCCCATGAGTGTGCGCCTGTCCTATGACGCCTTTGAGCTGGAAACGGCCAACGGCATGGTCTACGGCTGGGTTCTTCCTGCCCAGAATCCGTTCGACGAGGATGCGGAGGATTGGATTCCCACGGAGGAATATTCCGACAAGACCATCGTCTTTGCCCCCAACTACGACAGCTGTCGGGACCTTATGGACATGGGTGGTGTGGAATATTTTGTGGAGTTCTGCAAAGCAGGGTACAATGTGGTCACCTTTGACTGGACGGGAAGCGGATATTCCGATGGCGATGAAAATGCATTTTTGTTGGATAAAACCGAGGAACTGAAGGCGGTGGTCGGTTATGCGGAGCAGACCACGGAAGCCTCCTTTTTGGCGGTGCAGAGCATCGGCTTCGGGTGCTATCCCGCAGCGGTTGCAACGGCGGAATGTGAAGCGGTGGATGCTTTGATTCTCGATTCCTCGTACAGAAATTTCTCCGACGTTGTGTTCGGCAATTTCGGTTTTTGGACCGCTTTTGATCTGGCGCCCGTGCGGGCTACTTCTCAATGGCTCTTTTCCGTGATCACGGATATCGACGCCGACGCAATCTCCATGATTGACCCCATCAACCGTATGAAGGGAAAAGATTTGTTCTTCATTCAGGGGGAATCCGACGAGGTGTTCGGCTCCGCCCATATTAAGGATCTGGTTTCTCTTGCAACGCTGGACAAGGACAACGAGGCCTCCTACTGGCTCGCAACGGGGACGGGACATTTGCGTGCGCGTTCTTACGATCCCGAAACCTATTTCGGCAAGATCTCCGATTTTCTGAAGCAGGCGGCGGGGGAAGCGACAGAGGAAACGTGAGTTCACAAAAAGTTCGGAATAAAATAAAAAAAACCCTTGACAAATCGGTTTAAATAGTGTATAATAGTCGTTGCCTGCGCTTAGTGGGCTTGAAATACGGGGTTCTGTTTCAGACCCTTAGCGGCATTTTCTTGCGAGCGAAAGCCCGCATTCAGTGGCTTATTTCCTCACTTTTTACATAATATATTCCACCAACCTCGGTCGATCGAAGCAATTCGGCTGACCGGAAAAAGGGGAGCGTTTACAGGGAACGCTCCCCTTTTTCTGTCTAAATTCTTACGGATTTCTTTCATCTTGCAGAAATTTCGTTTTTCCTCTTGCATTATGTTGAAAAATGTGCTATAATTATAATGAGTATGGCATTTCCCGAGAAAACTCCGTATTTTACGGAAGAAAAGAGTGCAAATATGAAGGTTACGGCAGTAGTTCCCTCCCTGAACCCCGATGAAAAGTTTCTGAAGGTGGTGCAAGGCCTGGTGGAGTCGGGCTTCGATTCCATTATTCTTGTGGACGATGGCAGTCGGGAAGAAAACAAAGTTTGGTTTGAACGGGCTATGGAGTATCCCCAGTGTACTCTGCTCGTGCATGAAGTGAATAAAGGCAAGGGGCGGGCGCTGAAAACCGCCATGGCTCATTTTTTGTCTCTGGACAACGATCATGTTGGCATCGTTACCCTGGACGGGGATGGGCAGCATGCCATGCCCGACGTGGTCAACTGCGCCAAAGCGTTGGAGGAGCATACTGACAGTCTGGTCCTTGGAGTGCGCAATTTTTCGGGGGATGATGTTCCCGCCCGTTCCCGCATGGGCAATAACATCACCGCGGGAGTGTTCCGTGTTTTGTGCGGTATTCCCATTACCGATACCCAAACGGGGCTGCGAGGTATATCCCGTGCCTTCTGCGAATACCTGCTGGATGTGAAGGGCGAGCGCTTTGAGTTTGAGACCAACATGCTCCTGGAAACCCGCCGCGCCGACATGAAGATTCACGAGGTCCCCATTCAGACCGTCTATCTGGAAGAGAACAAATCCTCCCATTTCCGTCCCTTCCACGATTCCGTTGCCATCTATTGGCTGATTGTGAAGTATCTTTCTTCCTCCATTTTGTCCTTTGTGATCGACTGGGGGCTCTATTGGTTCCTGTTTTGGTTCCTGGGTGCGTTTGTTGCCGGTTTGGGTGATGCTAATATTTACATCGCCACCGCAGGGGCCCGTATTGTTTCCTCCTTGTTTAATTTCTTTGTGAATCGCACCGTGGTGTTCCATTCCAAGGACGGCCTGGGAAAGACGGCGGCACGGTATTACATTCTTTGCGCCTGTCAGATGCTCTGTTCCGCAGGACTTGTACACCTGTTGACGCTGATCGGATGTCCTGCCATGGTGGCGAAGATTCCCGTGGATATTCTGCTGTTCTGTTTCAGTTTTCGCATTCAGCGTGTCTGGGTGTTCCGTAAGTAAGAGGGGTTTTGTGTTATGTCCGAGTTGAAAGAGCAAGAGGTTTTGGAGACGGCGCCCGCAGAGGAGATCTCTGCCGAGCAGTCGGCTCCCGTGAAAAAGAAACGAAGTAAGTGGCGCATTTTCGGACGCATCGTGGGGCGGTTTTTCGCCCTTGTGGGGGTGACCCTGCTGGCGGTGCTTGCCCTTGCTGTAGGGGCGGTGACCATCATTTGCCGTGGCCCCTCACCCGCAGCGGCGGAGGTCTTTGTCAATACGGTCATGGAGACCAGTGCCGCGAAATTTATTGCCCATATGTACTTCACCGAGGAAGTGGTGGAGCATATTCTTTACAAATATGCGGTTATTGAGACCGACGAGGTCACTGTTCCCTCCGATCCCTTCCAACCCCTTCCCGAGGAGGAGAAGAACGATATTGTGATCGAAGAGGTTTATGGGCAGACCTATCATGGCTATATGATGATTATCCGGGATCCCTCCCGTGTGCAGGTGGCGGCTCTGGAGCGCTATGACGGCCGCCCCGGGAAGCGTTTGGAGGAATTTTATGAGGATTCCGGCGCGGTTGCCATTGTCAATGCCGGCGGCTTTTATGATGCGGGCGGTCAGGGCAACGGCGGCTCTCCCCAGGGCATCGTGATTCACGATTCCAAGCTTCTTTACGGATCCCGCTCTTCTACCTCCTGCGTAATCGGCTTCGATCAGAACGATCGCCTTGTGGTGGGGCGCATGACGGGACAGCAGGCTCTCGATCGGGGACTGCGGGATGCGGTGTCCTTCGGACCCGTGTTTGTGGTGAACGGAAAGCCCGCGGAGGTTTCCGGCAACGGCGGCGGTCTGAACCCCCGTACCGTTATCGGACAGCGGGAGGACGGTTCGGTGCTTCTTTTGGTCATCGAAGGCCGTCTGCCCAACAGTCTCGGTGCGTCCTACAAGGATTGCATTGATGTGATGCTGGATTACGGCGCCGTGAATGCGGGCAACCTGGACGGAGGATCCTCCAGTCTGATGATCTATAACGGAGAACATGTCAACACCTCATCCTCCCTTTACGGTTCCCGTCAGTTACCCGATGCCATTGTGGTCATGCCTGCGAAAGGAGAAGAATAATGTTTTTTAAAAAGCATTGGTTTAAGTTCTTTCTCCTGCTCTTTGCGGTGGCCTGCGGCCTGTTCGTTTGGCATCTGCTGGATGCGTTGTGGGTCAACATGATCGACTACGAATATGCTTCCGAATCGGGGGCGGTGGAGGATTATTTCGCCCGTTTTGCCGCAGGAGATTATGATACCGCTGCGGATACCTGCGAATTCCCCTTTACGGATCGGGCTCCCCGTGAGGATTATATCCGCTATCTGAAGGAGACCTTCGGCTCCGATTTTTCCCATCTTCGCTTTGCGGGACGGGACGGAGAAACCGAAAATGAAAAGCTATATAACATTTATGACGATTCCACCCTGCTTGGGACGGTGCATCTGGTTGCACGGGAGATGGAAGGCCGCAAATGGACCGTCATGGCCCCTGCGCCCTATGCTCCGTCGGTGAAGGTTGTGGCTCCTGCCTATGTGACCGTATCTGCCAACGGGGTGGCCGCTACCGAATCCGACCGCTCCGATGTGCCTGCCATCGAGGATGCGGATTTCAAGCCCCTGGAATATCTCGTTACCGTGCCTACCAAGGTGACCTATGTGTTTGATGGGTATCTGTATGCCCCCGAAATCACGGCCGTAGCCCCCGACGGGACGGTTTGTCGCAAGGAAATTGCAGAGGATGGAACGATTGTATTCTCTGTTCCCGAGGCCGAAGGGCAGACCGAGGCACTCACCGAGATGATGTCCGGTTTTTCCTTGGCCTACGCCCGTTGGATCGCCACCGACGGATATTTCTCGGCGGTTCAGCCCTATCTGGACAGAACCACGCGGTTTTATAAGGATCTGACCGAATTTGTCAACTATTGGTTCACCGAGCATGACGGATACGAATTCCGCAACATTTCCGCCTCCAACTTCTCCCGACCTGCGGACGGACTGTTGGCAGGAACCTTCTCCTTCGACCATGTGGTGTTCTATAAGGGCGAGGAGATTGTCTACAACACTTCCTACCGTCTGCTCTATCGTTGGGTGGAGGATCGTTGGCTGTTGGCAGGGCTGACCATTCTGAGATGACCTATTTTACCTATCAGCTTCGTTGTATGGATGGATCTCTCTATGCAGGGATTGCTTCCGATCTGAAGCGGCGCATGGAAGAGCACTTTTCCAAAGACCCCAAGTGCGCCAAATATACAAAATCCCACCCGCCCGCATGCCTTTGTTCCGCTTGGGAAAGTGCAGATCGGGCCACGGCCTCCCGTCTGGAATATCGCCTCAAGCAGCTTGCGAAGGACAAAAAAGAGCATTTGGCCCGGGGCGGCAGTCTGGAGGACCTGTTTGATCCCGCCTTTGCGTCGGGTTATCGCCGCCTTTCGGAAGCGGAACTTGTTTCGGTTCTTCCCGAAAAAAATGTATAACCGCCGCAAAATATCCGATACTATTGAAAAAAAAACTATTATATACGGAGGAATTACCCATGAAAGATTTGAAAGGAACCAAAACCGAACAGAACCTGAGAGACGCCTTTGCCGGAGAATCTCAGGCCCATACCAAATATCTCTACTATGCGTCCAAAGCGAAGAAGGACGGCTATGTTCAGATCGGGAATCTGTTTGAAGAAACCGCAAAGAATGAAAAGGAGCATGCAAAGATCTGGTTCAAATTGCTCCATGACGGCTCTGTCCCCGGAACGGAAGCCAACCTGGCGGATGCCGCAACCGGCGAAAATTACGAATGGACCGAGATGTATTCCCGTATGGCGGACGAAGCCGAGGAAGAAGGATTTAAGGACATCGCCCGTCTGATGCGGGGCGTTGCCAAGATCGAAAAGGAACACGAAGAACGCTATCGTAAGCTTCTTGCCAACATTGAGGACGGTCTGGTCTTCTCCCGTGAAGGCGACACCATGTGGCAGTGCTCCAACTGCGGCCACATTCTTATCGGCAAAAAGGCTCCCGAGCTGTGCCCCGTCTGCGCCCATCCCAAGGCCTACTTCGAAATCAAGAAGGAAAATTATTGATCTCTCTCTCTTTCCCGAAAAAACAGCATATCGTTCACAAAGCCGACGGAGTTTTCCCGTCGGCTTTGTACATAACAAAAGGCCGCCCTGTGAGGGGCGGCGCAAATATTTTTTGTGGTGGTTCGGTTACGGCTGTGTTTTCAGGGCTTCGGTGAGGGCTGCGTATTCCTTGAGTCCCAGCTCTTCACCGCGGGTGGAGGGGGAGAGCCCCAAGGCGTTCAGAGCGGCCAGTGTGCGCTCTTTTTCGATGCCTGCGGAGGCTAAGGTGTTGGGCAGGGTTTTTCGGCGCATGGAGAAGGCAGCGCGGATGATACGGAAAAGCTCCTTTGGATCGGTGTCCACGGGAGGGTCGATGGATTTTAATTGCAACACGGCGGAATCTACCCGAGGCTTGGGCAGAAAATTACCTGCGCCCACGGGAAAAAGCATTTTCGGCTTAGTGTAATAATTGAGAAACAGAGTAATGGCTCCGTAGTCCTTGGATCCCTTTTCGGCGCAAAAGCGTTGCGCCACCTCTTTTTGCACCATGACCGTGATGGAATCGAATTTCAATCCGCTTTCCAGCAGATACACCAAAATTGGGGTTGTGATGTTGTAGGGCAGATTGGCGCAGACCGCCAGTTTTTCTTCGCCTCCCAGCAGGGCGGGAAGGTCGGTTTTCAGGATGTCATTGTGCACCACCTGCACATTGTCCCGATCTCCAAGGGTCTCCTTCAGAACGGGGATCAGACGGTCATCGATCTCCACCGTGACCACCCGTTTTGCCCGTTCCGACAGACAACGGGTCAGGCATCCGATGCCCGGACCGATCTCTAAAACGGTGGTGTGTTCGTCCAGATTTGCGGATTCGGCGATTTTTTCGGGAATTCTCTGGGTGATGAGAAAATTTTGCCCAAAGGTTTTGGAAAAGTGGAAATTATGTCTTTCCAGAAGATCTTTGATGTAGGTCGGATTGGTCAGATTCATAGGCTCTCTCAATTCAAGGCTTTCAACATAAATTTCAGGCCGCTGTAGCGTTTGTCTGCGGTGACGTTGTTGATCATGTAGGTCAGCCGAGCCACCGATCCCACCAGGATCAGCAGCTGCTTTGCGCGGGTCATGGCGGTATAGAGCAGGTTTCGGGTGAAGAGAACATCCGCCCCTTCAGAGACGGTCAAAATTACGGCTTTGAATTCACTGCCCTGGCTTTTGTGTACGGTGATGGCGTAGGCGGGCTCCAGTTCTTCCAAGGTTTCGTTGGTGTAGGTTACCCGTTTGTCATCAAAGCGGACAATCAGCGATTCCTGGGCAGGGATGACCGTTTCGATAATCCCAAGGTCTCCGTTGTAAATGCCCGCATCCAGGGTGCCGTCGTCCTTTTCGGTGATCAGATCGTAATTGTTGCGGATCTGCATCACCTTGTCCCCTTCACGGAAGACAATGTCTCGGAAGGTCAGTTCCCTTTTGTTGTATGCGGGGGGATTGATCCGTTCCCGCAGAGCTTGGTTCAGTGCGGCGGTTCCGCAGGTGCCCTTACGGGTGGGGGAGAGGATCTGAATGTCTGCTGTCGGGTCAAATCCGTAGGCGGCGGGCAGCCGTTGGGCCGCCAGATCCACCGCCAGATCCACCGCCGCTTGGGGGTGGGCTGCCCGCAGGAAGAAAAAGTCGTTTTTCGTTTCGTTCAGCACAGGCATTTCCCCATGCAAAACCGCATGGGCGTTGGTGATGATCAGACTTTCCCGTGCCTGTCGGAAAATTTCGGTCAGTTCCACCGCAGGGACGCAATCACTGTTGAGAATGTCCTTCAGCACGCTTCCCGGCCCCACGGGAGGCAACTGGTTCACGTCCCCCACCAAAATCAAGCGGGCAGAGATGGGCAGGGCGTCGAGAAGGTGGTCAAAAAGCCAAAGATCCACCATGGAACATTCGTCGATGATGACGGCGTCATAATCCACGGGATTGCCGTGATTGCGCTGAAAACACCGTTCCGTTCCGTTTTGGGTGTATTCCAGAAGACGATGAATGGTTTTTGCTTCCCGCCCCGTCAGTTCGGTGATACGCTTTGCGGCACGGCCCGTAGGCGTGGCAAGCCCCACCTTTTCCCCTTTGGATTCCAGAATGCGGATAATCCCGTTGAGGGTGGTGGTTTTCCCCGTACCGGGGCCCCCGGTGAGGATCATCATCTGATGACAGCAGGATTCCTTGACCGCTTTCTTCTGCTTTTCGTCGAATTCGATGTTCAGATCCCGTTCGATGCGGGCGATGTCCTTTTTGAAATTCCCTTCGTATTCGTTGCCCAGACGGGAGGCCAAAAGCACCCGATTGGTGATGTTTTTCTCGCTTTCGTAGACCCAGCGCAGGTAGACCCCGTCGGTGTTGCCGATTTGGGGGAGGTAATACAATTCGCCGCCCACGCCGCACATGTCGTCGATGCGGTCGGTGACGGTATCCCGATCGGTGTCCAAAAATTCTGCAGCCAAAGGAACCAGCTTTGCTTTCGGGATAAAGGTGTGCCCGTTGTTATAAAGATTCTGATTGAGGATGTATTCGATGCCCGCTTTGATGCGGAAATCCGAGGTTCGGTCAAAGCCCATCTGTTCCGCCATGCGGTCGGCCTTCTCGAAGGAAACCCCGGGAATTTCGCAGATGCGGTAGGGGTTCGCCCGCACCGCATCGTAGGCGCGCAGACCGAATTGTTTGTAGATTTTAAAGGCAACGGAGGGGGTCATGCCGAACTGCTGGAAATAAAGCAGGATGGTTTTGACGCCCACGGTCTCTTTCATGCTTTGGGAAATGCGTTCCGCCTTTTCGGGGGAAATACCCCGAATCTGCACCAGCTGTTCGGGGTCATTTTCGATGACGTCCAGAGTATTGGGCCCAAAGGCATCTACCAAAAGCTTTGCGGTTTTGGCCCGCACGCCCTTGACAATGCCCGAGGACAAATAGCGCAGGATGGCCGTTTCCTCCACGGGAAGGCGGCTGAGAAAGGAGGAAACCTCAAATTGCTGACCGTGCTTCGGGTTGAGCTTGAACTCACCCTCCACCTCGATCTGCTCTCCCTCTGCCACCAGGGGCAGAAGACCGACGACGGTGATTTCTCCGTCGGGGGTCTCGAGCGCCGCCACGGTGTAGCCGTTGTCTCGGTTTTGGTAAATCACTTTTTCGATGATTCCCGATAATGTGGGCACGGTGTTTCCTCCTTTCCGTTGTATTTTTATGGGTTTATTTTACGATCAGATTGACCATCTTGCCGGGGATGAAGATCTCCTTGACGATGTTCTTTCCGTCGGTGAAGACCTTAACCTTTTCGTCGGCCTTAGCGGCGGCGAGGATGGTGTCCTTGTCCGCATCGGCGGCGATGGTCAGGACAGAACGGAGTTTGCCGTTGACCTGAACGGGGATTTCGATCTCTTTATCCACGGTTTTTGCTTCATCGTAGGTGGGCCAGGGTGCGGTAACCAGCATGCCTTCAAAGCCTGCGTTTTCCCACATTTCTTCGGTGATATGGGGAGCGAAGGGGTTGAGGAGGGCAAGATAGGTCTTCAGCTCGCCGCGGGTGATGCTTCCCTTGGCGGTGATGTCATTCATCAGAGCCATCAGCGCGGCAATGGCGGTGTTGAACTTCATGCTTTCAATGTCGGAGGTCACCTTGCGCACGGTCTTGTGGAAGGCCGATTCCAGCTCGGCGGAGTAGTCGTCGCTGTCGGTGACCATGTCGGCCAGATTCCACACACGGTCGATGTAGCGTTTGCATCCGCGGACGCTGTTTTCCGACCAGGGAGCGGCCTTTTCGTAATCGCCCATGAACAGGACGTAGAGACGCAGAACATCGGCACCGTAGACATTGACCACATCGTTGGGGTCCACCACGTTGCCCTTGGATTTACTCATCTTGTCCCCGTCGGGGCCGAGGATGAGGCCCTGAGCGGTGCGCTTGGCATAGGGCTCTTCCGTGGGAACGATGCCCTCATCGAAGAGGAAGTGATGCCAGAAGCGGGAGTAGATCATGTGACGGGTGACGTGCTCCATGCCGCCGTTGTACCAGTCCACGGGGAGCCAGTACTTCAGCTTTTCGGGATCGGCGAGGGCTTGGTCATTGTTGGGGTCGATGTAGCGCAGGAAGTACCAGGAAGAGCCTGCCCATTGGGGCATGGTGTCGGTTTCCCGCTTGGCGTCGCCGCCGCACTTGGGGCACTTGCAGTTAACATATTCGGGAATCTTGGCCAGAGGAGATTCTCCGTCGGAACCGGGCTCAAAGTTTTCTACCTTGGGCAGGCGGAGGGGAAGTTCTTCATAGGGAACGCCCACCATGCCGCAGTGCGGACAGTGAACAATGGGAATGGGTTCGCCCCAGTAGCGCTGACGGTTGAAGGCCCAGTCTTTCATTTTGTACTGGACGCCCTTTTCGCCGATGCCCTTTTCCTGCAGCCATGCCACCATCTTTTCGATGGAATCCTTCTTATTGGTCATGCCGTTGAGGAAGTCGGAGTTGACCATTTCACCGTCGCCGGTGTAAGCGGCTTCGTCCATGTTACCGCCCTTGATGACTTCAATAATGTCGATGCCGAACTTCTTTGCGAAGGCATAGTCACGCTCGTCGTGGGCGGGAACGGCCATGATGGCCCCCGTGCCGTAGCCCATCATGACATAGTCGGCCACGTAGATGGGGATTTCCTTGCCGTTGACGGGATTGATGGCGGAAAGACCTTCGATGCAGACACCGGTCTTGTCCTTGACCAGTTGGGTGCGTTCAAATTCGGTTTTCTTGGCGCATTCGTTGCGGTATGCGTCGAGGGCATCGGCGTTGGCGATGCGGTCACGGTATTTGTCCAGCAGAGGATGCTCGGGTGCCATGACCATGAAGGTGACGCCGAAGAGGGTGTCGGGACGGGTGGTGTAAATGCGCAGGGTTTCCTCGGTGTCCTTCAAAGAGAAGTTGACAAAGGCACCCGTGGATTTGCCGATCCAGTTGACCTGCTGCATTTTCACATTGGGAAGATAATCCACCTGTTCCAGCCCGTTGAGCAGTTTGTCCGCATATTCGGTAATGCGCAGATACCATACGTCCTTGGATTTCTGAATGACGTCACTGTGGCAGATGTCGCATTTGCCGCCCTGAGAGTCCTCGTTGGAGAGAACCACCTTGCAGGAGGGACAGTAGTTGACCAAGGTCTTGTCACGGAAGACAAGGCCCTTTTCAAACATCTTCAAAAAGATCCATTGGGTCCATTTGTAGTAATCTTCTTCGGTGGTGTCCACAACCCGATCCCAGTCAAAGGAGAAACCAACCCTCTTCAGCTGTGCGGTGAAGTTCTTGATGTTGGTGTCGGTAACGGTTCGGGGGTGGGTGCCTGTTTTAATGGCGTAGTTTTCGGTGGGCAGACCGAAGGCGTCAAATCCGATGGGGAACATGACGTTGTATCCGTCCATGCGACGCTTGCGGGAGATGACCTCCAGACCGGAATAGGCCTTGATGTGCCCCACGTGCATGCCTGCGCCGCTGGGATAGGGGAATTCTACCAGAGCGTAGAATTTCTTCTTGTCCGAGGTGTCCTCGGCGTGGAAGGATTTGTTTTCCTCCCATTTCTTTTGCCATTTGGCTTCAATTTCGGAAAAATTATATTCCATTGCTCAATCCTCCAGAAGATCGTTGATGTCTATTTCGGTACCGTCTTTCCACAGCTTTTCCAAACTGTAGTAGTTGCGGGTGTCTTTGTTGTAAATATGAACGATAATGTCGCCGTAGTCGAGGAGTACCCAACTGCCCGAATCCAGACCTTCCCGATTGCGGATGGGATAGCCGATCTTGTCGGTGGCAACCTCACATTCATCGGCAAGGGTCTTCACATGGGTGGTGGAGGTGCCGCTGCAGATGACAAAATGATCCGCCAGAGAGGTGATTTTGTCGATCTTCAGCACGCAGAGATCCACGGCCTTTTTGTCGTCCAATGCTTTTACGATGGTTTTCAGCGTTTGTTCCATATTAAAGTCCTTTCGTAGGGTGTTTCATTCGTTGTTTTTCCCCGTCAATGGTCACGTGGGGGAAGCGTTGCTTGAGAAATTCGTAACTTTCGGTCATGTCCCTGTGGCAGGGAAGATTTCTCCGTTTCAGATCTTCCATGGTCCATACCGTAATCAGATAGGCGGCCTTGTACAGATCCTCCCGTGCCAGTTGTCGGTAAAATTCCAGATCGTCATAGCCCCGATTGGGTTCGATGGCGTCGGCGGTGAACAGAATGGCCTCCAGAGGTGTCATATCCGCCTTCCCCGTGGTGTGATACCGCACGGCGGAAATGATCTCGGGATCGGTGATGCCGAAGGTTTCGGGAAGGTCCAGCGATGCACTGTGGGCATGCCAAAGGTTTTTATTGGTCTTCAGATTTTCGTCCAAAGGGTAATTGTACTGTTCAAATAGTCGGAAGTGCTCCTCTCGGGTGAATTCCTTGGTTATATCGTGGAGCAGCCCCGCAATGCGGGCTTTTTCCGTATCGGCCCCGTGGAGTAATGCCAGTTCTTCCGCCTCTTCCATCACCCCAAGAACGTGGGTAAGGCGCTTGGGGGAGAGCCTTGCTTCCAGCTGTTCATAGAGCTGCGTCGGTCGAAGATCAACAAGGTATCGGTATACCTCAGCGGGAACGAGGTGGGAAAAATCTTCGCCCTTCTCCCATTTTTCCCGAATTTCCGTGGAGGATACAGGAAAGGGCGGTTCGGTATAGACGGTATAGTCCACATGGTTGAAGTTTTGTTTCAACCATTCCCCGTGGGCTTTCAGTTCTGTCAGATCTTCCCCCGTGCGGGAAAAGGCGGCAATTTCCGCCCGATCAAAGATCTCCTGAGGGCAATACCAATCCTGCAGGGTGAGAAACATGTCCGAGCCCACGTAAAGCACGGGACGGCAATCGGGGTAGGTCTCGCAGATCCATTTGAGGGTGTTGCAGGTGTAGCTCTTTTCACGGCGGCTCAGCTCCCAATCGCAGACCTCCGTGTGGGGAAGATCCTTACAGGCGAGGCGGGTCATCTCCAGCCGTTGGGCATTGGTGAACATGGTCGTTTTTTGTTTATGGGGCGGAATGCCCGAGGGAATTACCAGACAACGGTCGATGCGGGCCTGCTTCAGAAAGGCCTCCAAGGCCTTGCGGTGTCCCCTGTGAAAGGGGGCGAAGGTCCCGCCGAAAATGCCTAAGCGGGTCATTTTCTCTTCTTCTCCGCAGGTAATTCGATTTTGCGCTTTTTCGGGTCGGAGGCGGGACGGTACAGTACAAACTTACTGCCGATGACCTGCACCGAGTTGGCACGGCACTTTTCGGCCAAAATGTCCGCTGCTTCACGGCTGGTCATGCCCGCCGTTTCCAGACAACGGAGCTTGATCAGTTCCCGTGCTTCCAGCGCTTCATCGGTCTGGGTGATCAGATTTTCGGTAATTCCGCTTTTTCCCACCTGAAACAGATCGTCCATGGAATTGGCAAGACCTCTCAGGTAGGCTCTTTGTTTGCTTGTCAGCATATTCTAATCTCCTTATTCATTGCTTGCCGTCAGGGCTTTTGCAAAGTCTGCGGGGACAAATTCCTGCAGGTCGTCTGCCTGCTCTCCCACGCCCACCAGCTTGATGGGAACCCCCGTCACGTCCTTGACGGCCAA
>JAGAOU010000107.1 GCA_017623595.1 Clostridia bacterium
AACGGTTCCATCGGCGGCAAATATTTTGAAGTCAAGAACGGAACCGAATATAAGGTAGAAGCCATTGACGGTAAAATGCCCACCAAGATCCGCCTTACCGCCTGCATTGAAAAGACCATCACGGATGAAGATTGGGCGACGTTCGATCTGAAGATTGATGTGACCGATCCTGCAATTAAGGACAAGAACGGAAACGAATGGTTGCCCGGTGCGTTCTATAATACCGCAGAACCGAATCTTTCCGTTTCCACTACCCGCAGATATATGGTGCTTCCTTGTGAAGAGGGGGCTACCTATAAGTTCTCTCTGGCGGAAGGTTCTTGGCGCGTTTGGGCTTATTATGCAGACGACAATGGTTCCATCGGTGGCAAGTATTTTGAAGTCAAGAACGGCACCGAGTACAAGGTCGAAGCCATTGACGGTAAGATGCCCACCAAGATCCGCCTCACCGCTTGTATCGAAGAGGTCATCACGGATGACAACTGGGCTAAGTTTGATCTGAAGATCACCGAAACCAAGCCTGAGCCCGATGACAAGGATGATTCCGATGTAACGCCCGGTAAGATCGTAGACTCCACCGGTCGCGAATGGTCCAAGGGCTCCTTCTATGATGCTGTTGAAAACGTAAACACCGTCAACACCCGCAGACATACCGTTGTTTCCTGTAAGGCAGGCGACACCGTCAAGATCACCGTTCCCGACACCTCCTGGCGTATTTGGGTTTACCCCGCCGATGCGACCGGTACCTTCAAGGGAACCGATCACTACTACTTTGAAGCGAAGGGCGAATGGGAATATAAAGTAGAAGCCATCAACGGCAGAACTCCCACCGAAATCCGCATCACCGCTTGCCCCAACCCCGATAGTACTATTTCCGATGCCATGTGGGCTGCCTTCAATGTGAAGGTCGATGTTGTTAAGGGTAACGGCAATCCTTCCACCTCCGACAATCTTGCGCTCTGCTCTTTGCTCGGCGTAGTTGTTGCGTTGACCCTGGTCTCCGGTGTTGTTGTTCTTCGGAATCGTCGTAAAGTATCTGAAAGATAATTGGAATTGATTTGTAAGAGTCTTTGGAACGCCGAGAAAAAGCAGTTTGCTTTTCTCGGCGTTTTTTTATAAAAAAATGAGTGTCGCCCCTCGGGAACGACACTCTTTTGTCTTTTTATGCTCAGATCTCAAATTCCATGCCGTCAAAGGCCAAGGCCATGGGCAGGGGATCGAGGGCTTTTTTTGCATCCAAAAATTGGTTGTTCGGCGCAAAATGATGGGTGATCACTACCTGCTTTACGGGCTTATCCTTCAGCAGTTCTACGTATTTCATGGTAGAAAAGTGTGCCGATTCTCCGATCAGGAAATCCAGCCCTTCTTCCACCACGCTGTGGGGAAAATCCTCCACCGTGCGGGTCATGTCGCCGGTGTAAAGCACCCGTTTTCCTTCTGCCTCCAGCAGGAACGCATGGGAACCGCCGCAATGCTTTGTTGCAATGGCGGTCACCTTCATGGTGCCGTCGTCATAAATGACCCCTGCTTCATATTTTTCGATGGTCATGGGACGGGGCTCTCGGTTGCCTGTCATCATGCTCATCCATTGATACAGAATCTCTTTCACCCCGTCGATGGGAACCAGAATTTTGGGATTCAGCGTCTTATAGTTCCAATTCGCCAGGTCGGTCATGGAGAACAATCCGTTGCAATGATCTCAGTGGGGATGAGAAATGAAAACGCCCTTCACCGATGCCATGTCAATGTTGCGCACGATAAATTCCTGCATAACATCGCAGCCCACATCGATCAGATAGCGGTTTTCGCCCACTTTTACCAGCACTGCGGAGCATTTTCTTCCCGGCTCGGGAAGACCGTGGCTTGCGCCCAAAAACGTAATTCTCATAACAAAACCTTCCTTGTATTATTCTTCGCTTTTTCGATCCAGCGCCCGATTTCGGAAATACATTCCCAAATCCACGCTGACCATAATCAGATTCAGTACATAAAAGCAGAGTACATACCATTTTTCCGAGAACTGACTCATGTAAGCCTCGTTGACGAATTTCGACGCGATTCCCGCAATGTATCCGAAAATGATCAGACACAAAAAGGGGAGACTCTTTCCTTTTGCCGTCCGTGCCCGATAGGATTTGATCACGTTCAGAGGCCAGGATGCCCCAAAACTGACCAGCATGATGATTTCTAAAATTTCTGCCATGAATGGTTCCTCGCTTTTGTTTTTTTGTTCTGCGTACATTATAGCACACTTCCGTAAAGAAATCAAGACAGAGTATGGCATATTCTTCAAAAAGTTTGCAACAATGTGCCGGAATTGTTTTCTTTTTCGGCGCCTGCGGTTTTTTGACCAAGTCGACGACCGGGTCGAGTATTTTCGCAACCATGTTTTCCTCTTGACAAACAACCGAAAATGTGTTACAATAAAAAAAATGCCTGCAAAGGAGCATGTTATGAATCGATATACATATGCATACGATATCGCTGTTGTTGGGGGTGGACCTGCGGGACTCGCCGCCGCCATCACGGCCGCTCGTGCCGGAAGACGTGTTCTGATTGTTGATAAGAACGGTTTTCTCGGCGGTAATTTGACACTCGGCCTGCCGCTTTTGGGATTTCTCGATGAAAACGGCGAGCGCTGCATCGCGGGCTTTGCCGAGGAGCTTGCTACCCGTCTTCGTGCACGGGGTGCGGCTTATGAACACCGTGTCTGTCCGAAGCATAACTCGGTCACCAACATCAATCCCGAGGAACTGAAGCTTGTTGTCTTCGAAATGTGCCGAGAGGCGGGGGTGGATGTGCTTCTGCATCTTGAGCTTCAAGGTGTCGTTGTGGAAAACGGCAAAATCCGCACCGTGACCTTTGTCGGCAAGTGCAACGAGGTGACGGTGTCTGCCGATCTGTTTATCGATTGCACAGGCGACGGAGACCTTTCTTATCTGGCAGGCTGTCGCTATGAAAAGGGACGGGACGGCAGCGGTGAGCTCATGCCGCCCACCGTCATGTTTACCCTGGAGGGCGTCGATGACGAAAAGCTTTTCGACTATGTGGCGGAGCATCCCGACGAGATGCAGCCCTCCTGCGACATTGTCGATCACAGAGAAGGGTATGACGCCGCTTATTTCCGTGCCGATCCGAACTATGTGTTTGTGGGCATGACAAAGCTGTTCAAGCGCCTGCGTGCCGAGGGAAAGTGTCCCGTAGAGCGTGATAATATGATCGTTATCAACGGCTTGCGCAAGGGCGAGGTGTATGTAAACACAACACGCTTGCTCCATGTGGACGGTACCGATGTGCTGGATTTGACTCGGGGTGAGATTGAGGGACACCTGCAGATCCGACGGCTGGTGGAGACCTTCCGCGAATATGTTCCCGGCTTTGAAAATTGCTATGTTTCGTCCATTGCTCCCTTTATCGGCATCCGTGAGACACGGCGCATCAAGGGCATTCGTACGGTGACCGCAGAGGAAGCCTACGGCGGCGTTGTTCCGCCCGATACCGTCTGCCTTTCGGGCTACAAGATTGATATCCACAAGGACTGCGAGGGAGATACATTGTTCAAAACCATCGAAAGGCCCTTCGGTGTCCCTTACGGCTCCTTGGTCAGTGCGGATTTGTCGAACCTTTTCATTGCGGGGCGGTGTGCCTCGGTGGACGATCAGGTGGTCGGTTCCACGCGTGTCATGCCCTGCTGCATGGCCATGGGACAGGCGGCAGGCATCGGTGCAGCCCTTGCGTATATGCGAGGCCAGACCCCCGCAGAGGTGTCTGTGGACGATGTCCGCGCAGAGCTGCTCCGTCAGAATGCAATTTTGGCTCAGTGATCAAAACCGCACCGCAGATTTCTGCGGTGCGCTTTGTTGTATACAGAAAAGCACACATCTATCCGGTAGACAAATGTGTGCTTTTTTCTGCCTTAAACGTGATAAAAGGTGTCAAAACAAGGGTAATTGCGAACAAAAGGTGTCTGATATTCTATGACAGTGCAATGCGATGCACGATGGGATAATATGTCTCCCAATCTACATCTTTTTTGAGGGATTGCGTTACAATGTAAATTGATGTGTCCCATAAAGCAATAGGATCGTAATCGTCACGAGATCCTTCCAATTCCAAAGACTCTAAAACATTTCCATCATAATCTATTCTGTAAATAATGGTGCTTTTCTTTTTGCTCATGGCAAAATAAATATTGTTTTTTATCTGCAAAAAATTGCAAGTTCCTTTGGTGTTAAAATCAAAAATAATCTCGCCGCTATTGATATCCAACGAATAAAAATGACCGCCCATTCCCGCCGTGCCGAAGATAAGTCTATCTCCGTTTTTAACAATATCTGTATAAAGATAGCCTCTTAAACTTTTTTTCCACAACAATTGATCCTTTTTGAAACAGGCATAGCCCCATTCTCCTTGATGGGTTATGCGATACTCTCCAAAAATAAAATCGTCCTCGCTGTAATGTTTCGGAGGTTTTCTTGTGTTGTGGCATTCCTTGTTTTTTTGAACATCATCTATATTCTGATTACAGTTGATAATCTCTCCGCTGTCAATATCAAACGTGATATCGGATATGGGGACAATATTCGACGGATAGAAAAAATAATATTTTAAGTAATTATTTTCTTGTAGCAATGCACCGTGAAACCAAGTATTGTAAATAGATGGCAAACTTTTTGTCCAGATTTTTTTCATAATCAAACCACCTTTCTTTACTCCATTATACCACATTTTGCAAATAAGTCAAGGCGTAGTCTTGTATATCATCAAGCCGCAGATAAGATACACGCTGGCGCGTGATGAGATACACGGCGTTGCCGTGATGATATACCAAGCCTGCGGCTTGGATAAACAAAAAAGATATTTTCGGCAGTTTTGCGTATGAATTCGAACTCTCACATCTTTTAGTG
>JAGAOU010000108.1 GCA_017623595.1 Clostridia bacterium
CTGCACCGTACTTTAAGGTGATGCGGATTGTCTTATGATGGTTCGTGATTTCCAGAGCGTTGTGGGCATCGAGGCTCGGGAACAGTTTGTGGATATGACGGGGCATCTGCCCGATGCGGTGGTTGCCTGTGTGGGCGGTGGCTCCAATTCGGCAGGATTCTTTGCCGGATTTTTGAACGATCCCGTGGATATTTACGGTGTGGAGCCTCTTGGACGGGGCCCCAAGCTGGGAGATCATGCCGCTTCCCTGCAGTATGGCTCCGAGGGGATTATGCACGGCTTTAAGTCCCTCATGCTGAAGGACGAAAACGGCGATCCCGCTCCCGTTTATTCCGTGTCCAGCGGTTTGGACTATCCCTCTTCCGGTCCCGAACACGCCTTCCTGCACGATCTGGGCAGAGTGACCTATGACGTGATTGACGATAACGACTCCATCGACGCCTTCTTTGAACTGTCCCGCATGGAGGGGATTATCCCCGCTTTGGAATCCGCCCATGCCGTGGCTTACGGCATGAAGCTTGCCAAGAAGATGGGCAAGGGCTCGGTTTTGATCAACCTTTCGGGTCGCGGCGACAAGGATATGGATTACGTTATCGAAAAGTACGGAATCCGGTAAAACCCCATAACATCAAGGACTCTACTGCGGCACTCTACTGTGAGTAGAGTTCTTTTTCCCCGAAAAGAGAATGGTTTTTGCAGAAAGTAGGTTGCTCTTTTCGCGAAAAGTGTGTATACTGTAAGTATCACTTTGGGGCGTATGCCCTCTGCGAAAGGAACTCTTTTTTATGACGCGAACCAAACTCCGTGACCGTGTGCTTCCCGACTACACCCGTGGGGAAGAAATCTTTAATATGGTCTCCCACATTGTGGGAGGCGCCTTCGGGATCCTCGCCCTGGTGCTGAGCGTGGTGGTATCTGCGCTTCACGAAAATATTTGGGGGGTTGTGGGTTGTGCCATTTACGGCGGTACCATGATTATCCTCTACACCATGTCCAGTGTATATCATGGTCTGAAGCGGGAAATGCCGAAAAAGGTCATGCAGGTGCTGGACCATTGCACCATTTATTATCTCATCGCGGGGACCTATACCCCCATCCTTCTTTCCGCCATCCGCTTGGTTTCGCCCGGCTGGGCGTGGACCATTTTCGGCATCGTCTGGGGCTTTGCGGCCTTGGGGACGGTGTTCACCGCCATTGATTTGGAGCGGTTCGGCAAGTTTGCCATGGTCTGCTACATCGGCATGGGGTGGTGTGTGGTGCTGGCGGTCAAGCCCACCATTCAGGCGCTTGCTTTGCCCGGGCTTTTGTATCTTTTGGCGGGCGGAATTGCTTACACGGTGGGGGCGGTGCTTTACGGCATCGGCCATAAGGTGCGCTATATGCATTCGGTCTTCCATCTTTTTGTGGTGGCGGGCAGTGTGCTTCAATTTATCTGCATTTTGTTTTACGTGATCTGAAAATCTAACGAGGGGAGTTTTTTTTATGAAAACTCTGATTCTGACCTGTCACACCGGGGACGGCCATGATTCCGCCGCCCGCGCCATTGCCCGTGAATATGAGGAACGGGGCTGGGAATATGTGATCGCCGATCCTATCGGCATCCCCACCCGCCGCGGATCCCGTTTTGTTTGCGGCTTTTATAACGGGATGATCCGCCGTACCCCTCGCGCCTTCGGGATCATCTACAACGGAGGGCATGTGTTCAGCAAGGTGCACATGTCGTCCCCCGTTTATGCCATGATCCGTACCAATCTCCGCCGCCTGGAGCGCTTTGTGCGGGAGGGCAATTTTGATTCGGTGATTTGCACCCATGTGTTCGGCATGGAGGCTATGCGCGGGCTGCGCAAGCATAAAGGGATCAGGATTCCTTGCTTCGGTGTTTTTACCGATTACACCACCCACCCCTACACCCGCACGGGAATGAACGCATATTTCGTGCCCCACCGCGCTTTGGAAAAAAATGCCCTTGCAGGAGGACTGAAGAAGGAAGCCTTGGTGTATACGGGGATTCCCGTGGACAAAAAATTCACCGAAGACATTTCCATGGAAGAGGCCCGTGAACGGCTGGACATGCCTGCGCATAAGAAAATTGTTATGGTCATGACGGGAGGCGTGGGATGCCAGACTATGGCAGATTTGGCCGAGAAGCTGGCCCATGCCATGGATCCCGCCGATACGGAGCTTTATGTCCTCTGCGGTCGCAATCAAAAGCTGGCGGATAAGATCCGCAAGGCCTGCCCCGATCTTCCCGTACATACCGTGCCCTTTACCAAAGAGGTGCACTATTATATGAAGGCCTCCGACGTGATGCTTTCCAAGGCGGGCGGTCTTTCCACCACCGAGGCGGCGGTTGCCCGTGTTCCGTTGGTGCATCTGAAAACCATTCCCGGATGCGAGAGCAGAAATGCGGAATTTTTCTCCAACATGGGGCTTGCCCGCGCCGCATCCTCGGAAAAGCAGGCGGTATCTCAGGTGTTGTCTTTGCTGGGCGACCCGGACGCCCGCGCCTCGATTCGTGCTGCCCAACAGCGGGAGATCAACGGCCATGCCGCCCGCGATATTGCCGACTTTGTCGGTCGCAGCCTGAGTGCTCAATAAACAAGTTGAAGTGTTCTGATAACAAACGAAGCGGACATCCTCGGATGTCCGCTTCTTACTATGAAATTTTATTGATGTTTACGCTTTTTTCTTCTTCAGCACGAAGAATACGGCAACGGCGGCCACTGCGGCCACGGCGACGACTGCCACCACAATCCACACCGCAGAGGAACCTTCCTCCTGCGGTACCACATCGGTGGCGCTGCCCGTCGACACATCGGGAACCGCATCGGTAACCGTTCCAGTGGAGGCATCGGTAGCGGTGTCGGTGGAGGTGTCGGACATAACCTCAGAGGTCGTCACGTCGCTTGTGGTGTCGGTGGTAGAATCGGTGTTGCTATTCGCGGAACCGCCCGTTAAAATAACGGGCATTTCTTCCCCATATTGGTCTACAATAGTTTCAACCCAAGAATAGGTTCCGTCGGCCTTTTTCTGAAAGGTGTGACGGTATACTGTATAGTATTGGACGAACTTTTCATCTCGGATAAGTCCTTCAATGGATGCCTGATTTTTATCGGGGGAAACATTTTCCCACGTGCCTAAGGTGATTTGGCCACCTGTTTTCTCGTTTCCGCGGGGAGAATAGAGGATAAGAGAGGTCCCCTCAACCGTCCACTCCGCATAGGCTTCGTTGACAAATAACGTATCATAGCCATCGCCGTATAGCCGGGAATAGGTCAGTTTTGAATGAGACTGATAATTCGAATTGGTCACAGCGCCTCGGTAGGCTTCTTTGGGAACAGTTGCCACGAGGGATTTTAAGTATTGTTCCTCTTTCTCGAAAACAGAAAGGGGGATTTCTTTTCCTGCCGTATCCAACTCTGTCTGAGCCCAATAATACGTCCCGTCCCCGTTGGGCTTGAAGGTGTGCTTATACGTGGGAAGATATTCATCGAACATTCCTTTGTCAATCATATTCCACGGATTTATATACTCAGGAAGCGCTTTCTTTTCCTGTTGATCCAGATCAAGCAGAACCATGTCGGAAGAAACACTTCCACTCACCCAAAAAATCGAAGAGGCTCTGGGAGGAGCTTGTAAAAAACGGGAATAGACAACTACATCATTTCCAACGGTTTCGGAACGAAGGAAACAGTCTCTTGTATAGGACCCTTCGCCACCGCCGTAAGAATACTGATAGTAGGCATAAGAACCGTCCTCTAAACGCTCCAGAACAAGATAACCGCGTGACATGTATCTGTCCCGCAGTTCGCCGAACCGTGTCGTTGCATCCGGACCAAAAAGACGGACCAGCGTCTTCTCAACATCTTCGGCAGAAACCTTTGGACACGCTGCCAATTGCTCCTCTGTAGGAGGCTTTTGAAAATATGTTGTTTTTTCCGAAAGAAACCCATCACATCCCAGACCGTAGAAGAAAATAGATAAAAGAGATTGCCCCGTTTCCTCTAAGCCGGAAACCGTCAATATACTTTCCTTTTCCCCGGTATGTGCATAACTCGGAACTTGTTTCAGCAACTCTTCCGCAGAGGGTTGTTCTGCGGCGAAAGCAAGGGTGCAAAGGCCGCAGAGAAGGGCGGCGAAAAGAAGGAGCGTGAATATTTTTTTCATCGTGTGTTACCTCCGATATATGAGTTTAAAATGCAACAATTTGTCCGAGGCAACGGCAACACGCTTCAGGGGCGCTCCCCAAGAGGGA
>JAGAOU010000109.1 GCA_017623595.1 Clostridia bacterium
ACTGCCGCCTTCTGAACACAAAACACCCCTACCGTTAACCCGGAAGCTATCTCAACCCCTCGGACACAGAACCGTTTCACGGAGGAGACCAAAGGGCGAAGGGTTAATTCCCCACGGGTAAAGCCGCAGAGAGATGCCGCATAGCAAAAGAGACACAAAGGTTGGAACAAAGAAGATATCAGGAAAGAAATCAGAGCAAGGATAGGTGGAATTGTCATAGAAAGCGCCGCCGCACCGGTGGGCGAACCCGACCAAGATTGAGCAGACAGAATCACCGGAAGAGCAGCTGTCAGAAAGGAAGATGCCTGCTCCGAGACCGATACAAGAGCGGTCAGCAATTCCTCGATTACCGAAAAGGAATACACCCCTGAGGAAACCACTGCAAGATACCCCAACGCATCAACCCATCGGGAAGATCCGTACGACAACGAGGAAAGAATCTTGAACAGAATCAAAAGTACAATTCCCACAGAGAACAAGGGTAAATGCTCAGCAAACGCAGAAAACAGGAAGGAAACACAGAGACCGAAAACTTCGGAAAGGCTCGGCAACGGGGCTTCGGCCGACAGATCAAACCCAACATCCTCCAGAAGGATCCCACCTTCCTCGGGGATCGCCTCAAGAAAAGACTCGTACCCAACCGCATCCTCCACAAGCGCAGAATAATCGACCTCGCTCTCTCCACGAACACCAATGGAAAGCAAGCCCATAAAAAGAAGTACAACCGAGATTTTCAACCATTTCTTTTTCATGTTCCTCACCGTTCAAATATCGGCTTCCATAATTTTTTGCACCAGATCAAGAATCATCGGCAACGCAAGTGAGACCACAAAAATCTGTCCGCAATATTCCACCGTCTCCCCCAGTGCTTTTTGCCCGTTATCCGAACAAACACCGGAAGCAAAACGCGTGATCAACAAAATACCAATCCCTCGCAAAACAGGTGACAAAACCGAAGCATCCACACCAACCCCTTGTGAGAGCGTTGAAACACCTTCTAAAATCTCTTTTATGCGGGGCAGAATCATGCCAAGAACCACAATTGCCGCCACCACAGGCAACAATGTTGCGAAGGGGGATGAGCAGTTGCGCAGAAACACCGTTCCCAGGAAAGCGACGAAAACCATTCCCACAACCGTAAGTATGCTCACAGACCGAACACCGATCGGAGAGTTTCAAACAGACTTCCGACCTCTCCCGCCACCATAGCAAGAACCACAACCAAGCCCACAACGGTAATCAATAGGGCATACTCGGAATGGTCCGATTTTGTTAGGATCAGATTCAAAATGGCAACGATCATACCCACTGCCGCAATTTGAAAAAGAATATCGATTTTCACCTTTTCACCTCGCTACAACAACAATAGCACCAGAACTGCCCCGAAGGATGCCCCCAGAACCACAGCAGATTTACCGTTGCGGGACAATAGAACCCCCGTCCCTTCAACGCATCGCAAAAATGTTTCCTCGCAAGCCTTGAGACATTCCTCCTGAGACGTCAGGTCTCCTTGTCCAAGGGATGAAAACAAGCGATCCATTGCTTCCCTCTCCTCCGCCCGAAAGAACAACTCCTTTCCACACTGATTCAAAGCCTCTCGGTATGCCGAAGTCAAGTCAAAAGGTTCGGAGCAATCCATAGCGGAAGCAAGAGGAAAATCAACGGGACAATTGCGGATCAGTTGGGGGATCGTAGTGGAGGTCCAACGAATCTCACGACGGAGATACCGCAAAAACTCAATGCCTTTCATCAGCTGACAACGTCTCGCCCGAAGCTCCAGGACGTATATCAAACCCATTCCCACACAAAGAAGGAACACCGCAAGAAGCAGGACAAACCTCATCGCACAACGCTCCCTTTTCCATATAAAACGAAACCTCACCCAAGCGGGTCGGATCCAGAAATGCCGCAAAATCAACACCACCCACAGAAATCAGCCGTCGAAGAGGCGGTCGTTGGAGTAAATCCCGAGCATCATAGGCATGAGCAGAGGTCACAAGAGCCACACCACTACGCAGACCGTCTGCCATGGCGGAAACCTCAGCCTCAGTACCAATCTCATCACAGACTATCACACCGGGAGACAGCGTCCGAAGAGCTTGCAAGATACCTGCCGCTTTGGGAAAGCCGTGCAGGACATCGCAGCCCACAGGCGTCGAATGCAACGAACAAAAGAGCTCTTCCCGTTCATCCACCACAACCACCTGGGTCCTTTTTGCCAATTCCCGTGCCAAAGAACGGAGCAGTGTGGTTTTTCCGCTGCAGGGAGGGCCGGCCAACAACAGATTGCGAATCCGACCGTCCTTACAAAGCTTATGTATCAAATCGGACACGGGCACATCGCAATCCCGTGCCACACGAAAGGAGAGGCCCACAATATCGCGCATCCCCTCCACTCGTCCCCCCTCCCCCACAACTGCGGCACCGACAATTCCCACCCGATGACCACCGTGCAGTGTTACAAAACCGGAACGAATCTCGTGGCGATGAGTATAAGCGGAAGAAGCGCAGATTTTTCGAAAGGTGGAATCGATTTCTTCCTTTGTATGAACCACATTGGAGACAATCCTTCGATACATTCCGAAATTCAGCAACATGGGTCCGGCCGCCCGAATACGAATCTCCCGCAGAAGGTCACACTCTTCCGGAGAGAGACACCCCACATATTTCCCTACAGAAGAGGGCAAATAGGGCAAAATTTCATTCAAAACATTCATTTATTTTCACCGCCTTTCTAACTTCAGTTTATGCTCCGCGGACAGGTTTAGAACAAAAAAATCCGACCTTTTGAAAAAGGTCGGAAGCACAAACTATTTCATTCGCGGGCGAAACAACAGGGATGCGAGCAAAGAAAAAACAATGGCGGCGGCTACCCCACCGGCAGAAGATGTCAAGCCTCCGGTCAAAATACCGACAAAGCCTTTTTCCCGCACCGCAGTACGAACTCCATCCGCCAAAAGATGCCCAAAGCCTGTGAGAGGGACGGAGGCACCGGAATGGCCGTACTCCAAAAGAGTCTCATACACTCCGAAGGCGGACAGAACCACTCCGGCGACTACATAACCTACAAGAATTCTGGCGGGCGTCAATCGTGTGCGCTCGATCAAAAGCTGTCCCACAAGACAAAGAGCACCGCCCACCAAAAAGGACATCAAATAATTCATACACACCTCACACAGACAATTCCACCAAATGAGCAATCCCGGGCACAGACTCCCCCTGCATAATACTGGTTGGGCTCATCAACGCCCCGGTCCCCATTACCAAAACCCGATCCCAGCGTCCCTTCTGCATTTCCGGCAAAACATAACCGCAAAGCACCGATGCCACACATCCGCATCCCGAGCCACCCGAGTGCACATCCTGAGATGCGGGATCAAAGATCAGGCATCCGCTGTCTGCATAATTCTCCCCCAACACAATATGATCGGTCTTCAACAGTTCCACCAGAAGAGAGGACCCGATTTTCCCCAGGTCACCGCTTAAAATCAAATCATAATCGGAAGGAGTTGTTGCGGTATCATCCAAAAACCGCTTTAAGGTCAACGCCGCCCCGGGGGCCATTGCCGCACCCATGTTTGCCATATCGGTGATGTTCATGTCTACAATGGCACCGGGGCAAACATGTCGAATCATAATTCCCTGCCCCTCCCCTTCCACCACCGCGCATCCTGCCCCTGTCACCGTCCACTGGGCAGATTGGGGACGAAAACCGCCATATTCCAAAGGAAAACGGTACTGTCGCTCCGAGGAGCAAAAGTGGGAGCTGGTCACCGCAGCACAACGATCTGCAAAGCCGCCGTCAATCGCCATTGCGGAAAGAATCAGCCCTTCCACCATTGTCGAGCATGCGCCGTAAAGGCCGAAAAACTGTACACCGCTGTCACGCAGGCTGTAATTAGAACCAATACACTGATTGAGAAGATCGCCCGCGAACACAAGGTCAAGATTTTTTTCAGATATTTTTGCTTTTTCAAATGCATCCTTCATAGCCTCCTTCTGCATTCGGCTTTCCGCCTTTTCAAAACTATTCTCTCCGCAATATTCATCCTCATGCCAATGTGAAAACCAGGCCCCGAGAGGGCCTTGCTTTTCCATACGTCCAACCACCGCAGCAGAGGATGTGATCACAGGAGGATGCTCCATGCGATAAGTGCCGCTTCCGATTTTCTTCAGACTCATGCGACCACCCCGATCTGATAGAGAATAAAATAAATCAAGCCGTAAAGCACCGATGCGGCAACTCCGTATGCAATCACCGATCCTGCCACCGAGAAAATTTTCGGCCCAATGCCCAAAACCATCCCCTCCACACGAAACTCCAAAACAGGGGATGACATGGCGTTGGCAAAACCTGTGATAGGAACCAGCGTCCCGGCACCGCCGACACGGGAAAACTTGTCATAAACGCCGATCCCCGTCAGCAATACACTTAAGAAAATCAGCGAAACCGATTCCCAAATTGCCGCAGACTTCTCCTCCATACCAAAATAAAGGTACAATTCCTTCAAAGCCTCGCCAAACACGCAGATCGAACCACCGATCACAAATGCACCGAAGCATCCTTGCCACAGGGGCTTTTTGGGCGTGTGAGCCCAAACCAACTGCTGATAATCCTCCGACCGCACACAATCGCCTCCTTTTTTCTATAGTTTTTCCGCAAGAGGAACAAATATGCAAAAAAGATTGCCTGTCAGAGACAGGCAATCAAAGAAGCGATATGAAAATTATTACCGATCGGGTTCTTCCTTTCCGAGAAGATCAAACCATTCCCGAGGATCAATCACAACAAAGGTTTCCCGCAGCTCGGAATTCATGGTAACGGTCAAGTGGCATCGACGAGGATCGGTGATCTGTACGGTAGCAATATCCGAAAGAGAAAGGACACATTCCTCGTCTCCGTCTCGGGAAGGACGAAACACCAGAAGGCGGTCGGTAAGAAAAAGACGCCCCGGACAAGTCTTGTCCAAAATCAAACGGGAGGCTCTTTCCTCCAACACAAGCTCCCCGTGGACCTTCAGCTCCTGTCGATAAGCATCGAACCTTTTGGCGCGGAGATATTCAATCAAATAAAACACGCAACCGAGAAAAACACCCGAAATCAGCGCCATAATTGCAGCTGCCAACAGAGATATCAGGTGTTCCTTCATGGTAAATTCCGCAGGGCTGTTAAAGAGATAGAGCCCCACGCCCACCACGGCTCCCAGCGTCAATCCGGAAACCAGGCTTTGAACAAAGGGATGTTTTTTCAAATTATTCATCATACACACCTCATCAAAGGAGAATCAATTCTTTGGGGCTGTGCGTCAGATTGATGCAACCGTCCTCCGTCACGACCACAAAATCCTCAATGCGGACACCGCAATCATCGGCAAGATAAATCCCCGGCTCCACACTCATAACGCTTCCCGCGGGAATAACTCCCTCAAAACGGGAAGAGAAATTGGGAGCTTCATGAATCATCAATCCAACCCCGTGGCCCAGAGAATGACCGAAGGCCTCGCCATATCCCTTTTCCGCGATATAATCGCGGGCAAGAGCGTCGATTTCCTTACCTGTCATACCGGCACGCAGATTCTGCAGAGCGTTCAGCTGTGCCTGCAAAACAATATCGTAGATTTCCTTCTGATGATCCGAAATACTTCCCACCGCAACGGTACGAGTCATGTCGGAGCAGTATCCGTCATAGACGGAGCCAAAGTCCATGGTGATCATATCGCCGTCACGAATGACACGGTCAGAGGGCACAGCATGGGGCTTTGCGCCGTTTTCCCCGGCAGCAACAATAGTGTCAAAGGAGGGGTTTGCGGCACCTGCACACTTCATAGCATAATCGATCTCTGCAGCAATACGCTTCTCGGTCAAATCGCCTTTTTTCCAATTGGCGGAAATAAACTCACAAACATGCGTAAAAGCATGATCGGTAAAAGACTGCGCCTTCTTGATTTTTTCGATCTCCTCATCGGATTTGCAGATACGAAGATCGGAAAGAATCTTTTCATCCCCGATCAACTCCATACGGGAAGAAAGCTCATCGGCAAGCACACGGTATTCCGCATAGGTCAAAAAGCCGTCTTCAAAATAAAGCTTATCCACCGATGAGGGAAGATCCTGCGCCAGCGTTTTGGCAAAGGATTTCTCCAAAAGCACCACCTCATAGCCGGTGCGAATGTCATTGCGCGCCATGGTGATGTAGCGAAAATCGGTATAAAAGGCCTGTTTTTCCTTGCAGATCAAAACCATTCCGTTGGAAGAGGTGATCCCTGTCAAATAGCGACGGTTTTCGGGACGAAAGACCGCATAAGCGGCATTCTCGGGCATTTTTTCAAGCAAACGCAGGGCAAATTCGTTCATAATTACACAGTCTCCTTTGCGGCAAGATACATATTTTTCATTGCAAGAGCATCAATATCTTGGGTATTGTCGGATTCGCAGATAATGTGTGCATGAGAATCCTTCTGCGCCAAAAGATCTGCAAGAGGTTCAAAATCGGGTCCAAAGACAGTATCCTCAAAGGTCAGATGTTTCTTTTCGCCTCCTGAGGTATACTCAATCTTGGAAAAATGGACCTGCATGCGGCGCATGCGATCGTTGCCCAACCGATTCTCAATGCAGTCAAGAATGGCTCGATAATCCTCCTTGCCTACGATCTGACCGCGGGTACGGGCATTGAGATGACCGAAGTCCACCGTGGGAAGGAAGGAATCGTGCACAAGGCAAAGCTCCATCACCTCATCGAGCGTTCCCAATTGATTGATCTTTCCCATGGTTTCGGGACAGACCACAATATGCTCCAACCCCTCTGCCTTCAGCGCATCCACGGCACGGGCAAGGGTGTCCTTTGCCAAAGCAAGGGCCTCTTCACGGCTGATTTTGGCGCAGCTTCCGCTATGCACCACAATACGCTCCGCCCCCATCCAATCAGCGGCACGGGCGGTTTTCAGGATATAGCCGATACTGTTAAGGCGTTTTTCTTCTTCCACGGAAGAAAGAGAGATAAAATAGGGCGCATGCACCGAAAGGATTTTCCCCTTCGCACGGAAGGCCTCTCCCAGTTTTCGGGCCGTCGCCTCTCCAACCGTGACACCGTTTCCGCATTGATATTCGAAGAGATCCAGCCCGATCTCGTCCAGATAATCGGGCAACTGCAGGGATTTTTTGTATCCCTTTTCAAAAAATCCGCCGGGGGTTCCCGCAGGACCGAACAGAACCATAAAATCTCCTTTCCGACTCAGCAGGGGAACAGTTCATCCGCTGCTTCTTCCAAAAGCCCAAGATCCCACAAAAGGCGGCTAACCACATATTTGTCGCGAATATCCTTGGCCATCACAAAGGCATCGTGAATCTCTTTCTTCGAGAATCCGAGTTCCTCTGCGGTCAGCGGGAATCCTGCAGCAGAAAGGGTAGCATACACCTCATCATAGGTGGGCATGGCATTGATGATGGCAATAATTTCATCGTACTTATCCAGAATCACATCCAAACGCTTGGCATGCTTGTCGGGATCATACTTCCCTTCCTTTGCCTCATTGGCGATCATACTGTCGGCACCGGCACCTAAATTCTCGGAAAGGTAAGCCTTATAAGCATTGAAGTCAAACCGTTTCACATAAGCCAACGCCTTATCCTTATCGGGAACAATCTTTTTCACATAATCAAACACCTTCAACGTAAGAAGGGTTGCAACACCGCACTGGATTCCGTGGAGATCGGAAGGGGAATCAAATTCCAACGCACGCATGTCCCAGATATGGGAGATATAGTGCTCCATCCCGGAAACGGGACGGGAGATACCCGCATAATTGGCGGCAATCCCTGCCAAAACCATCCCTTCCATAACGGCACGCACGGCTTGCGGATCCCGCTTCATGATCCCGGAAGCGTTGTCGGCGCACTTTTTCAGAGCGGCGCTGACCATATCAGCCACATCGCCACAATAGTATTCGCCGTTAATCACACGGGACAACTGCCATTCCCCGATGCTGACATATTTTGCCGCCATGTCACCAATACCGGCTTGAATCATGCGCATGGGAGAAGCGGCCAAAACATCCAGATCGCCCACAACAATATCGGGACATTTACTGTCCAAAGACACCTTCAACCCATCACGGATCATGGAAGACGTGGCGGAAGAATAACCGTCCATGGAGGGAGCGGTACCAACGATCATATAAGGCTTTTTCGCCATATTGGCAACAATTTTGCCGATATCGTTCAGGCATCCGGTGCCAACCGTGATTACCATATCGCAGGAAGGATCAAAATGCATCACAGCGGAGCCGACGGAACGCTCGTCGGGCTCGAACCGTTCCCCGGGGAAACAATGGGTTTTATAGGCAATATTTGCCGTCTGCAAAATCTGCAGTACCCTCTCCCCTGCGGCTTTGTAAGTATTTTCATCGAAGAACACAAAAACCTTCTTCGCATTGTACTGACCGATCAATTCCGGAATTTTATTCAACGCTCCAAAATCAATCAGAACGCGACTCACCTTTGCATAATGCGCTTTTCCGCAAGAACAGGAGAAACCGTCCTTTGCAAGAAGCGCCTCAATATTGGTTTCAACAGCCATTTTCAATACACTCCCGTGTGTTTTATACATTATATTATAGCACACTTTTCACTCATTGTCAATTAAAACAAAGGAAGAAAATAAACTTAGAGCAATTTTTTCAAAAAAACAGTGCCCACAATCTCTTGCGGACACGAAAATCATCATTCAAAATCCGTACAATCCGAACAAACAGTCCATACATCGTCTTCCATATGGCAAATCACACAGAACGCCGAAGAACCGACATCGAAAATAAACCGAGTTGTTACATAAGAAACACCGTCTTGCTTCCCGGATCGCATTGAATAGGAGCTCAATCGAATGGATTGCTCAGAAACACCGAGCGCTTCATAGGATTGACTTCCAACAAGATAAGCATAAGCAATACGATATTGCTCTGTATCTTTTACTGCAGATAAAGAACTTCTTACAACCTGAGAAATAATACCAAAAATAAGAAGCACGCAAACAAAAACAATGCCGATCACAATCAGAATCCGCTTGACAGTCCAAGGCTTCGGAGACTTATCAACATAAGCCTGAACAGAAGAACCTGACATCGAATCCTCAGAAGCGCGAATCACTGCCTTCTTCGGAACAACCACAGTATCTGCAACGCGATCGCCGATGGATCTTCCGCTTACAAAAATAATAATCGCTTCCACATATGTAAGGATGGAAAACAAACACCGCACCACACGCTGACCGGGCTTTGCAATATCACCGGTCTTTTTATCAAGTACTACAAGACCGAAGATTCTCTTTCCCAAGGAGCGCGTTCCAAAAATTAAATCTCGAAGCATAACCCCAGCGGGAAACGACAAGATTAAAAGAAGCACAACAAAAACCTGATTGGAAATTACAGGAAAAAGCAACGCCAACAAAAATAAAACAACAAATCCAATCAAATTCCAATCGACCAAAAACGCAAACGCGCGGCGGAATTTTACCCCAACGGATGAATAATTATCTACACGTTGCAGATATTCAAATCGTTCATTGATACGAGCGATGGCATCGGGAGACAGTTGCGCCTCCAATCGGTGCCCGGCAAGCAACTCCTCCGAATGAACCCCCAACAACTGCGCCAACTGAAAGAGAACCTCCACACGAGGTTTCGAACTTCCGTTCTCCCACTTCGAAACAGCAGCAGGAGAAACACCGAGCTGTTGAGCCAATTCTGCCTGCGTCAAGCCCTTTTCCTCTCGCAATTCGCATACGAAATTACCAAAATTGTAATCGTTCAACAATCTCACCTCTGCTTTTTCCGTTATTATATCACAAATCCCCCCAAAAGTCAATAAAAAACGTGTTGAATATCAGTTAACATTGAAAAATCGCCTCATTTTGTAAGCAAAAAATGCACACGCTTCCCACCCAAGCGGCAGGAATCACAAAAGAGAGAAAAAAGAAAACCGACAAGCCCCTCGGTCGAAGCTTGTCGATCTTTCGTGACACATATTCCATTCATATGTGCATCGGTTTTGCAAAAAACAGCATACTTAAAGAAGGTCTGCGTTCACACGCGGATGGTATTTTGGAAGGATCTCCGGATTCAACAATTCTTTGAATTGATATCGCCCAATCTTGTTTTTTTCCATACATTGATCTGCGGCATTTAGGTGGAAGAAAAATTCTTTCTCACCTATACTTGCATATGCAACCATTGAGGGTGAAAACAGCAGCCCCGCCCTATTATTGTAATTTCCGGTAACAGTCAGGGTCGCTATTAAGATTCTGTCCTTTTTGGAAATCGCTTCTCTGACAGAAAACCACGATAATGTATGCGTATACAATAGCATGGCTTCCGTTTCCTTCGGCACATGATTCAAGTTTTCTTCCGATATAGCGATCAAATAGAAGTCCCCAACAAAATCTAAAACCAACGCGACGCGATAACCGTCTTCGCATGCGTAAGAAAACAAATCGCCTTTATGTAAAGTCGGCGCCCGCTTTGCGGTTGTTTTTTTAGGCTTTTTTATTTTTGCAGGCTCGGAATTGATCTTTTCCCAAAACTTCAGCAATGCTTTACGACGGCTCTTTTCGGACTGCGGTTCAAGTCCAAGCTCGTTCCAAAATTTCAAATCTGCATCTGTATCAATAATGTTCTTAATCTTTTCCCAAAGCCGGGCATCCCGAGCACCGCATTCCCACAGGCATAGCGCCAACGCATAATACACCGTATAGAGCATCGGAGAAGATTCTTCATCGGCAAACTCTGATTGATACTCCGTCAAGATCATTTGATATACATCCATAGCAACGGCATCGTCTTTATACAGTTCAAAAAACGATTCGTATACATCCATAAATTCATCACTTTGTTTAATACCTGTTCCCCATGCACTCATAAATGTGTCTCCTTCCACGATCAATTTTTAACTAATTTCAGACCGGAATAAATCAAATCACCGCTCTCATCAACGTCCCAAGGGTACGCAAAAAAATTAAGCAAATAGCCCGCAGGAGGATTGGAAACGTATTTTTTATATGCTTGGGCAACCTTCCAAAATTCGTCCATAGAATATTTTGCAGGAAGCTTTTCCAGTTCAGCTTTAAAATTATCTACTTCAGCTTCGGGCAAAGCCAACCAGCAATTCCTAATCATAGGTTGAAGTTTGACCGATGCAACATCAAATTTCTGTTTATATTCGGGGTGGTGCTCAAAATACTTTTGAATTTCAATGAGGGTATTATCGTCAACAGGTTTCACCCATGAAAAATCCTCGTAAGAAAAATCAATGCGCGGTTTCATCTTGTTTGTAAAGCATTTTTTCAGGATTGCCCATTTACCTATGATTTCCCCTTTTTTGCGACAAACAGTATCACGCATATCGTCTTCCATCGCAACTTTAGGCTTAACATCAATCAGTTGCCAATACCCAGATCCATACCCTGTGACAAAATCTCCGATTTTTATTTGGCACATAAGTTATCTCCCCCGCTATATGCTTCATTGATAGCAAAGCAATCGTTCACCCGTCTGCAAAGACGGAAAAAAAACCAACGTGTCAAAGCTTTTCGCATTTCTGCCTTAAACGCGATAAAAGGTCAAAAATTGAGGTAAAAAAGAAGAGACAGTCAATCTTTAGATAATTTTTTGCGCCAGCTTTCTTGCCCGACGTGCAAGTTTTTCATAAGTTTTTGTTAACAACTCCGGACGTGCAATCCAGTTATCTTCTTCGTCATAATAACCGGTTGTAACATAAATTCTCGCTTGTCCCTTGTCGGTTCGAGAAAAGCTTGCTTCTATGAGCGACAGGGAAAAGGGACTAAAAAAAGCATCGTTCAAGTAGTATCTTCCGTAGCAATTGATGCCGTGAGTTATTTTATTCAAAGGATAAAGCTCCGGAATATAAAAATAATAGCTGCTATATTGGGGAACGACAATTGAAAGGTCCGCACTTGGGAAGGAAGGATTTTCCGTATGATCCTTATATAGAATCAAACAACCCAATTCCAAGGCGTACTGTGATAATTTTTTGAAACTTTCAAAATCCATAATATAATTTAGTTGTTTACCCATAACACACCTCTTTTTTATTATATCACACTTTGACAAATAAGTCAAGAATTATATTCGTGGAATTTGTCCCATCTGTAAGGACGGATTGTTGCCTTAAACGTGATAAAAGGTCAAAAATCGAGGTAAAAACGAACAAAAGGTGGCTGTTTTGGGTAATTAATCACCAGAGTTCGTGCTATGTTTTATCTCAATACGTAATTTATCAGCTAATTCTTCTAAATAATCCAAGTGAGCTCTCAAATAACCGTATGATTTCCACCCTTCATGTCCTTTGTATTCTTGTGCTTTACTGTCATAATATTGATTAAAAGCTTCTTCTGCTTTCTGCAAATTTCCCATTCGCCCCCAAATCATAGCTTCTTCCAGCAATATCAAGTGACGATTCATAGTATCTAAATGAGGATAGCTTCTACGATTATCAAGAATTGCAAAACGGCTATTCAGAACATTGAATACAGGAATGACGTAATCTTTGATTTGACGAAGAATGTCACTCTTAATTTTTTGAATCGAATCATGAAGATCATAATAATCCTCTTTTTTTCCTTCGATCTCTCTTAGACAACTCCGCATATTGCACCAGTGTTCGGGATAATATTTTTTTAAATCGGTCTCGGGCTCAAAGCTTCTAAGCTGACATTCCGGAACACGAATACCTATGTGTACCCAAAGAACGTCATAAATGCCCTTTGGTGAACACCCTATTTGAAAATTGATGACTTGAGAAATATCTCCATCAACAAATCGATGAAGGGTGCGCCCGTATTTTTTGAAGCCTAACGGCTTCATCTCTGCGTATACGGCTTTTTCGATTTCATCAACAATGGATTTTGTGTCAAGCTGCTTATCCTTTTCAAAATACATCCTCTCATCTCCCTTCATGTGTAATACTATATCACACCTCCGCAAATAAATCAAGGCGTAGCCTTGTATATCATCCGCAACTTGTTGCGGTATATC
>JAGAOU010000110.1 GCA_017623595.1 Clostridia bacterium
AAGTTTGCTTTGGGCTCTTCCTTGGCGAGGTTTGCGTAAACTGCAAAGATGCTGGAAGGAGGCGTGTCCTTGGAGCCCAAACCGTAGCGGCCGCCGTAAACGGGAATGTTGCGGCCTTCGGAAACGAGGGCAGTAACCACGTCCAGATACAGAGGCTCACCCAGAGAGCCGGGTTCCTTGGTGCGGTCGAGAACCGCAACCTTCTTAACGGAGGCGGGAATGGCCTCGGACAGCTTGGAAGCAACGAAGGGTCTGTACAGACGGACCTTGACCAAGCCGACCTTTTCGCCGTGGGCGTTCATATAGTCAATGACCTCTTCGGTCACGTCGCAAACCGAACCCATTGCAACGATTACGCGGTCTGCATCGGGAGCGCCGTAGTAGTTGAACAGCTTATAGTCGGTGCCGATTTCGGCGTTGACCTTGTCCATATATTCTTCCACGATGGCGGGAAGAGCGTCGTAGTACTTGTTGCAGGCTTCTCTGTGCTGGAAGAAGATGTCGCCGTTTTCTGCAGAACCGCGAAGCACGGGATGCTCGGGGTTCAGAGCGCGAGCGCGGAACTCCGCGATGGCGTTCTTATCGACCAGCTTGTCCAGGGTTTCGAAATCCCAAACCTCGATCTTCTGAATTTCGTGAGAGGTGCGGAAGCCGTCGAAGAAGTTCAGGAAGGGAACGCGGCCCTTGATGGTTGCCAGGTGAGCAACGGCACCCAGGTCCATAACCTCTTGGGGATTGCTTTCCGCCATCATAGCGTAGCCCGTCTGACGGCAGGCGTAAACGTCGGAATGATCGCCGAAAATGTTCAAGGCGTGGGACGCAACGCAACGAGCAGACACGTGAATCACGTTGGGAAGAAGCTCCCCTGCGATCTTGTACATATTGGGAATCATCAGAAGAAGACCCTGAGATGCGGTAAAGGTCGTGGTCAAAGCACCTGCAGCCAAGGAACCGTGAACGGTACCTGCGGCACCTGCTTCGGATTGCATTTCCATAACCTTGACCTGGTCACCGAAAATGTTCTTCAGACCCGTCGCAGACCAAGAGTCGGTCAACTCTGCCATAACGGAAGAGGGAGTGATGGGGTAGATGGCTGCCACTTCGGTGAACGCATAGGATACGTGCGCCGCCGCGGTATTTCCATCCATGGACTGTTTCATTCTTGCCATGATGAGATTTACCTCCTGTTATAATGAAAAATATTAAAGCATAGGACATACTAATATATTATAACATATATCTTATATAATGTAAAGGGGAGTCACATAACTTTTATAAACTTTTCGCTTTTTTGTTAATTACTTCCGTTTCCGCGGGGGGAAGAAGGGGACCCGTGCAAGTTTTTTGCTTATTTGGCATTCAATTTTGAACTGCAAAAAGGATCGGCATTTTTGAATGCCGATCCTTCGTTTTGTGCAGATTATTTTCCTTCGTTTTCCTTGTCCAGCTTTACGTTTCTGAAATAGAGAAGCATATCGATGGAGATTTCAACAAAGTTCAGGAAATAGAATGCCCATCCCAAATAGAAGAGCCAGCCGAGAGGCTCGGTGGCTTCGGCGAGGAGCATAAATTTGCGGACGATCCCGAAAATGTACCCGATCCAGATAAACACCTCAAAAAAGAGGCTTTTTCCCTTCGCAGTGCGGGAGATCCAGGATTTCCGAATGGAGATCGGCCAAGAAAGACCGAAGCAAAGAATCATTACCGCTTCCAGCAAATCGGTGATAATCACGGTTATTCTCCTTTCTGTGCCAGATAGTTGGCAGGTCCGAATTCATAAAGGTTATTTCCTTCGCAATCGATGATGACCACCAAGGGCATATCCTCTACGTACAGCTTTCGCAGAGCTTCCGCGCCCAGATCCTCGTAGGCAACAAGCTCGCTGCTCTTGATCTGCTTGGCAAGAAGGGCTCCTGCACCGCCGATGGCGCCGAAATAAACGCCGGAATACTTCTTCATCGCTTCAATGACCTCGGGCAGGCGAGCGCCTTTTCCGATCATTCCGCGGGCACCTACGCTCATCATCGTGGGGGCGTACGCGTCCATACGGCCGCTGGTGGTGGGGCCTGCGGAGCCGATGACCTGTCCCGGCTTTGCGGGAGTGGGACCGACGTAATAGATCGTGGCGTCGGTGGGATCGAAGGGGAGAGGCTCTCCTTTTGCAAGAGTTTCGCACATTCTCTTATGTCCTGCGTCCCGGGAGGTGTAAATGTATCCGGTCAAAAGGACCGTGTCTCCTGCTTTCAGGGTTTTGGCAAGTTCTTCCGTTAAAGGAAGCTGAATCCGTTTTTCCATAATTACAGCACCTCCGATTTATGACGGGTCACGTGGCAGTTAATGTTGATGGCGCAGGGCATACCCGCAATGTGGGTAGGCAGAGTTTCGATGTTCAGACCGATGGCGGTGGTCTTTCCACCGAAGCCTTGAGGCCCGATGCCCAGCTCGTTGACCTTTTCCAGCATTTCTTTTTCCAGATCGGCGTAATAGGGATCGGGATGGCTCGTGTTCAGGGGGCGCATAATGGCTTTCTTTGCCAGCAGGGCGGCCTTGTCGAAGGTTCCGCCGATGCCCACGCCGATGACGATGGGAGGACAGGGGTTGGGACCTGCAGCCTTGACGGTCTCAATGATAAAATCCTTGATGCCTTGGAGTCCCGCAGAGGGCTTGAACATCCGAACCGCACTCATATTTTCACTGCCGAAGCCCTTGGGCCCGATGGTGATTTTGATGTTTTCCCCGGGAACGATCTCGGTG
>JAGAOU010000015.1 GCA_017623595.1 Clostridia bacterium
GTCTGAGAGCGGCTCTTGAATAGCGAAAAAACATTGAGAAATGCACAAAAATAAAGCCTCCCTTGTGTAAAGGGAGGGGGACCGCAAAGCGGTGGAAGGATTGTTTCGGTTCAAAAGTTACCTGTTATTCGCAAATAGAACATTTATGTTTACAAAAAAACCGGCTTGGACTTTTTCGACAGTCTGAAGCTCCCAACCGTATGGCTGGGAGCTTTCTGCTTGTTTGAAAAAAGGAGAGAGCACTTCTCCCCCTTGCGGGAAAGAGAAGTGCTCTTTACTCCTTATCATCCGTAACGATTGATCAGATTTTCATGGCCACATCCCAGGCTTTCCAGATGACGGTGCGCAGGTTGCCTACGGCGTCTGCATCCCCGACGATCTTCACGCCCTTGGTGGTGACGGGAGCGGGCTTGTATCCCACGGAGAGGATCACATCGTCCGCCGCCACGTCGAAGGAATTGCCTTCCTTGTCGGTCACGGTCACCGCCCCGTCCTTGATGGCGGAGGTGCGGGACTCCAGATATACGGGCACCTTGTTCAGCTCGAAGAAATCACGCAGATAACTGGTGTTTGCAAGGCAGACCCCCTTGGCGGTGATCAGATCATCCTGCATTTCCACGATTACGGGCTTTTTGCCCTTCAAGTAGAGATCATAGGCGATTTCACAGCCGGTCAGACCGCCGCCGATGACCACCACGTTTTCGCCCACCTCTTTGCCCAGAAGATAATCGATGGCTTCGATGGCCTTTTCCGCACCGGGCACGGGAATCTTGTTGGGAACGGCCCCCGTGGCCACCACCACTTCGTCGGCACCCAAGGCCTTTACGTCGGTGATTTCGGTGTTGAGGTGAATTGTGATATTGTCGTATTTCTGAATCTCACGGTTGTACCATGCAATCAGCGCCCGATCCTTTTCCTTGAAGGAAGGAGCCGCCGCGGCAATGAATACGCCCCCGAGCTTGTCGGTTTTTTCGTAAAGATCAACGATGTGACCCCGCTTTGCACAGACCATGGCCGTTTCCATTCCGCCGATGCCGCCGCCGATCACCGCAACCTTCTTCTGCTTCTTGGCAGGCTGAATGTTGTATTTCTTGCTCTGCATGGTTTCGGGATTCAGAGCGCAACGGGCAAGGCCCATGGTGTCGGTCAGATCCTGGGTGTTGGCGTGCCCCTTGCTGGAAGAGAAGTTGAAACAACCCGCATGACAGCAGATGCAGGGCTTGATGTCCTCCAAACGGTCCTCGATCAGCTTGGTGATCCATGCGGGATCCACCAGGAACTGACGGGCAATGCCCACCCCGTCGATGAGCCCCTCCGCCACCGCCTTGGCGCCCACCTCGGGCTCCATGCGACCGGCGCAGACCACGGGAATATCCACGAATTTCTTGATGTGAGCCACGCTCTCCAGATTGCAGTTCTGCGGCATGTACATGGGGGGATGAGCCCAGTACCAGGAATCGTAGGTGCCGTTGTCGGCGTTGAGCATGTCATAGCCCGCATCCTGCAGGTATTTGGCCGCCTTTTCCGATTCCTCCATGTTGCGCCCGACTTCCACGTATTCCTCTCCCGGCAGGGCGCCCTTGCGGAAGTCCCTTACCTTGGATTCTACGGAATAACGCAGAGAAACGGGGAAATCCGCACCGCAGACTTCCTTGATGGACTTGACCACCTCCACGGGGAAGCGGAAACGGTTTTCAAAGGAGCCGCCGTATTCGTCGGTGCGCTTGTTGGTCCATTCCATGGTGAACTGATCCAAAAGATACCCTTCGTGCACCGCATGAATCTCAACGCCGTCTACCCCTGCGTCCTTGCAGAGCTTGGCGGTTTTGGCAAAGGCTTCGATGATCTCATGAATCTGCGCCACCGTCATTTCGGGCGTGGTGATTTCGGGATCCCAACGGGAGGGCAGGGGACTGGGCGAGGCCAACTCATGAGAGGTGTCAAGAATGGGCTTGAGAATTGCGCGGGTGAATTTATTTTTATGCAAAGGCGCTATCAGCTCGGTAATGGCCCAGGACCGACCCATGCCTGCGGTCAGCTGAATGAATACCTTCGCTCCCGTTTTGTGGATCTCATCCATGAATTCCTTGAGTTCTTCAAACATTTTGGGATTTTGCCAGAGCCATTTGCCCCAGAAAGTGTCCCGCAGAGGGGCAATGCCGGGAATAATCAGCCCCACGTTGTTTTTGGCCCGCTCCAAAAACAGTTTGGCCGCCTCTTTATCAAAATGACAGCCGGTCAATTCAAACCAGCCAAACAGAGAGGTGCCGCCCATGGGACACATGACAATGCGGTTCTTGATCTCCACGTTGCCGATCTTCCAAGGGGTAAACAGGGCCTCGTATTTCGGATCCATAAGTAAGTTCGCTCCTTTTTATGTGTATGTCTATATTATATCACAAAGAGGTTGATTTGTCAACCGAAAAATTTTGATTTTTATACTGCTCTATCGCAGATCCCCCTCCCCGTCTGTCCGTTTTCAAAAAAACAACCGACGGGGGAATCCGTCGGTTTGCGATATTCTTTTTTTCGGATTATTCTTCCGCGTGGAATTTCCCCGAGAAGATTTTCAGGATTGCGGAACGGAAGCCCATCTCCTCGCCGCGGCGCACGCGTCCGAAGCCGGCGATGTTTTTGATCACCAGCACCAGCCCTGCCACCGCTACCACAAGGGCGCCCATCAGATCCTGATGCTTCAGCCCGTAAAGGATGGGAAAGAGAATCCCCGCGGAAACAGGGGTGCAGACGCTGTAATTCAAAAGTAACATCAAAACAATGGCGATCCCCAACAGGATCAGAAAAATCATGGGATCCACCGCCAGCACCAGTCCGCCGAAGGCCGCCAATCCCTTGCCGCCCTTAAAGCCCATGTAGAAGGGATAAATGTGACCCAGGACTGCCGATGTTCCCGAGATCAGCCCCGCCACGGGATGCAGAGGAAAGATCCACCAGGAGAGTTGCACGGCAAAAAACGCTTTCAGCATATCAAAAATCAAAACCAGCGCCGCCCACTTCTTCCCCAAAACGTAAAGGGTGTTTGTGGTGCCCAGATTGTGGGTGCCCCTTTTGCGCATGTTGGCATGCTTCACCTTGTCCAGCAGGGCTGCGGGATTGAGGGATCCCATCAAATATCCCATCAAAAGGCTCACCGGAACCGCATACAGCATGGAAAACTCCTCCTTTCACTCAGTTACCCAAACAGTATACCACGGATTTGTAAAAAAGTTGTTACTGTTTTGAAGAAGTATTATAAAAAATTTGATAAAATTATGGGGGAAAAGGTCAAAAAAAGAGACGGCTCCCGAGGGGGAGGAACCGTCTCTTTGTATGCGACGGAGAGGGGGGCCGCCGCACAAAGCTGTTTTATGAAATCCACCAACCTCGCCGTTCAAAGCATCGGTCTTTTCATAAAACGGTATAAAGGAGAGTGCAGACTTGCATTCTGCAACAGGAGTGAGCCACTGTGCCTCGTTCTGAGAACGAGGAACTATCAAACCGTCCGCGAAAACCGCGCCATCTGCCGAACAAGGTCGGAACGCCGTTTTTCGGTCGGGCAGGTAACACGCTTTGTTTGCTTGTTACGTGATTATTATAGCACAACTTTCCCCCAATGTCAATGCTTTTTATAAAATTCAAAAAACTTCATAGGCTCTGTGCATTATAACTAAAAACGGTTTCACGAATTTGTATAGTTTGCACAATAAATTCGCTGTTTTAACGGGAATAAAAACCAATTCCTTTGTATTGTTGGTTTATATTTATGCATTTATGCAAAAAACCCCTCTCCGAAGAATACCCTCGGGGAGGGAGGCCGATCAGTGCTTTACAAGGCCCAGGCGACCGAAGTCTTCCATGTTGTGTCGAATGATGTAGTCGATGTAGGACATCATCATTTTCGCCGTCAGCACATATCCCATGGGGTTCATGTGGCCGTGGAGGAAGAATTTTGCACGGAATTCTTCGTCGTAAACGGGAGCGTAGCGGTGCAGGTCAATGACATAGGCGTTGGGAAAATGCTCCGCCAGGGTATAAAGAAGGTCGGCAATCCGCTTGCCGCCCTCCGTCCATGCGGGCTTGGCGTCCCGCGGCGGGGTGACGAAGAAAAACTTCGCATCGGGGGAAATGGCCTTGTAGCGCTGCACGATGGCGCCGTAATTGCCGGCAAAGGTGGGGGCGTTGTCGTGCCAGTCCTCTTTGATGTCCTCCACCGTGCCCAGCTCCATGTGCTGATTAAAAATATCGTTGACCCCAAGGGCAATAATGTAGGCCTGACACTTCAGATCCACGTTCCAGAAACCCTTGGAATCGGCAAAGGATTGGAGATATTGCTTCGCCGTCATGCCTCCCTTGGAGAAGTTGTAGACCTTGCTCCCCAAGGTGCGGGCCATGAACTGCCCCCAGGAATATTCAAACATGTCATAGTAAGACCACTTTTTTTCGCTTCCGTCGTTGCGGGGGATTTGAAATTCCCCCGAGGAAAGACTGTCACCCACGCAGGCAAAGGTGCGGAAGATGGAGCAAAAGCCCCCGTCCTCCACCAAACGGTCTAAGGGTTGCTCGTTTTCGGGAAAAAAATCTTTGATGTCCATGAGAAAATCCTCCATTGTAAATATGATTCCTTTTCAAAAGGCTCTGTCACAAATAAGCGTTGATTCAGATGTTTATCCAAACAATCCTTCCGTCACGGCGGCCGAACACGCCGTGCCACCTCCCTTTACACAAGGGAGGCTGAATTTTGTGCAAGCTCTACCGTCTTTTTGCGGTTTAA
>JAGAOU010000111.1 GCA_017623595.1 Clostridia bacterium
GACTTTTACTATATCTGATTATGTTGCTGTTTCACAATTCAAGCAGGTGCCAAGATTCAGCTATATGACAAGTTATGATTCACGGAACCCGAACGTATTAGTGCATAAAACTATATTTTACACAGTGGTTCAGGAGAATCCCGGAACAGAGGATGAGCAGGTCTATATTGTAAAAAGGAATTCACATACTGAGTAAATTCCAATTTGTCAAATAGAAAAAGAGCAGACGGTTTACCCGCCTGCTCTTTTTGTTTTGCTTATTTGCGGTCGAAGGAGGGGTTATACATATAATAATTCTTGCAATTCATCTTATCCTGAGCGATGCGGGTACACTCGGCGAAGCGCTGATAGTGCACAATCTCACGGGCGCGGAGGAACTTGATGGGATCGCGAACGTCGGGGTCATCCACCATGCGAAGGATGTTGTCGTAGGTCACACGAGCCTTCTGCTCTGCCCCGAGAGATTCGGACAAATCGGCCATCACATCCCCCTTCACGTTTAGCGTGGCGGCGGTGAAGGCTTCGCCCGAGGCGGCCTGGGGATAAACCCCTGTGGTGTGCTCCACGAAATATTCGGAGAATCCTTGCTTTTTCAATTCTTCCTCGCTGAGCCCCTTGGTGAGTTGGTAAACGATGGTACCCACCATCTCGAGGTGCGAGAGTTCTTCCGTGCCTACATCCGTGTAGACGGCCTTCAGTTCGGGATAAGGCATTGAGAAGCGCTGGGACAGATAGCGCATAGCCGCTCCCGCCTCCCCCGAGGGGCCGCCGTACTGGGCGATAATAAACTTGGCCATAGCGGCGTTGGGGTTCTTGATTTTGATGGGATATTGTAATTTCTTTTCGTATACAAACATGGCTTAGCGTCCTCCTTGCTCCAAATCCCAAGGCCAGGGATCGCATACCCACTGCCATTTGTCTTCCTCATGGGGACAATTATGGGTGAGCATGCCGTACTTTTCATTGTATTCTTTTTTTGCCTCCTTAGCGGCGGCAACATACTCCTTGTGGGCCTTCAAGGCAGCGGAGCAGGTGGGATGCGTATCAAGAAACAGTCCCGTCTCCCATGCGGCAAACTGTTGGGCGGAGAGCTTTTTCAGCAGCATTTCACGTTCACTCATTTTTTGTCTCCTCCCCGAAAAGGCAGATCCAATTCGCAGAAGAGGGTTCCTCTGCAAAGGGCATCTTCCGGTGTATAGAGTTTGCGGAATTCCTGCATGGGCGCATACATCATGCCCAGAGGAAAGGAATCCACCGCAGAAAAATCACAGCGATCTGCCCTGCGGACACAAGCCGCAGCCTCAGCGACCACATCCAGGGCATCTTCTTCGGTATTCAAAAAATCCCGGATCATCATATCATTTCCTTTCATTCTGTTGAGGTTTCCCTCGTTATAGGATATGCGAAGCAGGTCGAAAAAGTGAAGCAAGATAAAATTACAACTATAAGGTGCTTTACAAACCTCCGTTTTTATGGTATAATACATACAGATAGATCAAGTATAAAAAGCAAGGAGTTATGTTATGAGCAACAGTATCAATTATTCTTACGAACAGCTGAAACACTTCTGCACAGATGCCTTCATGAAATTCGGATTCTCTCGAGAAGAAAGCGACATCATCGTTGATGTACTTCTGACCAGTGATTTGTACGGCATCGAATCCCATGGCATGCAGCGCCTGGTGCGTTATCACAAGGGCATCGAAAAGGGACTGATCAAAATCGATGCAAAACCCGAAATCGTATTTGAAACCCCCGTTTCCGCAGTCATTGAGGGTCATGACGGCATGGGACAGTTGTTAGGACACAAGGCCATGAAGATTGCCATCGAAAAGGCAAAGCAGACCGGCATGGCGATCGTCACGGTGCGCAATTCCAACCACTACGGAATTGCGGGCTACTACGCAAAGATGGCATGCAAGGAAGGACTCATCGGCATGTCCATGACAAACTCGGAAGCAATTATGGTGCCCACCTTTGCCCGCAAAGCAATGTTGGGAAGCAATCCCATAGCCATTGCAATGCCTGCGGAGCCTTATGATTTCTTCTTTGATGCATCCACCACCGTGGTCACCCGCGGAAAACTTGAGATTTATAACAAATTGAACAAACCTCTCCCCGAAGGATGGGCTCTGGATTCCAAGGGCAAAGGCAGCTCCGATGCCTCCGACGTATTGAAGAACATCGTTGGCAAAGCAGGTGGCGGAATCGTCCCCCTGGGCGGAGAAACCGAACAGACAGGCAGTCACAAGGGCTACGGATACGGAATGTTCTGCGAAATTTTCACCTCCATTCTCTCCATGGGCCTCACCTCCAACCACACACATATCGGCGGTAAAGGCGGCACCTGCCACGGCTTTATTGCCATCAACCCTGCCGTATTCGGAAATGCCGATGATATTCGCGAGCATCTTTCCACCCTGCTTCGGGAATTGCGGGAAGCCCCCAAGGCAGAAGGACAAGATCGGATTTACACCCACGGCGAAAAGGAAGTCTTCGCCTACGAGGACCGCATGAAGAACGGTATCGACATCAACATCAACACAGTCGCCGAAATGGTCGATCTGTGCAACTATCTCGGCATGGACGCAATACATTACCTGGGTGAAGATGCTTTGAAACTGACGCTGGCAAGAAGTTCCTACGATATGTAAAGTAAAAACTCAAAAATTCCATATCACAAAAACGGAAGGGGACGCAAAACTGCGTCCCCTTGATTCAATCTTGGATTTTGGAGCAGGTGATCTGCCCGTCCGAACAGGTTATGTTATAATATACTTCCTTCTGCTCTTTTCCGCTCAAACCCTTCAGCAGACATCTGCCGTCCTCGGTTTTTTCCAAAGAGAAATCTGACTCCCAACCGGAACCTCCGGACGGATAAAACACAGTGGAACATTCCAAAGGCTCTCCGGGCACAAAAGCAGAATCCTGTGATACCGCAATCGTGTAGGTCAAAAGCCCCGACGTGGGCCCCGGCAACAGGGTCACGGTTTCATCGTTTCCGTCGCCGTCCAAATCGCAACGCACCTCGTCAAGAACAGGAGACAGAAGGGATCCGTTTGCGGAAAAAGCGCCCCACCAAAACAGATTATGCACCCTTTCAATATACGCATCGTCAACGGTGTAATAATAGGACGAAAGGGAATGGTTGATGGGAATGACGGAAATTCTATCCTTCGAAAGATTGTAGCTTGTCACAATTTGCCGCATCTGATTCACGTTGGCAGGCTTCAACGCCTCAATTTCCTCCTGTGTATACCCGAGATTGCGACCGGGCAAGAGCCCACAATAGAATTGAGAAGGCGCCATCTGCCAAACGTAAACCTGCAGTCCCTTATCCACAGGAAGATCAAAATACTGAGGGAACATCTCCCGCAGCGTAGGCTCCTGCGCCCCCGTCACATTCTCGGGGCCGCTGACGCCGCCCGCGGAAGGCCGGGAACTTGCGGCGAGCCGCTCAAATAACGCCCGCGCCTTTGGGGGATCGGCAATCCGATAACTGTGAGTAGGCTTTACAAGATTTCCGTCAGCCCAAACCTCCGTAAAATCCTTGTTGAAGTGCAAATGCAACCCGGGGACATTAGACATCTTCGGATCAAGATCCTCCGCCGTCTGCAAAACAACCGTATGGGTTTTGTCTCGCGTTTCGCTGAGGCTGTCCGAGACACGGGTTGCGGAAATCTCTAAATTTCCCAGCGCAACCACATCCAACGAGGAAAAGGATCGATTTACTTTATATGCGCCTCCGTATTCCACCATGATCTGTGTGGTGTTTCGGAAGGTGAAATCCAAAGTGAGGTCTTCCATTTTTTTCAGAAGCGTATTCCCGAGTGCAACCGACGGCTCCGCAAGACCGAAATACTCCTCGGCCATGCGAGTCACGTTCTCCTTTTGGCTCTTGATATACCGTTGTGAGGAAGTGGCTCGGCCATAGAGATACCAAGGAACCTTATCTCGAATATCCGATGCCCAATAAGTTCCATCCCGCGGCTGCCAAAGCTCCACCGATTCATAACCATCCTCGGACTCTTTCATGGTCATAACCATAAACATATGAGACCCCGAACCTGCGTTCAAAGCACCGTTTTCGCATTGGTACTCTTCCCACAGAACCCACATATAAACCGTAGTCTCACGCCCCGAACGATCGATATCAAGAACTTCATAATCCAGAAAACCCACATACCCGTCCCTGCCCGAGGAATGGTATTCCGCCAACTGACCGTCAATAAACACCTTCATAGGGTCGCTCAGCCGAATCGGATCGGTAAGCAGGCAGACCGAAAGGACAATACATGCCGCAAGGGCAACCAAAACGATCCAAAAGGCGGGTTTTTTGTAATTCAGAACCGACTTTACCCGTTCTTTCACCCCCACCTCCCCGAAGGCCAAGGGGCAGGCGGCGATACGCTTCCTCGGCAAACTGCAACGAATCAGAGCATCGGAATAACTCTTTTTGATTCCGTTTCCCCGTTCCCGCAGAACCTTTTCGTCGCAAGCAGACTCAATGTCACGACAAAGCAGAACATAGGCCACCCACAAAAGCGGATGAAACCAATAGACCGTCAATAGCAAAAAGCCTAAGGGCTTCCACCAATGATCCCGACGGGAAAGGTGGGCCGCTTCATGGGCAACAACAAATTCCGCATCCGCCTCGGAAAGATTGGACGGAAGATAAATCCGAGGACGAAAGCACCCGAGAATAAAGGGAGTTGCAACATGATCGCACACCCAAACATTGTCCCGAAACAGCGCGGCCTCCCCTACTTGACGGCGAATCCGAAGATAACTGATCAGAGCATACAGCAGCATGGCAACCATGCCCGCAACCCACACCGCCGTCGCAACAAGGGTCAACACCTGCAGAGGATTGACGCTATCCCCCGGGATGGGGGCAAAGGAGTCGGAGAGGATGGGGTTAATCACAGAATTGATGATGGGAACACCGCTGTCAATGGCGGGAGATTGCTGAATCACAATATCCGTCGGAACCGTTTGCGCGCTGGGAACCAAGGAAAGAGAACTCTCCAAGGAAAAGGGCAAAATCAACCGCAGAGCCACAACGCTCCACAGAGCAACCGTAATCCAGCGGGGCGCTTTTTTCAGCAAAAATCGCATCAAAACCACCGCAAACACAAGCCATCCGGCGGTGATGCTCATATTCAGAAGCCTCAAAAACACATCGGTCATGCTTTATTCCTCCCCGTATTCGTCCACCATGCGCCGCAGTTGGGCAACCTCCTCGGGAGTCAGGGGCTTTCGCGCGGTAAAGGCGGCAAGAAAGGCGGGCAAAGAGCCGTCAAATGTCTCCTCCACAAATTTTTCACTGCGGGCGGCATAAAACTGATCACGGGAAATAAGAGAAGTCACCGTCCCCTTTTCATTTTGAAACAACCCTTTTTCGCAGAGACGCTTCAGCACCGTGTAGGTGGTGGACTTTTTCCAGGCCAAAGCCTCCTGACTGCGCTTGGTCAATTCGGTGGAGGAAATGGGCTCATTGGACCAAATCAAATCGGCAAAACGGGACTCCACGGGTCCCATCTGATAATCACTCATACAAAAACCTCCTATCGGTTTACACTTTGTAGACCA
>JAGAOU010000112.1 GCA_017623595.1 Clostridia bacterium
AAATTAAATCCACCCACTCGCCGTCGAGGCGAATTTCACACGCCGCAGGCGTATTTCACATTGCAAAGCAATATTTCACCCACCCGCAAGGGTGGATTTAGTTGAAAACGACAGATTCCTGTCGGAATCTGTCGTTTTCTGGCAGGGATAGCAGGACTCGAACCTACGAAATGCCAGAGTCAAAGTCTGGTGCCTTACCGACTTGGCTATATCCCTACATAACTCTGTTATTATAACATGAAGACATGCGAAAGTCAAGGGGGTTTACAAAAGTTTCAAAAAAACTATTTTTTGGCACAGATAGATTCAATAACCCCGGAAAAACTAATGCGGGAGGCGACAAAAATGAAAGATAAATTCAATGATCATTATCCCGCTGAAGACGCATTTTTAACCAATCCCATAGCATCTCCTACCGAAGCGACGGGCTGCTCTCAACGGATTCGAAGAAGAGACGGGCACTCCGTAAGCCTTGCAGCCCCCGTAAAGGGAGCAGAGATCCCGGCAATTGAGCAAATCCGAAAGGATAAGGCATGAAAAGACGGCACCGAAAGTTCGGTGCCGTCTTTATCAAATTGTAATTAATACCAGTTTGCGCCGGCTTCGATATTGACCTTCTGATCTTCGGTGGAAGAAAGATCCCACAACTGAATTGCGAGGCCTTCCCACTTCTGAGCGGTCAAAACCACAGTTCCATTAACGGAACGGAGAGTGAGAGCTTCACCGGAAGCAGCGTTAACGATACCGTACATACCATCATTGGCAACAACAGTCCAAATCTGAGCTGCGCTATTGTCGATAGCAGCCTCGGTAAGAGCGCCATCCTTCAGCGTGAGAGCAGCACCGGTCTGCTTGTTGACCATCAGATAACCGCCGTTTGCGGGAACGAAGGTCCACAACTGAGAATCCGCAGGAAGCAGATCCCACAGGGTTGCATAGTTGTCAGCACCGACCCATTCGTTATAGTTTTCAGAGGTGTAGCGAATGGCACGGGCAATCGACTCATAATCGGTCCAGGAGACACGTGCGGAATAGTTACGCATACGGAACGCTTGATCTTCAACAATGGGGTTCGCATAGACGAGGCTATCGACGGCCGTAATATACTTACCGGAGTAAGAACTCATAATACGGATGCGGGTAGGATCGTTTGCATCTGCAACCAAAACCCATTTAGACTGATTGTCGGAACGGGCGGGCTGAAGGGCCAGGCGAACGCCGGCATTGTTCAAACCTGCAGAACCGGCGATATAAAGTGCGTAGAAACCTGCACCTGCGTTGGTATACCCTACAGAGAAGAGCTGGCTATCCTGATACATCCAGTTCTGCCAGTTGTTCTTGTAGTAAGGAGCGAGGGTCATTTCTGCCTGCTTAGCGAGAATACCGTAAAGATCTCTGGAAACAGGAGACAGATACAAGCCGTTGGCAACATTCTTCAGACGGAAGACACCGGAATAACCGGTAACCACGACTTCGGGAGCTTCTTCGCGAATCCAGTACTGAGAAGCGCTTCCGAGAGGAGCAATCATAGAAATCTTGCCTTCGCCGACAGAAGAAAGGATGTTAGAGGTAGCAGCAGCATTGGTCAGAGAGAAAGAATTATTATCAAGAACAATGCTTTCTTCCGGGAGAGTTGCGGCCGTCCCCAGAACGGTGCGGCTGATCTTATCTGCATCGTAGCCTGCATTAACAGGAACAACACGGAAGGAGTAGGAATAATTCACACCGGGAACAATGTATGCGGCATCGGAATATTCTTCGTCGAACATCGTATTGGCACTGATACCTCTCTGCTGACCGATCACACGAAGAACTGTATTCTTGGTAGAAGCGATAGCATCAAGGGCAGGATATGCAGAAGAGTTCCAGGGATAATCCTTGGAAACATTAACAGCAAAGCGATCACTGTCGCTGGTGATCAAAACGCCGGAACCGTCCTCACGTTCGAGAGCCAACCAACGAACATCAGTCTTATCGGAAGAGCCGGTGCTGTAGATATACTCAGAACCGAGCTGGTCGACAATAGAGACGTCCTCATAAACGCCGGTACGACCGTTGCCGATCTTGTCGCTATAGGACTCACCGGCGCCCATACCATACCAGCTCATGGTGGTGAACTCGGAGGTAAGGGTCATAATGGTAGACAGCTCCACGGGAGCCACGGTCTTGATGTTGGGCTCATACTTAACGGAAACCTGAATTTCACCGGAGGAGTACACATCATAAATAACGGTGTAGTTGTTATCATAACTGAAGGTACGCATGGTGTTAACAGGATAGGTAACCCACAGGTAGTTCAACTCAATGCGATACTGCTGAGCGGAAACCTGAGTAATCTTATAACCGTCGGGAAGAATCTTGGTAGCAGCATAGTTCTGCGAAAGATTCTTCAGAGCGTTCATGTGAGAGGTGGTCAGGAAAGAGGAGGTGATATCACCACCGGTGGGATTGCGGTAAAGGTTAGACTGCATAGAAGAGTCTGCAGAGTCCGCATTTAAGAAGATATCCTTGCCGTTAACAGTATACTGAGTAATCAAACCGTTGTTGGCATTAACGCGAAGAGTGACATTATCATTTTCCAAGATCAGGACAGAGGGCCCGGTATAGGAGGCATCCGCAGCGGGAATTTCGTACAGATCGTCATCCTTGGTTTCGGGTTCTTCATCACCGGGAGCGGGACCAAGAATTGCGTCACCGTTGGTAGACTCGCCGACAACAATAGGTTCACGCTTGGGATCGGTCTTAATGGGAATGTTAACACCTGTACCGGTAGCATTTAATGCATATACGAAGGCCGTACCTGCAGGAATTCCAGCAATATCAACCTTACTCGTAATTGTAAGATATGCACCGTAAGTACCGCCGGCAACACCGCCACCGTCTCTGATAGGAAGTTTAACCAAATGATTCACGGCACCTGCAGGGACATTCAAAGAATCGAGAGAACCTTCGTCAAAGACGACCCAACGGGGATTTGCCCAATAGGGGTGCTTTTCATAAATGATCCAATCGACAGAATAGAGATCGTTGAAACCGGTCTCAGAGCGGTTGGTCACGTAAATCTCACCCTTAGAGAAGCTATAGGAAGAAACGTATACTTCGGGAACTTGGAAGATAGAAAGATTGAGGTTAGAGCCACCGTGAGTCTGGACAGAGCCGTCCTTCTCAACAGAAGTATCCTCGGAAAGAGAAATCTGCTTAGCAAAAACAGTAAGATCGCTATCAGCATTCATCCAAGAGGGGGCAGACTTATATTTAACGGTAACATAGACATAATCTGCACCGTCAACGAGATTAACCTTGAAGGTTGAGGCCTCCCCTGCAGCAAGCTCCAGACCGGAAACGGTGCCGGAAGCAAGGGTCTTCTGACCGTCGGTCAGTTCATAAGAAATCTCGTAAACATCGCCGAAATCAGTAAAGCTATTGCGGTTGGAAACACGGAAGGTTCCGGTGGAAGCATCCTTAAGCGCAACATAAATGGGAGACAGAGCATTCTTCAACTCATAAGCTTCGGACTGGAGCTTACGGTCGCCGGTAAGAATACCGGAAAGAGACATATAGTTGTCCGCAGCGGAGGTGGTGTCGCCCCAGCCACCGGCATATGCCAAACGATAGTAATCAGCGTTCTCTGCGTTGTAAGGAGTTGTCTGCATAGTTTCAGCAGCATCCTTCGTGGGCCAGTAGATCGCATTGTCAGCCCAATAGGCAAAGAAACCACCCTGGAAGTTTTCATAAGCATCCATCAATTCTGCATATGCAGAGAAGTTACCGCCGTTGTTCAGAAGACCGCCATTGGTGTCCTGAAGCAGAACGGGCTTCTTATTCTCCTTATTGGAAACAAGCTGAGCGAAATCATTAAGGGACATGTTGGCGGAAATAACAAGGTCGGAAGCGGCCTCATCATCATCGTAAACGATCAAGCGGTTGTCGGCGGATGTCAACCAGCTTCTGAGAACGGAGAAGTTGGTGCCGATACCGGAATCGCTACCGAGGGACCACATAATGACCGATGCGCTGTTCTTGTCGCGGTAAACGACGTTCAGCAAACGGTCAAGACATGCAGCCTGCCAAACAGTCTGATCGCCGGGGATGGAGGACTCATCCTTATTGCTGTAAGGATTGGAGTTCAAGCTCATATCGTCGATGACATAGAGACCGTATTCATCACTAAGAGCGATGAACTCGGGGCTCAGGGGACGACCGGGAGAACGAACAGTGTTGATGTTCAGTTCCTTCATCAGTTTGATGTCGGCAATCATTTCTTCACGGGAAACGGACATACCGGTTGCGGGGCTGTTTTCATTATAAAGAATACCGCGAAGAACAACAACCTTATCGTTCAAAACCAAAGACTGACGGCCGTTGTCATCAATGGAAACACCAACAGTCTTGAAGCCGATGCGCTTACTGACGGTATCGAGAACGTCATCACCGTCCTTCAACTGAAGAACAACGGTATAAAGCTCGGGAGTTTCAGCAGACCAAAGCTTGGGAGAAACGACTTCGACACGACCGCCGACCTCGCCGATGTAAGCATTGGCGGAAGAAACGATCTTCTCTGCGAAGTGAGCCTTGTTACCGACAGCGGCGGGCTGATAGATACAATTACCCTGGCTATCGTAAACGGAAAGCTCAACGCTGAGAGAATCGGAGGGTTCATTGTAAGAAGCGAGTGCAACGTTGACGTTCAGAAGAGCGTTGCTTCCGCTCATCTGCATATCATAGGTAAAGTCGCGGATCTGAGCATCGGGAGCGGCGTAAAGATATACGTCACGGTAGATGCCGCCGAACTTAATGGAGTTGTTGGCTTCCAGATAAGAACCGTCGCAGTACTTGTAGACCTCAAAAACAACAAGGTTTTCCTTACCGAATTCAACAGCTTCGGTAATATTGAAGGTCTTGCCGGTGTAACTGTCTTCGGCATAACCGACCATAGCGCCGTTTACGTAGACATACACACAGGAAGCAACACCGTCAAAGCTCACATACACCTGACGGTCATCCCAATCGGAGGGAATCTCGATGGTATTACGATAAATACCGACGGGATTGTAAGACTCGGAGATGTTGGGAGCAACGAGTTGATTACCCCAAGAATAGGTATTATAAGTATAGGAAGGTGCATCGAAGCCCTGAAGTTCCCAGTTGGAAGGAACAGAGATCTTCTTCCAGGACAGGGGTTCCTCTTCCTTCATGCGGACCGTCGCAAAATCAGACAGTTCATAAAGGAAATCCTTCTTCTCAAACCCTTCGGGAATGAGCTTGGGATTCAAAACCAGAGAGAAATCCCACTCCCCATTGAGGGACTTGTAATAGGGAGAAGCCGAATAGTCCCCGCCGAGAGCCTGCTCTACGGATTCGTAGGGAATCAACGTAGTGGAATAGGGCTCTTTGTTACGGGCAACCTTTTCGGGGCTTCCGAGAGCTTCACTTTCTTTGGTCAAACCTTCGGTTCCGGTACAGGACGCAAAGATCCCGACGGAAAGGATAAGGACAAGGACCAGCAAAAGTGCCTTAGACACGTGTTTCATGAACATAACCTCCATGTTGTTTTGCTGATGACAATTTCTCTTTCGCTCTATGTTTAAATGTAATAAATTAAATATAGGGCGTCACATGAGAATTATATAATAGAGATATGGCAATTTAATGTCATTTCTTGCGATATTCTTGGTGGAATCGTGACATTTTTATGAACACATTAAAAAAAGCGGGCAGAAATCAAATAAAGGAATTTTTTCGCAATTTTTTACTACTTTTTTGAAAACTGCACAGAAAAAGCAAAAAAAGATCTGCTTTTGACATTGACAGATGCGTTTTTTTATACTATAATAGGCATATACATTTTATATTAAGGAAGTCAATCATTATGGCCGAAAAGAAAGTAAAAGAAATCACTTCCATGGACGTTGATTTTGCCCAGTGGTACACCGACATCTGTCTGAAGGCAGAGCTGGTAGACTATTCCAGCGTTAAGGGCTGTATGATCATCCGTCCTTACGGATATGCCATCTGGGAAAATATCCAGAAAAATATGGATGCCATGTTCAAAGCAACGGGACATGAAAATGTCTACATGCCCATGTTTATCCCCGAATCCCTTCTTCAGAAGGAAAAGGATCACGTAGAGGGCTTTGCCCCCGAGGTTGCCCTGGTCACTAAGGGTGGACATGAAACACTGGAAGAACCTTTGGTAGTACGTCCCACCTCCGAAACGCTGTTCTGTGAGCACTTCTCCCATGTGGTTCAGTCTTGGAGAGACCTTCCCAAGCTCTACAATCAGTGGTGCTCCGTGGTTCGTTGGGAAAAGACCACCCGTCCTTTCCTTCGTTCCCGAGAATTTTTGTGGCAAGAGGGGCACACCATCCATGCAACGGCGGAAGAAGCCCGCGCAGAAACTATCCAAATGCTGAACGTCTACACTGACTTCTGCAAGAACTATCTCGCAATGCCTGTCATTCAAGGACAGAAAACCGAAAGCGACAAATTTGCGGGCGCTGAGGCGACCTATGCAATCGAAGCACTGATGCATGACGGTGTTGCTCTGCAGGCCGGCACCTCCCACTATTTCGGAGACGGTTTCGCAAAGGCTTTTGATATTCAGTTTACCAATAAAGATAACAAGCTCCAACATGTCTTCCAGACGTCCTGGGGCGTCACAACCCGCCTCATCGGAGCCTTTATCATGGTTCACGGCGACGACAACGGGTTGGTTATTCCTCCCCGCATTGCCCCCACACAGGTCGTCATCATTCCTGTTGCGATGCATAAGCCCGGCGTTCTGGACAAAGCCGCCGAGATCAAAGAAAAACTGGCAGCCGCAGGCCTGCGGGTGAAGATGGACGATTCCGAACAGTCCCCCGGTTGGAAGTTTGCGGAATATGAAATGAAGGGTGTTCCCGTCCGTCTCGAAGTAGGCCCCCGCGACATTGAAAACAATGTTTGCGTCATTGCTCGCCGTGACACGGGAGAAAAGATTACCGTTTCCCTGGACGAGGTTGCGGATTACATCTCCAAGCTGCTGGACACCATTCATGACGATATGTACAAGCGTGCGGAAGAACGTCGCGACGCAATGACCTACGTGGCCCACGATAAAACCGAGCTGAAAGAAATCACCGACAGTAAGCAGGGCTTCATCAAGACTATGTGGTGCGGAGATCCCGAATGCGAAGACGCCGTCCGCGAGGAGTTTGGCGTGCGTAGCCGTTGCATTCCCTTCCAACAGGAAAACCTGGGAGACAAATGTGTTTGCTGCGGAAAACCCGCAAAATACATGCTCTACTGGGGCAAGCAGTACTAATATTCATGAAAGCAAAAGCGCAGAGAAAAATCTCTGCGCTTTTCTACACCTTAAAGGACCGAATTCAGCGTCTCCTCTGCCGCAATCTCGGACCAACGCCACAATCGCTGAGGGGCATTTTTTACCGTTGTAATATCTTTTAAAAGCAATTCCAACGATTGCCCATTGCTCTTTGCTACGGCAATTGTCCTGCGCAGATCGGAACGGACAACCTCTTCATCAAACGATCTTTGCGCAAGATATGCAGGGGTAGGCTTTACCGACATAACATATTTCCTCGGGAGAACCTCCGCAAAGTGTTCCCGATCACTCCAAGGACTACAGGAAATTTTCCGGATATTCGGCATGCGGTCAATGATATGCAGGCGGTCGTCTAACCGCTCACAGCAGCCGTAATACACTGCACCAAACCGGGAAAAAATTTTCGACATATACGGAACTTCAAATTCTTCATTCACCGATGGAGAAACCGATGTAAACAACTGCGCCATACTAAAGGTCCATCCGTCATAGGTAGTGGGGTGTTCACAATCAGCACCCTCACGCAAAGGCGAATAGGCATGGGTATGAGAGCAATGGCATTCATTGGAGGTCACATCATAAACACCGAGAGAATTGATTTGATCGATTTGTGAAAGAAACGCATCCGTATAACGAGTGAGGATAGAATGGATCAGCTCGGGACGGTCCAGCAGATCAATATAACAATTCTCTACACCTTTCCAAAATGTGATTTGATCCCATAATCCGGAATGCAACATTATCCCCCGTAGCCGCACCGGAGCAATGCCGTCAAAGATTTTTTCGGCAACAGAAAGGATCTCAGCTTCTTCATCCCGATCCAAAGTCAGGTGAGGATTGAGAATTTTTGCAACATCATCTTCTTCTGCCAACTGATCTTCAAAAAGAAAACTCTCCACATGCTGACCGGGGTCAAACCCTGTACGCTTGATAGACAGGCCAAAACCGGTGTTATGAACGGGACGAGGCAGATTAATATAAGGATTGAGCACCATGTCGGCAGGCATATGCTCCCACTTGTAGATTTGTCTGCGCAACTCATTCTCAACGCCGCGGAAATAAGGGTCTGAGACCGTGCACCGCAAAAAACCATCCACATCCATCTCATGCCAGGGAATCTGATGAATCGTAACCATGGGTTTTTGCATATTCAGCGCATTCAACTTTTTCCAAAGTTGCCGCTTCTCATCATTCTTTTCGGAAAGAGCGTAGGTCATATAGCGAGAGGCAAGCTCGCGAAGGGTTTCGATATCTTTGGCTAAAAGATTCATATTAAGCATCCTTTCAGTTCATCTTTCGTTCTTTTCGATAGGTTTCGGGAGATATACCAAATTCTTTGCGGAAAGCGGTAGAAAAGCGGGACGGAGATGAAAAGCCGCACTCCCGTGCCACATGAGCAATTTTCACATCGGGGAGCCGCAACATCTGCCGTGCACGGGCCAGCTTATTCTGATTTAAATACTTAATGGGCGATGTCCCGTAATACTGTTTGAAGAGGTGAGAGAAATAGTATTTACTCAAATTCAGTTGATTACAAAAGTAATCCAAAGTGATCTCCCGAAGGTTTCCGCTGCCGAGAACAGATTCTACCCGATTTTTAAACATAAGCTCCTCTTTCGAGCATCGTCTTTCCTTTTTTTGACAGAAGGCATCTTCTAAAACCACATGAAGAATATTCATTATTTCCGACGAATGGGAGAAAGGCGTTGCACTATGCTCCCGATGAGATAGAATACACCGCTTCAGTAGGGAAAGAATCCAGGGATTCTGACCTACAAATGGAAGAGGCATGCAATCGGCGATCTGTTTGATCAAGAGATTTGCAAGAGATCCGTTTATGTGCATCCAATGAATCTCCGAAGGAATCGCAGGATCAAAATAATAGGTATGGACAATCCGTTTATCAAGCAAAACATAATCACCTTCGTGCAACACACGGGAAAAAGATTTTTGCCTGCACATAAAAACGCCCCGATTCACATAAATCAAAACATGATTCTCTTCGGTATATTCACGGCAAGCAAACCGCGAAGCATTTTCAATTCCTAAAACATCTGAATAGCTTAAATCAGGAAATTCTTCTGCACACACACCAAGTGTACCAAAAAAACACTCGGACACAACAACACCTCTTAAAAAAACAAGAATTATAATCATATTATAACACACAACAAATAAAATTGCAATAGAAAAGCAAAAAACAACAAATAAAAAGCAGAAAAATGATACAAAAAAAAAGCCCGCCGAGCGTTTTCACACTCGGCGGTGCATTTGTTATCTGTTAAAAATTGAAAATCTCATTTCCTTAATATTCATTCCGAATATCCCAAGACCAAGGTACCGTTTTCTTCATGCAGAGGAACGAACACAGGTGTTTCAACGCGACCTGCTTTACTGCTGTTAGGAGAGTGTATGGACAGATACATTTGACCGTCGGTATCATAGAACAACATTCCATGTCCGCCGTCGTAGGTTGTTCCGAGCATCGCCTTGGAATAAAGCATTTTCTCGTCGTGTGTCCACACTCCGTCAACACGTCCGTCAGCCGAGCGCGCAATACCGACAGCATATCCACGATTCTTATCGAAGCTGGACCATAGCATAAGAAGCTGCCCGTCCTTACACCGATACATCCAGGGGCCGTCCGTGACCCCGCCCGACACCCAGGGAGCATCGTTGGCGGAGAAGATATCAACAGGTTCGGAAATAAAATGAGTAAAATCTTCGGAAAGCTTTGCAATCGCCATTCGGCCAATGCCGTTTTCGATACAGGTCCATTCGTGCACAAATATCATCCATGGCTGTCCGTTCGGATCAACATAAAGAGTTCCGTCAATGGCGTCCCAGTGATGCGGTGTGATATGCCCCTTCGTTATTTCTTTGAAAGGGCCTTCGGGAGCATCGGACTTCATAATCGTGCATCCTCGGTGTCCCGTTTCCGTAGAATGATATGTGGTGAACATATAGTATGCGCCGTTGTGCTTATGCACCTCGGGAGCCCAATAGTTCGTATCGGAGCCGACGGGCTTTTCGGCGACCACGCCAAGAGGCTCCCATGTGCCTCGAAGATCCCCACTTGTGTTTTTAAATCCGACCCAATCCGTTCCGTAGGCGTAATAAACGCCGTCCTCAACGAGTATTACAGGATCGCGAAGCCGGGGGAGCTTGGATACTATGATGGAGTCCTTTGAAAATTTATCATCTGTACACATAAAAGCGTCAACTCCCTTATTGTTCAAATACAGTTTGCGGAAAGAAGTTTCCTTCGCAGTCCACGGGGACATGGGTGATCTTGCCTTGTTCAAAGATGAACCCTGCTGCGGCGTGGTAAGCGGTGATGCCCTCTTCAGGCTTGGGCTGGCGAGGAACACTGCCCACCGCTACGGGACAGGGATGGCCCAGATAGTTATCCCGCTCATCCCCGGGGAAGGTAACAAACTGGGAATGGAAATGTCCCGAAATCATCAGGTCGGGATGAATCTCCTCTTTCAAGACTCTGCACCATTCGCCGTAGATATCCTGCTCGATATTGAAGCGTTCAGCTCCTTCTGCCACGGAAAAAGGCTTATGACAAATAACGATGCGGTGCTTAATGGAAGGATCTTCAAATTCCTTTCCTGCGGCAACGGTTTTCAGCCAGCGGGCCTGACGTTTACGGAACTCATGACAACAAATGGTATAACCGTAGGCTTCGCAGGAATCCGCCTTGTCCTCACCGCAATCCATGACAATGGCCCAGATATCCCCCACACGAACGGTATAAAAGGTGTTCCCGTTCCAGTTGGGTGTATATTCGGCAATGGTTTCGGCATAAAATCCACGCAGGTCATGGTTTCCGCGAGAGAATACGGTAGGGATCTCCCCTGCGGTCAGTCGGGAAACAATTTCGTAGATATTATCAAAATACTCGATCTTTCCGCTATGATTGGGAATGTCGCCGTTAAGAACCAAAAGATCCATTTTACCGTACTTTGCCTCAAAATGGCGAGCGGCGGCCACGGGCGCATCCACCAGATTATGAGCATCGGAAATGTGATACATCACCGTCTTCTCCCCTTCTACGGGGCGGAAAGGGTAGGTCAATTGCTTTTCTTCCTCGGTTTCGGGGAAATAGGGCTTGCGATCAATGATCTTGCGCCAACAGACAGTGTACTCCTTAGCCTCATTCAGACATTCCGCAGGCACGCGCATGCGATGGGTTGTGACATTGGAGCGAAGAATTCCGTTGGAATCGTCATAAAACTTCTCATCGCCCACCTGCACCCACATCAGACAGGGAGCCTTCACGCAAACCATGATTTGATATTCATCCCCCACGGCAAAGACTGCGGGATGAGTTTTCAGCATTTCATTTTCCATAAAATGATCCCCTTTGCTTGTTCTTATAACAGTATAACATACTTTTACGAAAAATGCAATAGTAAAAATAATATTTTCTCAAAAAAAGAAGACCTGACAAGCGCCAGGCCTTCACAAACTGTATTATTCAAAATCGGTAATGACCCGTTTTTCCTCGGAGGAGCGGAAGCAGGCTTCCATAAAGCGCATATCGCGAAGCATTTGCTCATGGGTAATCCACTGAGATTCCTCTCCGTTGACCACGCGGGCAATGTTGCGATAATAATCCTTCAGCGTCACATCCACCTTAGGGAGGGGGTATTCGGTAATAGTATCTGCGGTACGGGGCGCCATGGTCTTGGTCCAACCTGCGGAGGTCTGGACGGGAACAGCATC
>JAGAOU010000113.1 GCA_017623595.1 Clostridia bacterium
CCTTCCACTCAGAACGGTGAACTTGCCCTGGGCCGCAACATGCTCATCGGCTTCATGACCTGGGAAGGTTACAACTACGAAGACGCCGTCCTTTTGAACGAACGCCTTGTGAAGGAAGATATCTATACCTCCATCCACATCGAGGAATACGAAATCGACGCCAAGGAAACCAAGCTTGGACCCGAAGAAATCACCGCCGATATTCCCGGTGTTTCCAAGGATCTGCTGGCAGACCTGGATGAACGGGGTATTATCCGTATCGGTGCCGAGGTTCACTCCGGTGACATCCTCGTTGGCCGCGTTTCTCCCAAGGGAGATGCGGAACAGACCGCAGAAGAGCGTCTGCTTCGCGCCATCTTCGGCGAAAAGTCCCGCGAAGTCCGTGATACCTCTCTGAAGGTTCCCCACGGCGAGTACGGTACCGTCGTCGATGTCAAGGTCTTTACCCGCGAAAATTCCAATGAGCTTTCTCCCTCCACCAACATGGTGGTCCGTGTCTATATCGCACAGCGCCGTAAGATCAGCGTGGGCGACAAGATGGCCGGCCGCCACGGTAACAAGGGTGTTATTTCCCGCATCCTCCCCGAAGAGGATATGCCTTACCTGCCCGACGGTACTCCTCTGGATATCGTCCTTAACCCCCTGGGCGTTCCCTCCCGTATGAACATCGGTCAGGTGCTTGAGGTTCACCTCGGTATGGCCGCTCGTAAGCTGGGTTGGAAGATCATGACCCCCGTTTTCGACGGTGTAAGCGAAGAAAACATTGTCAAATGTCTCGACAAGGCAGGCTATAGCCATGACGGCAAGACGGTTCTTTATGACGGCCGTACAGGTCAGCCCTTCGAGGGCAACGTCACCGTTGGTGTGATGTACTACCTCAAGCTTGCCCATCTGGTTGACGATAAGATTCATGCCCGTTCCACCGGTCCTTACTCTCTGGTTACTCAGCAGCCCTTGGGCGGTAAGGCTCAGTTCGGCGGTCAGCGCTTCGGTGAAATGGAAGTTTGGGCTCTGGAAGCCTACGGTGCCGCATATACCCTCCAGGAAATGCTCACTGTTAAGTCCGACGATACCGTGGGTCGCGTGAAGACCTTCGAATCCATCGTCAAGGGATACAATATCCCCAAGCCCGGTATCCCCGAATCCTTTAAGGTTCTCGTTAAGGAGCTTCAGGCCCTCTGTCTGGACGTGAAGATTCTTTCCAAGGACGGCGAAGAGGTGGATATCACCACCAACTACGATGAGGATATGGTAGACGGATCCCGTATGCCCCTCCCCTCGCCCGAAGAGGTCCCCACATCCACAAACACCGGCAGCTATTTCAGCGAATATGACGATGATTTCGAAGATGACAATTCTTATCTGTCCGAGGTTTTGGACGATATGGTCGGGGAAGAATCCGCGCCCGAGGAAGACGATCCCATCGCCGCTGCCATTGACAGCATTGATATTCAGGAATAAGGAGGACGGAACAGAATGAACGATTTTGAATCTATGAACGAAATTCTCGATCTGGACGATCTGACCGATGTTGCCGCGTCCGACAGCGATCTGCTGGCGCAGATCAGCGACGAGACCGTGGCTCATCCCCGTCCCCACGATCCCACCAACGAGAACGATTTCAGTGCAATTAAAATTTCTCTCGCCTCTCCCGATAAGATCCGTTCCTGGTCTCACGGGGAAGTGAAGAAGCCCGAAACCATCAACTACCGCACCCTCAAGCCCGAACGGGACGGTCTGTTCTGCGAACGGATCTTCGGCCCCATGAAGGACTGGGAATGTCACTGCGGTAAGTATAAGAGATTCCGTTATAAGGGTAAGGTCTGCGAACGCTGCGGCGTTGAGATCACCCGTGCCAAGGTGCGCCGTGAACGGATGGGCCATATCGAACTGGCCACGCCCGTTTCCCACATCTGGTATTTTAAGGGAATCCCTTCCCGCATCGGTCAGATGCTGGACATCCAGCCCAAGCAGCTGGAGCAGGTTCTCTATTTCGGTGCTTACATTGTCACCTCCGTCAACGAAAAGGTTGTGGGTGGCATGGTCCACAAGAAGGATATCATCACCGAAAAGGAATTTGCCGACCTGAAGGAAAAATTCTACGGAGAAGGGGACTTCACCGCAGAAATGGGTGCCGAAGCTATTCAGACCCTCCTTGCCGAGATCGATCTGGACGTTCTGTCCGATGAGATCCACCGTGAGTTGGAGGATGCTACGGGACAAAGACGCCTCAAGCTGGTCAAGCGTTTGGAGGTTGTGGAAGCATTCCGTCTCTCGGAGAACCGCCCCGAATGGATGATCCTCAACGTTCTTCCCGTTTGTCCCCCCGACATCCGACCCATGGTTCAGCTGGACGGCGGCCGCTTCGCCACCTCCGACCTGAATGATTTGTACCGTCGGGTTATCAACCGTAACAACCGTCTGCGTAAGCTCATGGAGCTCAACGCACCTCAGATTATTATCCGCAACGAAAAGCGCATGCTGCAGGAAGCTGTCGATGCTCTCATCGATAACGGCCGACGCGGTAAGCCTGTCAACGGTCCCAAGGATCGTGCCCTCAAATCTCTCTCCGACGTACTGAAGGGTAAGCAGGGTCGCTTCCGCCAGAACCTGTTGGGGAAACGTGTTGACTATTCCGGCCGTTCTGTTATCGTTGTCGGACCCGAACTGAAGCTTTATCAGTGCGGTTTGCCTAAGGAAATGGCGCTGGAGCTCTTCAAGCCCTTCGTTATGAAGCGCCTGACCGAGCTTGGTGTTGTCAACAATATCAAGTCCGCCAAGAAAGCCGTCGAACGCAGTGAAACTGCCGTTTGGGATGCCTTGGAAACGGTTATCAAAGAATATCCCGTGATGCTGAACCGTGCGCCTACTCTGCACCGTTTGGGTATTCAGGCCTTCGAACCCGTGCTGGTGGAAGGTCGCGCACTGAAGCTGCATCCTCTGGTTTGTACCGCCTTCAACGCCGACTTCGACGGCGACCAGATGGCCGTACACGTTCCTCTTTCCGCCGAAGCTCAGGCCGAAGCCCGCTTCCTCATGCTTTCCGCCAACAACCTGCTCCGTCCTCAGGACGGTAACCCCGTTACCGTTCCTACCCAGGATATGATCCTCGGTTCTTATTATCTGACCATTGTCAATGAGAACGAAAAGGGCGCAGGCAAGTGCTTTATGGATGCGGAAGAAGCCCGCCGTGCTTATGATTCCGGCGCAATCCAGCTTCACGCTCCCATCAAGGTCCGCGTGACCAAAGAGGTCAACGGCGAGATGAAGACCGGGCTCATCGATTGTACCATGGGTCAGCTTCTCTTCAACGAAACCATTCCTCAGGACCTGCGTTTTGTCGACCGTAACGATCCCGCCCATTGCCTGGATCTGGAAGTTACCTTCCTCGTCACAAAGAAGGAATTGGGCAAGATCATCAACCGCTGCATCCGTGTTCACGGTATCACCGAGACCGCAGTTGTGTTGGATAAAATCAAGTCCTACGGTTACAAGTATTCCACCGTCGGCGCCATTACCATCTCTGTCGCCGATATGAAGGTTCCTCCCGCCAAGTACGAATTGGTTGCCGAGGCCGATAAGACCGTCGAAGGCATCACCCGCAACTTTAAGCGCGGTCTGATTTCCGAAGACGAGCGCTATGAGCAGGTGGTCTCCGTTTGGAGCGACACCACCGCAAAGGTTACGGAGGTTCTTTCCGGTTACCTGGATAAGTTCAACCCCGTTAAGATGATGCAGCACTCCGGTGCCCGCGGTAACATCGACCAGATCAAGCAGCTGTGCGGTATGCGCGGTCTGATGGCCAACACCTCCGGTAAGACCATTGACATCCCCATCCGTGCCAACTTCCGTGAAGGTCTGAACGTTCTGGACTACTTCATCTCCTCCAGAGGTGCCCGTAAGGGCCAGGCCGATACCGCTCTGAAGACCGCCGACTCCGGGTATCTGACTCGCCGTCTGGTTGACGTTTCTCAGGACATCATCATCCGTGAGGATGACTGTGGTTCGGACGAAGGTATTTGGGTTTCCGAAATCGCCGAAGGCGCAGAAAAGATCGAATCCCTTCAGTCCCGTCTGATGGGCCGCTTCCCCGTGGATGACATTGTTCATCCCGAAACCGGCGAAGTCATCGTCAGCAAGGACCGCTATATCAACGAATTCGACGCCGAAGCTATCGTCAAGGCCGGAATCACCCGTGTGAAGCTTCGCTCGGTTTTGACCTGTAACTGCCGTTACGGTGTCTGTGCAAAGTGCTATGGTATGAACCTTGCCACCAGCGACGTGGTCAACGTAGGTGAAGCGGTCGGTATTATCGCCGCTCAGTCCATCGGTGAACCCGGTACCCAGCTGACCATGCGTACCTTCCACACCGGTGGTGTTGCGTCCACCGCCGATATTACCCAGGGTCTTCCCCGCGTTCAGGAGCTCTTCGAAGCCCGTCACCCCAAGGTCTTGGCCATCCTGTCCGAGATCGACGGCGAGCTGCGCTTCCAGGAAATCCGCAACGCCCGTTATGCCATCATCATGAACACCGAGACCGGGGAAGAGCGCTCTTACCTCATTCCCTACGGCTCCACCCTTCGCTTCCACGAGGGCGACTACGTCCATAAGGGCGATGAGTTGACCCGCGGTGCCTCCGATCCTCAGGATATTCTGAGAGTCAAGGGCGAGGATGCGGTTCGTGAATATATCATTCAGGAAATTCAGAAGGTTTATAAGCGCCAGGGCGTTGATATCAGCGATAAGCATATCGAAGTTATCGTCCGTCAGATGCTGCGCAAGGTTCGCGTCACCGATCCCGGTGATACCGGACTGCTCACCGGCTCCGTTGTGGACCGTCCCGAGGTGTTCCATCTGAATCGGGATATCGCCAAGCGCAACGAGGCAGAAGGCCTTGACCTGAAGCCCGCAACGGTGGAAACCGTTCTCTTGGGTATCACCAAGTCTGCCTTGGCTACCGAATCCTTCCTCTCCGCCGCTTCCTTCCAGGAAACCACCAAGATCCTTACCGAAGCTGCCATTAAGGGCAAGACCGACCATCTGATCGGCCTGAAGGAGAACGTTATCATCGGTAAGCTCATCCCTGCCGGCACCGGCCTGGAACGCTACCGCAACGTTACCGTGGAAGAACGGGAAGACATTATCTAACCAATAATCCAATCAAAACGACCCGACGGATCATCCGTCGGGTCGTTGTTTATGATAGTGCTTTATTTCTGAAGGGCTTATCGGTTTTCGGGGGAGAGGGCTTGCCGTATTTCGTCGTACATGTAGAGGGAGCCGAGGCAGATAACGGGACTATTTGCGGAAAGGGCTTTTGCGATCCCTTCGGCCACGGTGGCGCAAGGGGTGGCGGGAATTCCGAGGGTGCGGAACACCTCCGCATATTCCTTCGCAGGCAGGGCGCGGGCATTGGGGGGCGTGACGGTATAGACCGCTTGTGCCACCGATGCCATGCGAGCGGCCACGGTATGATAATCCTTGTCCGCCATGATTCCCGTAACAAAAATCACTTTTTCGTTGGAAAAGTAGGTCTCGATGCTCTCCACAGCCCGATTGACGCCTTCGGGGTTGTGGCCGCCGTCGGCAATAATCAGCGGATCGTGGGAGACAATTTCGAACCGCCCCGGCCAGCGGGCCTTGCGAAGACCTGCCCGAAGGGCACCGTCGGAAAGATTTTGATTCAAAATCTCCAAAGCGGTCAGTGCGTTTGCGGCATTGTCCGCTTGATAAAGCCCCAACAGAGAAAGGGAAAGATCGGTATATCCGTCAAAATCAAAGACCGTACCCGAAAGATCCGCATTCTTGACGATCAGAGCCTGTCTTGGAACGGTGTACAGGGGAGCGGCATGACAAAGCGCATGCTTACGGCATACAGCCTCCGCCGCAGGGTCTGTCCCGCACCAAAGAACGGGGCAACTGTCCTTGATGATGCCCGCCTTTTGCTCGGCGATTTTATCTACCGTGTCTCCCAAAAAGGATGCGTGATCCACGGAAACGCCTGTGATGACCGACAAAAGGGGGCGTTCGATGACGTTTGTGGCGTCGGTTAAGCCGCCCATGCCACATTCCAGAATCACATAATCGCAATGCTTCTCTTGAAAATACAAAAACGCCAGAACGGTTAAAAGTTCAAATTCCGTGGGACGGTCGGCCTCAGTATCGGCAAAGGGTTGCAGAATCGACACCAAACGGGCGAAATCTTCATCGGAAATTTCCCCGCCGTTGACGGAGACACATTCATTGATCTTGCACAAAGCGGGGGAAGAAAAGCGCCCCACCGTATAGCCTGCCTCCTTCAAAAGCGAAGCAAGAATGACGCAAAAGGAGCCCTTGCCGTTGGTTCCTGCCACATGGATGACGGGCAGATCCTTTTGGGGATTCCCCACAGCGGCGCAAAGAGCCTCCACCCGATCGGTGCCGGGCTTGCAGAAGGCGCGGTTTGTGCCCCGAAGGTAGGAGATGCTTTCGGTATAATTCATAATTTACTCCACGGTCAGCGTTTCATTCGTTCCAGTTGGTTTGTTACCGCCGTGCTGCGGAACAAAATATAGAGCAGAACAAACTCCAGCACTCCGACGATCAGATAATTCAGCCCCCGCCATGCCATGAGTGCGAAGAAGGGCATGGCATAAAACTTGGCAAGGCCAAAGGTTTTAATGATCACCGAGCCGACCGCATGGGCGCCCAACACGGTGAGCCCCACCCGAGGCAGACAGGGCAGTTTTTTGCAGAGGCGGAAGATCACGCCGCCGCAAAGGCCGATCGCCGCCGCTCCCAAGGTGACGATGGGGTTGATGGCATAGCCCACAAGCAGGCATCCCAAAAGGTCTGCGATCACGCCGGTCACAATTCCGACGATGGGGCCGAAGGCCATGCCTGCCAAAAGAATGGGCAGGTTTTCAAAGGAGAAGCGCATCACATCTCCTCCGCGGATGGCAAGATATTTGCCGCAGGTGATGCTCAGCGCCGCCAAAAAGGCCACGGCCAGCATCAGCTTCATGGAGCCGAAAATCACGTTTTGTTTCTTTTTTTGCATAAAAAAATACCTCCTTCCCAAATCATAAGCAGGTAGGAGATACAGTCCTTCTATCTGAATTATGAAGCGGGATGCAAAGCACAGACCGCAGCCTTTGGCTTTCGTCCGACGGACAACTCCCCGTCCCGTCGACACTTAAACGCCTGCGCTTTTACTCTTCAAGATGCCCGCCCTTTGCGAGCACGTATCTATTATAGCACATTTTTTTTGTTTGTCAAGGGGGGATCCAAAAAAAACATAAAAAAATCCGAAAACACTTGACAACAGAAGAAATGGGCGTTATAATAAAGAAAAAAAGAAAGGGGATTTTCCATGGTCGATTTGAACGGTCTTGCCGAAATCATTGGGGAAAACCATTGGAATATTTACCGCATTGCCGAGATGCGGGGGGATGAGGAGCCAAAGGAACTCTGCCTGCAAAAGGGAAACCGTTGCAGCAATTCCTACTCTGTGGCAAAGGCCTTTACCGTGGCGGCGGTGGGGCTTCTTTATGACCGCGGGCTTCTGGACCCTGCGGAAAAGATTACGGATATTTTGAAGCAATTTATTACCCAAGCCCCTGCGGAGGGGTGGCAGGATGTGACATTGGATCATCTGATGCGCCACCGCTGCGGTCTTTCGACGGGATTTCTGGACATTGACTGCAATGATCCGCGGAGCTTTGGGCAGGATTATCTGCAATATACCCTGTCTCAGCCCCTTTGCTGTCCTCCCGACACGGAGCGCCGCTATTCCGATGGGGCCTTTTATCTGGCGGCACGGGCGGTGGAGGCGCGGTGCGGCAAAGGGTTGGACGATTTTCTGTGGGAGCATCTTTTGTGGCCCATGGGATTTCGGGAAATGGCCTTCAGTCATTGTCCCATGGGGCATGCCATGGGTGCCACGGGACTGTACTTGCAGGCGGGAGACATGGTAAAGTTGGGCGGCCTTTGGCTCAACGGTGGAATCTATCACGGAAAACGGCTTCTGTCGCAGGAGTGGATCGAGCAAAGTCTGCGACGGGGGTATGAAATGCGTCCTGTTGGCAATAAAGGGTGCTACGGCAAGAGCGGCATGAACGGTCAGATGCTGCTGGTTTTGCCCCATGAGGGGCGGGCCATCGCCTGGCACGGTCACGATTCCGCCGCGAAAGAAGCGCTGGTGAGGCTTTTGAGCGAATAGTTCAAAGATAAATCAAAGTTTATCCGTTGCATTTTTCGAGAAAGTGTTGTATAATGAAGAAAAAAGAGTTCGGAGGTACGTTTCCTATGAACGAATATGTGTTTTGTCCCGAGTTTGCCCCCTCTCATAAGGTTTATACCATGAAGGATCACCCCGGTGTGTACAAGCTGGTGGTGCGCTCCAAGGGTGCGGTGCGTTACAGCACCTTGAAGGGGGATACCTGGGAAGTGCAGGAGACTCATAACTATCATGAGCCCTACGATGCGGCGGTTCATGTCTTTTATCTGCGGGATTGCTGGTTGAAGGACGGCATGACTCTGAAAATGTATTACCGCAATCGCACCAGGTCCAAATTTTGTGCCGAAGTGGGGCGTTACGCTTATACGGAATTTGTTTGCGATCTGTCCGATGTCCGTGAGGAAAACGAACTGATTCCCGAAATTTGCGATACGGGCATTGTTGCCGAAAAGAGCGAAGAGCATCCCCTCACTGACGGCATCACTTGGACCGAGGTGACGGGGAAGGACAAGGACGGACTTCCCATGAAATGGTTCTATTTCACCGTGAAGCACGGCAAGGGAACCTTTCGTGCAGGCACCGCAGACGACGGAACCCTGCCCAATACCGCCATTCAGACGGTGGAAGGACAGGCTTTGGCGGTGGTTGCCAAGGGGCTGAATGTGGTGGGCGCCACCAACGCCGACTTTTTCGATATGTTCTCCGACAATCATCCCTCGGGGCCCGTCATCAAGGACGGCAATGTGATCACCAACGGGGACAGTGACCGCGCATTCTTCGGCGTGGATAAAACCGGGGAACCGGTCATCGGTGACTTCCGTCACGAGCCCTGGCTGAAGGGCAACATGAAGGAAGCCGTGGCAGGGCTTCAGCGGATTCTGAAAAACGGAGAATTCGGAGATGTTTGGCCCGGGGAGCGCTTTTGCTCCGACCGTCATCCCCGCACCGCCGTGGGCATCACCGCCGAGAAGGATGTTTTTGTTTTCATTGTGGACGGACGTTTGCCCGAGCATTCCAACGGCATGACGCTGTACGATGTGGCCGTGAAGCTGAAGGAACTGGGGGCGGTGAACGCCATCAATCTGGACGGCGGCGGATCCTCTACCTTCCTGGTCAAACTGGATGAGGGCTTTAAGATCTGCAACTTCCCCGTAGACGCCCGCACCCCCGGTGTGGTGGGCATCCGTGAGATCTTCAATACCCTTCTGATTGTTGCAAATAATTAAAAAACAGAAAAGAGCTCCGAAATTTCGGAGCTCTTTTTGGTGTTACAGGGGTTGATGCTCGGCTCTCCATTCCTTGGGAGAAACGCCGTAGGTTCGGAAAAATTCCTTGTAAAATTGGGAATATTCCCCGTAGCCGCACTCCTCCGCCACCTGTGCCAGGGAGGAGGACGTGACGCGCAAGAGCCACTCTGCATGCTTCATCCGATGCAGGTTTCGATACTCCAACGGCGTCATATGGTACCCTTTTCTCATCAGATTGATGATCTGATTCTTACTGTAGCGGAACCGAACCGAAAGATCCTGCAGAGAAATACTTTCGCAGGCATGCTCCCGCAGATATTCCGCAATCTCGCCCACGGGGCCCGTGGGTTCTTCACTGAGATACAGTTTTGACAACACCCGAAAGAACAAAGCGGATTTTTCGGTCAGGCTGCGGTTTCGGCTATGGGCAAGGTCAAGCCGCTCCATTAAGGGCATCATTTCCTCGGGGGAAAAAACCCCCTGCCTCGGAAGAATTTCTCCTTCATCGCCCCAGCATCCGTCGAAATGCACATAGAGATATTTCGGACTGTCGGAGGGGTGCAGGGCGCCGTGGTGGGTGTGCGCTTTCTGAATAAAATATTCCCCTGCACCGATGTCGTAGGGCTTCCCGTCCTCGGTAAAATGAAGCACCCCTTCGAACACCAAAAGCAGGACGTTTTCCATACAGAATCGTACCGTATGGGATTCCTGAGGTGAAAAATAACGCAGAGACGCATGCTTGTATTGAATGGGTTGATTTAAGTCAATTCCGATCATAACGGTTCCTCCCGACTTCTCTGCTCTGATTATAACACGGGATTGTGATTTTTGCAATAATTTTTGTGATTTTTTCCGTTAAAATTACGATTTTTTTGTGATATAATAAAAGAAAAAAAACAGGAGTATAGATTTATGAGCGAAAAAAGCTTGCAGCACATTGACTTTTCCAAGGTGACCATTACGGGAGGATTTTGGAAAAAGCGCCAGGATCTTTCCCGTAAAATCACCGTGAAGGCGGTCTTTGACCGTTTCACCGAGACGGGGCGCTTTGCCGCACTGAACTGTGATTGGACTGAGGGCAAACCCTTCCAGCCCCATGTGTATTGGGATTCCGATGTGGCAAAATGGCTGGAGGGTGCCATCTATACATGGCAGAAGAACCCCTCCGACCGTCTGAAAAAGAAGATCGATAAAACCATTGATACTTTCCTGAAAAATCAGACCCCCGAAGGCTATTTCAACAGTCATTTCCAGACTCAGGAGCAGGAAAACCGCTTCAAAAAGATGAATGACCATGAGCTGTACTGTGCGGGTCACTGGATGGAAGCCGCCGTTGCCCACTACCGTGCTACGGGGGACGATCGGTTTATCAACGGCCTTGGCCGTTATGTCGATTACATCATCGAGCGCTTTGTGGAGAAAAAGGATACGGGCTTTGAGGTTCCAGGTCATGAGGAAATCGAGCTGGCGCTGCTGAAAATGTACGATGCCACGGGAGACAAGAAATATCTGGATCTTTCCCTGCACTTCCTCAATCTGCGGGGCGTTCATCCCCGTGCTTTGTCCGAGGATCATAAGCATGCGGATCTTTCCCATTATGCCCAGAATCACGCTCCCGTGCGGGAACAGACTGAGGCCGTGGGTCATGCGGTACGGGCCGTATATCTCTACACCGCCATGGCGGATGCGGCGGAAAAGACGGGAGATGAAACCCTGAAAACCGCTTGCGAAACCCTCTTCCGCGATATCACCGAAAAGAAAATGTTCATCTCCGGCTCCATCGGCTCCTCCTCCAAGGGGGAAGCCTTCACCGTGCCCTATGACCTGTTCAATCTGGTGGCATACAGTGAGACCTGCGCCTCCATCGGGCTGATCTTTTTTGCCCAGCGGATGCTGAAAATGAGCGCCGATTCCCGTTATTCCGATGTCATCGAACGGGCCCTTTACAACAGTGTTCTTACCTCCACCTCTCTGGACGGAAAATCCTTCTACTATGAAAATCCCCAGGAAGTCGTTCCTTATCTTCACACCCGTGACGGCGGCACCTCCGCCATTCGTTGGCCCAAGATGCTCCGCTCCGCGGTCTTCAGCTGCTCCTGCTGTCCTCCCAACATCGTCCGCCTCATTCCCGCTTTGGGAGATTACATTTGTTCCACCGAGGGGGATACGGTTTATGTCCATCAGTACATGCAGTCCGAAATTGATTTGGGCAACGGAAAAATGCTGAATATCGACACCAAATATCCGCAAAACGGCAAGGTCACCGTCACCGTCAAGGGTGGAGATTGCAAGCTGGCTCTCCGTGTTCCCGGCTGGTGCACCGATCACAAGTATGAAACCGTGAAGGGGTACACCTATCTGGATGCCAAGGACGGTCAGCCCATTACCGTGGATTTCCCCATGAAGGTTCGCTTTTTCGAATCCCGTCCCGAAGCGGTCTTCAACTGCGGCCGCTGCGCCGTACAGCGGGGGCCTGTGCTCTATTGTGCCGAAGCCCGAGACAACGGCAAGAACCTGCGGGATCTTTGCATCGAATCCCGTTGCCGCTTCAAGCAGGGCATTCATCCCGAGTTGGGCGTTCCCACCCTTACGGGCAAGGCTACCCGCCGTGTCTTTGAGGATGAAACGGTGCTCTATCGGGAAAAGAGCAACGCCCGTCAGAAGGTGGATATCACCCTCATCCCCTATTACGCCATGGAAAATCGGGGCGAAGACGAGATGCTTCTCTGGTTCCAGGTAAAATAACGAAAAATGCGAGGGCTTTAGTGGTGTACCCTAAAGGACAGTTCTACAAGAATACGGTATATCTCGAAAGATGCATGCTGTATTTTGTATTTGTGTCTACAAATGCAGTGCTTGTCAGTAAAATTGACAAGTCATAGATGAACACCCCCCCCATTTAGACGGGTGCTCGTAAGACAGCAATTCTAAAAATTACTGTTTTTACGGAATCTGTCTGACAGGGTTGAAAAAGCAACCGAAATCATGTATAATAATGTGTGTACACACTTCGGTGTTCCGCATTAACGCTA